>CAVCAX010000327.1:0-9785 GCA_963599995.1 Coprobacillus sp. CAG:698
CTCGAGAGATATTACTCTGTGTTACTCTGTGAACTCTGTGGTGTCATCTTAGCGTTGATATGTCTATAGATTATAAGCGGCGTTAACAAATTCAAAAAACACTCTTCTCTCTTTTAACTTTCCTCCTTGTTTGTGTTCTAATCCAATAAAGTTCAGAAAATATAAATGATAAACGAGAATAAGATTCGAGAAGTTTGTGCTTCCAATCCGGACCGCGGGTTCCGGATGTTGGTAGACAGTTTTCAAAAACCGATATACTGGCACATACGGCGTCTTGTCGTGTCTCATGAAGATGCGGAAGATATTATTCAAGAAGTGTTTATCCGTATTTTCCGGCATCTGAAACAGTTTCGCGAGGAGAGTTCGCTTGCTACCTGGATTTATAAGATAGCCACCAACGAAAGTCTTCGTTTTCTGAAAAGCCGTAGGACGGAGATGGTTTCTGCCGAGGAGATACAGGAGGGATTGCTTGATAAGTTGAAAACTTCCGATTATATAGACTATGATAATGAACTGGCCGTAAAGTTTCAGACCGCGGTTTTGAAATTGCCCGAAAAGCAGCGGGTTGTGTTCAACCTCCGTTATTACGACGAACTCGATTATGAGGCTATCAGTCAGATAACGGGCGATCGGGTGGAAACACTCAAGGTGAATTATCACTATGCGAAGGAGAAAATAAAGGAGTACATTGCAAACAATTAGAACTATGAACAAAGAGTTTGATTTTGATGAAATCGGAAAACGGATGCCTTATAGAACGCCCGAAGCTTTCTTTGAAGACAACCGGCGTGAGATATTAGACCGTACATGCGGAGAAGAGCCTCCTAAACGGAATAGAATCCATGCCATCATTCCGGTGATGCTTGTTGCCGCTGCATTGCTGACCGGAATCTTGTTTATGCCGCTGTTGCATGAGGAAAGTGATAGGTCCGAGCCGTCTGATTTTGTACTGATGGCAGAGACGGAGTCGGGGAATTCCGAAATGATGGATAATGCTATTGCAAGTCTGTCGGATGAAGAACTGCAGGAACTGGCAGAGCTTTCGGAGACAGATATATTTTTATTTTAATGAGTCATATTTAAAAAAAGGAGAACAAAAGATGAAAACGAAAATTATTTTTATGCTTGTGGCTGTCTTTACCATGTATGGCCAATCTGCTTTCTCACAGGACAGAAAACGTCCGGACAGAGAAAAGATTCAAACGGCTCAATGTAACCAAGTGGTGAAAGCTCTGATGCTCGATGATGCTACTGCCGCCAAGTTTACACCTGTCTATATGCAATATCTTAAGGAGCTGAGTGAATGCCGTACCGGTAATTCGAGAAAACCGAAAGCAAAGAACACGGCGACCTCGGAGAAAGCACAAGAGCCGAAAGAGAAGCCAATGCCTACGGATGCCGAAGTGGAAAAAGCGATAAAAGACCGTTTTGCACAGAGCCGTAAAATGTTGGATATACGTGAAAAGTATTATGATGAATTCCGCAAAATACTTTCTCCCAAGCAAATCATGAAGATTTATCAATTGGAAAAGGGGAATGCTCATAAGTTTCAGAGTGAATGGACAAGAAGACAGGGGCAAAAGCCCGGACAGCGTCCTGAAGCTAAAGACGGGAATATGCGTCGTAATCATAATGGATAGTGAAAATAGGCTTGTTTGATTAAAGTGAACCGGATGGATGCAGGCGGTATGATTTACCTCGGTCGGTCCGGGTCATTTTTATGTCGTTTCCGGAGAACTATTTTTGGGGTTATCGGTTACTTTACTATATAAAAGATGAAATTATGACTCAGATTAAAATTAAACGGGTGTATGAAGAGCCTGCTGAAACGGACGGGTATCGTGTGCTGGTAGACCGTCTTTGGCCTCGTGGTATGAAAAAGGAGAACTTGAAGTACGATGTCTGGGAAAAGGATATCACTCCTTCACCCGATTTGCGGATGTGGTTTCATGGAGATATCAGCGAACGCTGGGAAGCGTTTGCGTCAATGTATGAAAAAGAACTGGAAGAATCTGCCGCAATGAAGGCCTTCTTGGCTAAGATTTCATCGTATAAAACAGTGACTCTGCTTTATGCATCTAAGGAGCCGGTATATAATCACGCCCGTATTTTGCAGCAGTATTTGGAAAGACACTTGGCCTGATGGCGTTAAGGTTATATCACTTGCTTGTTTAAAAGTCCCGCCCGTCATTCCGTTGGAATAAAATCGAAATAGCAATACAACATGTTATATAGAAGCCTGAAAACGTGAACCATATAAGCGGCGATAAAGAAAGAATCTCAAGAATTTTATGCTTTTCATAATTGAGAGACGTGCTTTTCACAGTCATGAGACGATCGTCGCACAGCTGTGAAAAGCACGTCTCACAACTGTGAAACGGTTAAAAAACAACGAAGATTGTACGAATTTATAGAGTGCCTTTCTTTATTGCGAAGCTTGCCCATCAATACCTTCCACGCCGTAAAGATAGGGATAGTTCTGACGTTTTCTTATTTCATCAGTATATAATTCCGGATTTATATCTAATTTTGTCACTTTAGTGATTAGTGTTTTTGCTCTCTCAGTTGTATTATACAATGAGGATGCACTTTTGCTTTATAGTGAGAACACACTTTTGCTTTATGGTGAGGAGACACTTTTGCTTTCTTATACTGATGCGTATTGAAACATTTCAAAAAAACGAATAAATATGAAACTTATTTCTGCACTAATCGGATGCTCTTTGTTACTGGGAATGGGCGCTTGTACTCAGACATCCACATCACAGGATTACACGGATTTCGTAAATCCATTTATTGGAACCGGAGGACATGGGCATACCTACCCGGGGGTAGTTGTGCCTAATGGCATGATTCAGCCAAGCCCTGATACACGTATTTATCAGTGGGACGCTTGCTCCGGCTATTATTACGATGATTCTACCATCAATGGATTTTCTCATACACACCTCAACGGCACAGGCTGTGGTGACTATGGTGACGTCTTGCTGATGCCTACGGTGGGTGAACAGGAGTATCACTCTATGGGATCGGAAAGCCAGCAAATGGCGTATGCTTCCGCCTTTTCCCATCAGAATGAAGTAGCGGAGCCGGGATATTATTCGGTTATGCTCGATCGTTATCATGTGAAAGCCGAACTTACCGCTACCAAACGTGCGGCTATCCACCGTTATACTTTCCCTGAATCTACCGGATCCGGATTTATCTTGGATTTTGATTACAGCTTGCAACGCCAGAGGAATGAAGAGATGGTATTGGAGGTTATCAGTGACACAGAGATCCGGGGACACAAAAAGACAGTCTTCTGGGCTTTTGACCAATACATTAATTTCTACGCGAAGTTTTCCAAACCGTTTACTTATACTATGGTAACCCAACCGATGGCTCTTGATGAGGGCGGTCCGTTGCTGCCTACCGCAAAGGTGTTGCTCCACTTCGATACAAAAGCCAATGAAGAGGTATACGTAAAAGTAGGTATCTCTGCTGTCGATATGGATGGGGCGCGTAAGAATGTAGAAGCGGAAATTCCGGAATGGGATTTTGAGGGTGTCCGTAGTGCAGCCCGCGCGGCTTGGAACAACTATCTTTCAAAGATAGACATCGATACAGATGATAAAGAACAGAAGACCATATTCTATACAGCCCTTTATCATACCGGCATGCAGCCCAATCTTTTTACAGATGTGGACGGCCGTTATTTAGGGATGGACCTGAAGGCGCATCAGGGAGATGTGAACGCTCCGATGTATACCATATTCTCTTTGTGGGATACCTTCCGCGCCTATCATCCGCTGATGACGATTATCGATCCGGATCTGAACGAAGCATTTATCCGTTCTCTTATCCAGAAACACCGTGAAGGCGGCGTGTTCCCGATGTGGGAATTGGCAGGAAACTATACCGGCACGATGATCGGATACCATGCGGTGCCCGTGGTGGTAGACGCTTACATGAAGGGATACCGCGATTTTGATGTCAATGAAGCCTATAAAGCCTGCCTGCGGGTAGCCGAATACGATACGGCCGGCATCAAGTGCCCTCCGTTGGTATTGCCTCATCTGATGCCGCAGGCCAAGTACTGGAAGAATAAGATCGGTTATGTGCCTTGCGACAAAGACAACGAGGCTGTTGCCAAAGCACTGGAATATGCATACGATGACTGGTGCATCTCTGTCTTTGCCGAAAGCCTCGGCGATGTAGCCAATCATGACAAATATGCGAAGTTTGCCGAAGGATATAGGACTTATTTTGATCCGACTACCCGTTTCATGCGCGGGTTGGATAGCGAGGGGAACTGGCGCACGCCTTTCAGCCCCCGTTCGTCTACACACCGCAACGATGATTATTGCGAGGGTACTGCCTGGCAGTGGACTTGGTTTGTCCCTCATCAGATAGACGGATTGGTGGAACTGATGGGAGGTCGTGAGGGCTTTATCAGTAAGCTCGACTCACTCTTTACCGCTGACTCTTCACTGGAAGGCGAGCTGATTTCAGCCGATATTTCCGGATTAATCGGGCAGTATGCGCATGGCAATGAACCGAGCCATCACATTATCCACATGTATAACTATGTGGACCTGCCTTACAAAACCCAGGAGCTGGTGGACAGTGTATTGCATACGTTGTATTTCAACGACCCGAACGGTCTGTCGGGCAATGAAGATTGCGGGCAGATGTCTGCATGGTATATTCTCAATGCAATGGGATTCTATCAGGTATGTCCCGGTAAACCGGTGTATTCGATCGGGCGTCCGTTGTTTGACAAAGCTACGGTCAACTTGAAGGATGGAAAGAAATTCACAGTGATTGCCAAGAACAACAGCCGGGAGAATAAATACATTCAGTCCATGGTGCTGAACGGAAAGCCGCTGGATAAACCCTTCTTTACTCACCAGGACATTGTGAACGGCGGAACATTGGAGCTGACAATGGGAGACCGGATTAAAAAGTAGGTATTGGAAACAGTAGAAAGAACTGCGCGGCAAGCGGGTAAAACCATTGTCGCGTAGTTTTTTTATATGGGTTTGTGTCATTATCATGATGTGTTTTTAATTTAATAATCCTACCTTTGCTGTCAAGAACCCCAAAACCGATAAGTCATGAAGTACAAATTATTAGTTCTTGATGTAGACGGAACATTGCTGAACAGTGAAAAGGAAATAAGTAAACGTACACTGGCTGCCCTCCTGAAAGTGCAGCAGATGGGCGTGCGTATCGTATTGGCTTCCGGCAGACCGACATACGGCCTTATGCCCTTGGCCAAAACCTTGGAACTTGGAAACTACGGAGGCTTTATCCTGTCTTATAATGGCGGGCAGATTATCAATGCACAGAATGGCGAACTGCTGTTTGAACGCAGAATAAATCCCGAAATGTTGCCTTATCTGGAAAAGAAAGCCCGTAAGAACGGTTTTGCTATCTTTACCTATCACGATGATACGATTATTACCGATTCGCCCGAAAACGAATACATACGCCGGGAAGCGCTGTTGAACGGCTTGAAGATAATCGCAGAGCCCGAGTTTTCTATCGGCGTAGATTTTGCACCCTGCAAGTGTATGTTGGTCAGTGACGATGAAGAGGCGCTGATAGGGCTTGAGGAGCACTGGCGTAAAAGATTGAACGGGGCGTTGGACGTATTCCGTTCGGAGCCTTATTTCCTTGAGGTAGTGCCTTGCTCTATCGATAAGGCAAACACACTGGGCGCTTTGCTCGAGAAGCTGGATGTCCGTACGGAAGAGGTGATTGCCATCGGCGACGGCGTCTGTGATGTTTCGATGATACAATCTGCCGGACTGGGGATTGCAATGGGGAATGCACAGGACTCTGTGAAGGTATGTGCCGACCGGATTACCGCTTCCAATGACGAAGACGGGGTGGCGGAAGCGGTGGAAAAAGCAATACTTGCCGATATTCGTCCGACGGAAATTCCTTTGGACCAGTTGAACCAACGTGCCCGTCATGCTCTGATGGGTAACCTGGGCATTCAATATACTTATGCTTCCGAAGACAGGGTGGAGGCCACCATGCCGGTGGACGAGCGCACCCGTCAGCCTTTCGGCATTCTGCACGGAGGAGCCACTTTGGCGCTGGCTGAGACGGTTGCCGGATTGGGGTCGATGATACTTTGCAAGCCCGATGAGATAGTGGTGGGCATGCAGGTCAGCGGAAATCATATCTCCTCGGCGCACGAAGGAGATACGGTCCGTGCGGTGGCTACCATTGTTCATAAGGGACGTTCGTCACACGTATGGAATGTGGATGTGTTTACTTCGACCGCCAAGCTGGTATCTTCGGTACGGGTGGTCAACAGTATATTGAAAAAAGGGTGATGGATGCGTTGGAACAGGATATTTGTGCCGGTATAGACCGGTTAATAAAACATCGGATTTCTTTTGCCATTTATCGTATCCCGGGTGAAAAGGTGGTTCATTTCGTGTCGGGAGATTCCGGAGACTCTTCTGTCTTGCTATACGATATTGAAGAGTTGAACGGGCTGTCCGGGTTTGTGATCGCTCCTTTTAAAGTAGGGCCGACTACGCCGATCGTGCTGCTGAAGCCTGAGAAAGAGAAGGTTGCCGGATTTGATTCCACGTTGAAATGCCCGGGCGGAATACAGCCGGATGTCTATCGGCAGATGCTCAATAGCCGGTCTGTATCGCAACAAAACCAATCGGTTACGGAAGAGTATGCCGGCTGCTTCAATGTTTTCATGGATGCTTTGAGAAGAAGGGAGTTTGATAAGTTGGTGCTGTCTCGTAGCCGGAATTTGGATGTGCCGCCTCATTTTTCTCCCGCTGCCGCATTTTATGAGGCATGCAGGAGGTACATTTATTCGTATGTGTATTTTTGTTACACTCCACATACCGGGGCATGGCTGGGCAGCACTCCGGAGATAATTCTTTCCGGCGAAGAGAATAAATGGAATACAGTTGCTCTGGCCGGCACACAATCCTTGCAAAACGGAGAACTGCCGCAAGAGTGGAATGATAAGAACCGGGAAGAGCAGGAGTATGTCGTTTCTTACGTCCGGAGTCAGTTGTTGTCTTTGGGAATACAGCCGGCAGAATCCGGCCCTTATCCGGCTTTTGCCGGAGCGTTGTCTCATCTGAAAACCGATTTTTATTTCTCATTGCCGGATAATGACCGTTTGGGGGATTTGCTTAAACTGCTGCATCCTACACCGGCGGTTTGCGGGCTTCCAAAAGAAAAGGCTTATCGCTTTATTCAGGAGCACGAAAGCCATGAACGGCGTTATTATTCCGGATTTGTCGGCATGTTGAATCCGGATGGGAAAACTGATTTGTATGTCAACTTGAGATGTATGAACATAACATCGGAGGCATTGACCCTTTATGCCGGTGGCGGCTTGCTCGCCTCATCCGAATTGGAAGATGAGTGGCAGGAGACAGAAAAGAAAATGAGAACAATGAAAAATTTAATAATCTGCTGACATGCCTATATGCCGCATGATATTTGTCGTACAGCGTTTGTCACACATATTTGTCGCACAGCATTTGTCACACAGTATATGCCGCACGGCAATTGGCATATTGGCACATTGAATAATTATTTACCATGTATACAGATAAAAAGAATATCCTCCAGTTAGTGGCATTGCTTGAAGCTCATGGAGTAAAAAAAATCGTGCTGTGTCCGGGAAGCCGTAATATACCTCTGGTACACACGCTTTCCACACATTCTTCTTTTACCTGTTATCCGGTAACGGATGAGCGGAGTGCCGGCTTTTTTGCTATCGGACTGGCTCTGAACGGGGGAGAACCGGCCGCTGTCTGCTGCACGTCGGGCACGGCATTGCTTAATTTGCATCCGGCTGTGGCCGAAGCATTCTATCAGAATGTACCTCTGGTTGTTATTTCTGCCGACCGTCCTGCTGCCTGGATCGGTCAGATGGACGGGCAGACCTTGCCGCAGCCCGGTGTCTTTGGTCATTTGGTGAAGAAATCGGTCAGCCTGCCGGAGATTTATACAGATGAGGATGAGTGGTATTGCAACCGGCTCATCAATGAGGCCCTGCTTGAGACGCATCATCATGGGAAAGGACCGGTGCATATTAATGTTCCGGTTACCGAACCGTTATTCCGTTTTACCGTGGAATCCCTTCCTGAGGTACGCGTTATCACCCGTTACCAAGGTCTGAACGTCTATGATCGCGATTATAATGAACTTATCAAGCGTTTGAACCAATATCAGAAGCGTATGATTATCGTCGGACAGATGAACCTTATTTATCTGTTCGAGAAAAAATATTCAAAGCTGCTTTATAAGCATTTTGCATGGCTGACCGAGCATCTCAGCAATCAGACCATTCCCGGTATTCCTGTGAAGAATTTTGATGTGGCACTTTATGCCATGGACGAGGAGACACAGGAAAAGATGGTGCCTGAGTTGTTGATAACTTATGGAGGTCATGTGGTTTCCAAGCGGTTGAAGAACTTCCTTCGCAAGAACCCTCCGAAAGAACATTGGCATGTCTCGGCAGACGGTGAGGTAGTCGATCTTTACGGCTCTCTGACTACTGTCATAGAGATGGATCCTTTTGAGTTCCTTGAGAAGATTGCTTTTCTGCTGGAGAGCAAAACTCCTCAATATCCTCTTCTGTGGGAAAACTATTGCAAGGAATTGCCGCAACCGGAATTCCCTTATTCGGAGATGGCGGCCATCGGTGCGTTGATAAAAGCCTTGCCGAAGCAGTGCGCACTCCATTTGGCCAATAGCTCTGTGATACGTTATGCGCAGTTGTTTACAATTGCCACATCGGTTGAGGTGTGCTGTAACCGGGGAACGAGTGGCATCGAAGGTTCTTTGTCGACGGCTGTGGGCTATGCGGCGGCTTCGGATAAATTGAATTTTGTAGTGATTGGCGACTTGAGCTTCTTCTACGATATGAACGCTTTGTGGAATACTAACCTGAGGTCCAATCTGCGTATTCTCCTCTTGAATAACGGAGGAGGGGAGATTTTCCATACCCTGCCGGGACTGGAAATGTCCGGTACATCGCATAAATTCATAACGGCAGTTCATAAGACGTCAGTCCGTGGCTGGGCCGAAGAGCGTGGCATTCTCTATCGGAAAGTGGAAGATGAAGTGCAACTGGAGGAAGCCATAGCCATGTTGACACAACCGGAACCGATGGAGCATCCGGTACTGGTCGAGGTCTTTACCAATAAAAATAAGGACGCCAGAATATTGAAAGATTATTATCACAGAAATAGAATGAACAGTGATCAGTGATGAACGATTTGTGATAAGCATCGTATGCGCATCAGCCATGCCATTGCTAATCATTTATTACTGAGCATTAACCGTAAAATTACCAATTTAATTATGTCAACAGAAAGAAAATGGGAAACAATCAAAGAATATGAAGATATTCTTTTCGATTATTATAATGGAATTGCCCGTATTACTATCAATCGGGAACGTTATCGCAATGCATTCACGCCTACCACTACCGGAGAGATGAGCGATGCGCTGCGTATTTGCCGCGAAGAGGCCTCTATCAGTGTGGTTGTCATTACCGGTGCCGGCGATAAGGCTTTCTGCAGTGGTGGCGACCAGAATGTAAAGGGGCGTGGCGGATATATCGGCAAAGATGGAGTACCCCGTCTGAGTGTGCTTGACGTACAAAAGCAGATCCGTAGCATCCCGAAGCCTGTTATAGCTGCTGTAAACGGGTTTGCCATCGGTGGAGGCCATGTGCTTCATGTGGTATGTGACTTAAGTATTGCATCCGATAATGCCATTTTCGGACAGACCGGTCC
>CAVCAX010000327.1:9814-12679 GCA_963599995.1 Coprobacillus sp. CAG:698
GGCAGAAAAAAGCACGCGAGATATGGTTCCTCTGCCGGAAATACAATGCACAGGAGGCACTTGATATGGGACTGGTGAACAAGGTAGTGCCTTTGGAACAACTTGAAGACGAATATGTGCAGTGGGCGGAAGAGATGATGCAGCTCAGTCCGCTTGCTTTGCGTATGATCAAAGCCGGATTGAATGCGGAGCTTGATGGACAGGCCGGCATTCAGGAGCTTGCCGGGGATGCTACCATGCTTTATTATCTGACGGATGAGGCACAGGAAGGAAAGAATGCTTTTCTCGAAAAGCGCAAACCGGATTTTAAGCAGTTCCCTAAACTTCCATAAGGCCTGTTCATCTGAATCGATCGGCCGGTCGGGCTGATGCGGATGTATAATATTTTAGAAAGTTTGATTTCGTATGTATACTATAAAGATTGTTCCTCGCCGGCTTCATTTTAAACAGCCGGCAGGGACTTCAAGAGGCTCTTATACCACTCGGGATGTGTGGTATCTTCATCTTACATCCGACGAATATCCGGATAGGGTGGGTATGGGTGAGTGTGCTCCTCTTCCCAATTTGAGCTGTGACGATGTGCCCGAATATGAGTCTGTTCTGGCTCGTGTCTGTGATGAAGTCGTTGAGCAAGGGGGCTTTTCTGTTGAGGCGCTTCGGGATTATCCGTCGATCCTTTTCGGACTTGAGACTGCTTTCCGGCATTTGGAGAGAGGGCGTTTCGACCTTTGGGATACGCCTTTTTCACGTGGTGAAGCCGGCATTCCGATCAATGGACTTATCTGGATGGGAGATTACAGGAAGATGCTGGAACAGATAGAGACCAAAATGGCTACCGGTTTCCGTTGCATAAAATTGAAGATAGGCGCTATCAATTTTGAAGAAGAATTGGCTCTGTTGCGTTTCATCCGTTCTCATTTTTCTGCAAAAGAGGTAGAGCTTCGTGTGGATGCCAACGGGGCTTTCGCTCCTGCCGATGCCATGGAGAAATTGAAACGTTTGGCAGAACTCGACTTGCACTCCATAGAGCAGCCTATCCGTGCCGGACAATGGGAAGAGATGGCACGGCTGACCGCTGAGACTCCGTTGCCCATTGCGTTGGACGAGGAATTGATTGGGGTTAATATTCCGGAAAAGAAACAATGCTTGCTTGACAGCATCCGTCCTCAGTATATCATTCTCAAACCGTCACTGCACGGGGGAATGGCCGGTGGAAACGAATGGATAAGGGAAGCGGAAAAGAGAAATATCGGTTGGTGGATTACTTCTGCATTGGAATCGAATATTGGACTGAATGCGATAGCGCACTGGTGTGCGACATTCGATAACCCTCTGCCGCAAGGTCTTGGCACCGGTGCGCTTTTTACGGATAATGTGGATATGCCGCTGGAGGTAAGGAAGGATTGCCTGTGGTATTTGGGGAATGGTATGATAGATTGAGGTCTGTTTCATTATTGACTGTATGCAACTGAATATAGAAGAGCAGAATTTGATATTGGAAGGTAAAAAATATTCCCGGACGGAATTGATGTATTTATCTGACAATGCTACCGGAGATAATACAGCTCCTTTCCTGTTGGATTTATACCGTTTTCTGGCAGAGTGGTTCAGTGATTCTCCTTTTATGACGGTACACACCTCCGGTTCTACCGGAACGCCGAAGGTCTTGACAGTCCGCAAGGAACAGATGATTCAAAGTGCTTGCATAACCTGCGAGTTTCTGAATTTCCATGCAGGGGATACGGCGTTGCTCTGTATGCCTTTGCAGTATATAGCCGGAAAGATGATGGTCGTTCGCGCACTGGTTGCCGGATTGAATCTTATCTTGCGTACTCCCTCCGGACATCCTTTGGCCGATGTCACCGTGCCGCTTCGTTTTGCAGCTATGGTGCCGTTACAAGTGTTCAATACCTTGCAGGTGCTTCAGGAAAGGGAGCGGCTGTGCCATACGGATATCCTTATAATAGGAGGAGGGGCGATAGATGTTGCTTTGGAAAAAGAGATACGTTTGCTGCCGGGAGAGATTTATTCTACTTATGGCATGACCGAAACATTGTCTCATATCGCCTTAAGGCGTTTGAACGGCCCTACGGCATCATCGCATTATCGGCCTTTTTCATCTGTGGAGCTTTCTCTCTCTCCGGAAAATACGCTGGTGATAAAGGCGCCTTTGGTCTGTGATGATATTTTGCTTACGAACGATGTGGTGCAACTGTATCCGGATCATAGTTTTGTGGTGCTGGGGAGGAAAGACAATATCATAAATAGCGGGGGGATAAAAATACAGATAGAGGAATTGGAGGAGATTTTGAGACCTCATATAAATGTTCCGTTTGCCATAACATCGGTTCCTGATACTAAATTAGGACAAGCAGTGGTGCTATTGTTGAAAGAAAGTGCCGGAATTGAGAGTATAGAAGAGAAAATCTGTACCCTATTGCACAAATACCGGCAACCCCGGAAAATACTTTTCGTTTCTGAAATCCCATTAACGGGTAATGGCAAAATAGATAGAAGCCAATGTCGGTTACTGGCTGAAAGGATGATACGGAAGTAAAAGTTTATCTGCTTGTCCTACAGTTGAATATTGTGTAAAAGTAATAAGAACGGCAGGTAGTCTTTCAATTCTATACGTAAGATTTTTAAGGCTTGGCTGATCCGGTAGTTTATAGTCTGGGGAGATACTTTCAATTTTTCCGCAATCTCTTTATGCGTGAAATGATATTTTCTGTTCAGTTCGTATGCTTCTCGGAATTCAGCCGGTATCTTTTCCAGGGCTTTGTTATAAAGCAGGATGAGTTCATTCTCTAAATAAGTATCCGGGTTTTCGAATTCTTTCTCATACTTTTCGGCTATCTCCTGATG
>CAVCAX010000327.1:12689-13059 GCA_963599995.1 Coprobacillus sp. CAG:698
GATGGGTGATACGGTTTAACGCTTTGTTTTTTACAATGGTAAAAAGTAGGGTCTTTAGTGTGAGTTCTGCTATCAGACTGGCTCTGTTTTCCCACAGCCACATCATTGTGTCTTGTACAATCTCTTCTGATTCGTGTAGTGAAACATATTGAGAACAAAAAGCGCATAATCCGGAAAAGTAATAACGATAGACCTCTTCGAAAGCTTGTTTATCATTACCCTTTATTGCAGCAATCACAGATTTGTTGTCAGTTATATCTAAAGGTTTGGTAGAGTTCCCCATCGTTATATTTAAAATGTACACAAACATAATTATAATTTCTTCATTTTCAAAATGAATCATTGAATAATATATTTTTGTTTCTCATTT
>CAVCAX010000328.1:0-2876 GCA_963599995.1 Coprobacillus sp. CAG:698
CTGAACTTCTACACCCAACAATTCTGATACGTGCTTAACAATGTGTTTCAGAGAGAATTTATCGGCAACGCCTTTCGGACGTCCCAAGTGAGAACCGATAATTACGCTACCACCGTCTGACAGAATTTTCTTCAGAGTAGGGAGGGCGGCACGGATACGTGTGTCATCTGTAATGTTGAAATTCTCGTCCAAAGGTACGTTGAAGTCAACGCGGACGAATGCCTTTTTACCAGCAAAGTTAAATTTGTCAATTGTCATAATACTCTATTTATTTAAAAGTGTTAGTATTCTTTTCGCGATTGACTGCAAAGTTACTATTTATTTTTTAGAATATAGTAGTCGGTAATTAGAATTTAGTAGCCATTTGGCTATAATTCTGACTGTTTGCTACTTAATTTTAGCTTCTTGAAAGTATTTGCACATTGATTGCAACCCACAGTTGTCACATTTCGGGGTACGGGCCAGGCAGGTGTAGCGCCCGTGCAGAATGAGCCAGTGGTGTGCTATCGGAATTAATTTTTTCGGAATATGTTTCACTAATTCTTTTTCTACGCTGAGAGGCGTGGTATGTGTGTCATCTACCAAGCCGATGCGGTGGCTCACGCGGAATACATGCGTATCCACTGCCATTGCGGCTTTTTTGAATACGACGGACTGGATGACATTGGCTGTCTTGCGTCCTACGCCGGGCAGTTTGATCAGTTCTTCCAGCGTGCCGGGAACTTCACTATTGAAATCCTTCACCAGCATTTGTGCCATGCCTACCAGATGCTTGGCCTTGTTGTTCGGATAAGAGACGCTTCGGATGTATTCGAATATGACTTCAGGACTGCTTGCCGCCAATGCTTCCGGGGTGGGGAAGTCGTGATAGAGTGCCGGGGTGATCATATTGACCCGTTTGTCTGTGCATTGCGCAGAAAGGATAACGGCTATCAGCAGTTCGAACGGGTTATTATAATGTAATTCAGTCTCGGCCACAGGTATATTCTCCTGAAACCAGTTGATTACTCTATCATAACGTTCTTTCTTTCTCATCGTAATTTGTTTTTATGGTAGTGGGGAGCTACCCTTAGTTTGAAATAGAAGATAGAAACGACCGTGAGGCAGGCGCCGAATAGGTAGGCCATGTCGAAAGAGGTGAGCTGGGCGATATAGCCGCCTGCCATCAGTCCGATGCCGATTCCCACATCCCAGGAGGTCAGGTAGGTGGAAGTGGCCGTGCCCCGTTGGTTGTTGGGAGCCAGATTGACAAACAGGGTGTTGAATGCCGGAAACATGGTACCGAAACCTACTCCTAACAATAAAGCAATCATGAAAAAGAGTACTTCGGTCAGTTCCGGATTTATCTTCATCAGTTCGTCGCAACCGGCCAAAAGAAAGAAGCAGGCGGATACCAGATATAATCCGAGCATGATGACCTGTGTGATCCGTCCTTTGTCGACCTGCCTGCCGGAGAACATACGGGATACCGCCATGCCTACGGCCATGAAGGTGAAAAACAATCCTGAGCTCAGACTAATTCCTATCTCTTTGGCATACATGGCTACGTAGGTGCTTGTCATGCCGTAGGGGATGGATAGCAACAACAAGGCAATGCCGGCCGGTATGCCTTTTATCAAAACGAAACGGTCGAGCGATAAAGGTTCCCGTTTTACCGGCTGTTTGGGAGGTGTTTTGACCAGACAGGCGGCGATAAATCCCAAGGCTCCGGAGATGAAAGAGCAAAGGAAGATCGTTTCAAAAGAGTAAGAGTCATGCATAAACAAACCTGTCATCGGCCCGAAACTCATTGCTGTATTGTTCATCAGCCCATAGTATCCTACTGCTTCTCCGCGTCGGGAAGAGGGGGTGATGTCGATTACAATCGTATTTCCGGCCACTGTTACCATGCCGAATGCCAGTCCGTGTGCAATTCTCAACAGGACAAACAGTGTCAATACTCCCGCCAACATATATCCGGCAAATATTGAGATGAAGACAAAATAGGCGATCAGATAGAGGGGCTTTCGTGCCAATGTGTCCAACAAGTAGCCGGAGAATGGGCGGATACAGAGTGAAGCTACGGTATAGCACGAAAGTACAATTCCCACAGTGGCGTTTCCCGTGTGGAATATTTCAGTCAGGTAAAAGGGTAAAATCGGTAGTATCAGGTAAAAGGCAAAATACAAAAGGAAATTTGCTGCCAATATGAGGCAGTAATCGCGGGTGACGAGCCGATCCTTCATAAGCTGAAAGCCTTAATGGGTTGAGAGTTGAATATTAAAGAAGTTGGGAACTTAAAGAATTAAAAGTTGAAAATAGAAAGTAAGGGATTGAAAGTTAAGAGCTGAAAGCACCTGCACGACGTGATAGTACAAGTTGACTTTCAACTTTTAACTTTCAACTTTTAATTCCTTAATAGGCTGCTTCGAATTCTTTCAAGAAACGCGTGTCGTTTTCTGAGAACATCCGAAGGTCTTTTACTTGGTATTTTAAGTTTGTGATACGTTCTATACCCATGCCAAGGGCATAGCCGCTGTATATTTTACTATCTATACCGTTAGCTTCGAGAACATTCGGGTCTACCATACCGCATCCCAGAATCTCTACCCAACCTGTATGCTTACAGAACGGACAACCTTTTCCACCACAGATATTGCAGCTGATATCCATTTCCGCACTGGGTTCTGTAAATGGGAAGTAAGACGGACGAAGACGGATTTTGGTATCTGCACCGAACATCTCTTTAGCGAAAAGCAGCAATACCTGTTTTAAATCGGTGAATGATACACCTTTGTCTACATACAACGCTTCTACCTGATGGAAGAAACAGTGTGCACGATAGCTGATTGCTTCGTTACGGTATACACGTCCCGGACAGATGATGCGGATAGGAG
>CAVCAX010000329.1:0-20557 GCA_963599995.1 Coprobacillus sp. CAG:698
CTGTTCATGTATCCCAAGACCCAACAGGTCTACGGACTGACCCCGAACGCGACACTGGAGGCGTGGGGACCGAAAATCAGCGAGATGACGGCAGACGATATCGCCTCACAGACTTATTACACGGCCGATCCCCGCGATCCCGTGAAGGACTTCTTCAATACCGGACTGACCTTGAACAACGGCGTTACCATGAGCGGAGGTACGGAACTGGCGCGGACCTACTTCTCCTATAATAACACGACACAGTTCGGCATGGTACCCAACAACAAGTTCAGCCGCCACAATTTCATGTTCAAGGAGTCGTTCTCCCTCCTCAACAAGAGACTGGACATCAGCACCGGCATAAACTATATCCACCAGAAAACCACCAACCGCCCCGTGATCGGACGGGTGCTGAGCCCGCTGCACGCGCTTTACAGAATGCCGTCCAATGTGGACATGCGTTATTTCCGGAACCATTACCAGCATACGGGAACCTCCGAGGACCAGATGGTATATGACACGTCGAGAGGGAATCCCAAGCTGGCCGGACAGCCGGTCCAGACCTGGTACTGGTACGACCAGCACCTCAACAATCCGTACTGGCTGGCCAACATGATGAACGAAGAGAGCTATAAGGACCGCATACTCGGAAACCTGACAGCCAAGGTGAGGATATGGAAAAACATCGCCTACCAGGCACGGGTCAACGTAGACATGACCTTAAGCTCCGGCCTGAATACGGAATACGCCACGGCAATGCGGGAATCGCAGGGGAAGGGAGGCAAGTATTGGACCTCAAGCGGTAAATCCGTGGATATCTACAACGACCACATGGTCACCATGAACGAACGGATCAATGACCGGATCGACCTGAATGTCGCCTTGGGTGCCAGCCTTTCAAGGTCCTACAGCCGGTCGCACAATATCACGACCGAAATAGATACGGCCGGAATCCCCAATGCATTTGTCCCGCAGAACTCGGCCAGCAAGCGGCCCGGAAATCCGAACGGGAGCGCGACAAGGGCGGAAGACACATACGACTATTCCGACTGGTCGACCGCCACCTTCGCGACCGCGTCAATCGGCTTCCTGGATAGGATATACGTGGACGGGAGCTACCGTCTGGAATGGGCGCAGTCCTTCCAGCAGTTCGTAAAGCCGGCTTCCGGATACACCTCATTCGACTATTATTCGGCCGGTCTCAACATCCTGCTGGACAAGGTGATCCCCTGGGAAATGCCGGCGGTGAACCAGATGAAGCTGCGCGGAAGCTGGTCGGTGGTGGGAAACCCGATTCCGAACCAGTTCTACGCACGGCAGACATACAATTTCAGCGACGGAAGCATATCCTCACGGCCGCCCACGTTCGACGACCCGAAACCGGAGACCACCACCGCCTATGAAGCGGGGTTGGAGGTCTGGATGTTCGACAACAGGCTCAATTTTGACATTACCTATTACAACGCCACGCTCAAGAACCAGTTCATGAAAGTGACGACAAGCACCGGAGAGGAGAAGCCGGTCAATACCGGAAAGATCAGGAACTACGGCGTGGAGTTCTCGGCCGGTTACCGTTGGGCCATCACTCCGGATCTACGCTGGACAACCGGTTTCAACATCGCCTATAACAACAACAGGATACTTGAGACCTACAAGACGGAGTCGGGCTCCCCCTATACCGTCCAGACAGGCCCTGCCGGTTTCAAGATCAAATACGTGGAGGGAGGATCATTCGGCGACATCTATGTCAACAGCTTTGAGAGGAATGAGGACGGAAGCATCATGGTGAATAATGCCGGAGACTACGAGAATGCCGTCCCCGCCATGGCTTCCGGAAAATACGAGACCTTTGTGGGGAATGCGACAGCCCCGGTCAACCTGGGGTGGAGCAATACGTTCACCTGGAAAAACCTGACGCTCTATTTCCTTATCGACGGAAAAATCGGGGGAAAGGTCATGTCATTGACCGAGCCGGACAGGGATTATTACGGACTGTCGGAGAGATCGGCCGACGACCGCCTCTACGGGGAGCGGGTCACGCAGAACGGGAAGGAATACGTCCTGAAGACCCTGCCTGACGGACAGAAGGTATCGGTGGAGAAGTATTACCGCACGGTAGGGTCAAACCCGATGGAGGACTACATCTATGACGCGACCAATTTCCGGCTGCGCGACCTGTCACTGGGATATATGTTCCAGAATGTGCTGGGAAAGGGACGCCACCTCACCGCTTCCCTCACCGTCAAGAACGTCTGCTTCCTGTACAAGAACTCACCGGTCGATCCGGACATCTCAGTCTCCGCCGCCAACGGCATGTCGGGCATCGACTCCTACTCCCTGCCTACGGTCCGTTCCTACGGGCTGAACCTGAAGCTGAATTTTTAAGGACAACGAAATATGACAATTTATTAAAACAGAAGATATGAAAAGAATAAATGGAATACCGATGCTGAGATATTGCCTTCTGACACTCCTTATAGCAGTCGGGACGGCCGGTTGCGGCGACAAATACCTGGACCCCTACCCATGGATCGTCGGAAATCAGGAGGAGGTCAACGACTCCGAGGGGGAAGAGGGGCTGGGAGCCACGGACATATCGGTCCTGGAAGCCGAGCTGAAGGCGGCGATCCCGGAGATGATCAACTATCTGTCCAAGGGACATGAGTACCAGTACCAACGTTCCAACTCCATTGACAATTACGCCGGATACTGGACCACGAGCCAGAACAATTTCACGTTCGGAGGCCCGCTGCCCACACTGTACACCTATCCGAACAACTATCTGGGAGGTCCCCGCAGCAATACGGTGTTCATACAGGCCAAGAATGCGGTGTTCCATGCCGAGGAGCTGGGCAAGCCGGAATGGCGTGCGGTGGCGCTGATCATCCAGGCCTACGTGGGGCATGAGGTGACCGATTTTTACGGATGTATGCCTTTCAGCGACTGGAGGAAGGTGAAGCGTACGCCGCCGCTGACCTATGAGAAGGGGGCGGACGTCTACGGACTGATATTCGCCGATCTGGAGGAGGCCGTCCGGATCCTGAAAAAACAGCAGACGCCGGCTGCCGAATGGAGCAACATAGAAGACTCGAAAAGCTCATTGAGCAGGGGGGACTGGAGACGCTGGGTGAAATTCGCAAACTCCATCAGGCTGCGGATGGCCATGAACATCGTCAAGTACGATGCGGTCAAAGCGCAACTCCATGCGGAAGCCGCCGTGAACGATGAGATCGGTGTACTGACGGAAAATGACGCCTATGACATAGGGTATTACTATCAGGACACGGCCGAGGACCATCCGCTGTACACGATCAGCAAGGCCTGGATGGACGTCCGGCTGGGAGCCTCCCTGGAAAACATCATGAAACGCTATGAGAACCCGCTGTTGGGAATCTGGTTCGACAAGAACGCGGCACCGATCAACACAAACACCGGAAGTTTCTCCGGTATCGGTGAAAACCAGGACTATATAGGCATACGGCAGGGGATAGCCATGATAAACAAGAGCAATGTGCAGACCGGTTACGGGCCGTTCTCCGCCTCCTCCCACAATATCCGGATGATGCCCAAGGCCTATTTCAAACGGGTGGAGACCCTATTCCTCAGGGCGGAAGGCGCCCTGAGAGGATGGAACATGGGAGGCACGGCAAAGGAGCTCTACGAAAAGGGCATACGGCTGGCTTTCAACGAGAACAACTTCAATGACGAGGCCTCCATTGCGGAATACCTGAACATGGAGACCGTCAAGGCCGTGGACTACCAGGACCCGTATTCGCCGGGCAACAGCATAAAGGGCCGCGTGACGGCAGGGGTGAAATGGAATGAGAGCGACACGGACGAGCTGAAACTGGAAAAAATCATCACGCAGAAATACATCGCCAACTTCCCGATGGGGGCCGAGGCATGGACCAATTTCAGGAGGACAGGGTATCCGCGCCTGTTCCCCGTCAAGCTGAACAACATGAAAGATGTGGATTCCGAACTGCAGATACGGCGCATCCCGTTGGTGGAGGACGAAAACAACAAACAGGAGTTTCAGGAAAGCATGATCCCGGCTCTGGGAGGTCCGAATACGGGAGGGACACGCCTGTTCTGGGATACAGAGACGGAACTCCGCGGAGAGATCATCGAAGACGGAAGCCAGTGGAAGACAGTGATCCCCGTTAATTTTTAACCCTAAAAAAAACAGATAATGAAAAAATACAGAAACATATTCTTTTTGAGCGTCTTCTTTTCCGCACTTCTCTCCGTTGCGGGATGCAAGGAAGACAACACGCTGGAAGGAGCCGAGGAAATCTATATTGAAATCAGCCCCAAGGACGGGTATATCATGCTGGGGGATACGGTGACGCCAAGAGCCGTGGTCAGCAACGTGAGCGGTGACGTGATCGATGCGCCTGTGAAATGGTCGGTGGATGACGGACGGGTATTAAAACTCGAGAACGGCAGCATCACGGCCGTGGAGGGGGCCCAGGGGAAATCCACCAATATGAGGGCAACCCTGCAGAACGGGAAATACGCCCTCTCGAGAATGACGGTTACCAACCATATCGCCGACGGAGTGGGAGCCCTGGCGGACACCTATTATTCCTACAACAGTGATTTTGACACCATCTGGTTCGCCGTCAGGCCGAAGGAGCTGCTGCTGGATTATGCACCAGCGGTGGAGAACTCGGATGAGGGACTGGTGAAGCCTAAGGAGAAGCCGCTGAAGGTGAACAGGGAGACCGGAATGGTGGGATATGCGTTCGCCTCCGTCAGAGAGTCGGGAACGGCCACCGTCACGCTGTCGGTCGGACCGGCCGGCAATGAGAAGAAGGCATCAACGGAAGTGGTGCTGTGCCCGGTGGTGGAGCCGTCGTTCTCCTCAGACTTCAGCTATCCCACTTATGAGTATTATACCACGATGGACATCAATGCGGAGGATACGGTCTGGCTGCATACACGGATCACGCCGGCACAGAATGCCGATCTGGAAAACGCCCTGCCGTACTACAGCTGGGCCGCTACGGGAAACGCGGTGCAAATGGTCAAAAGCGATGTGGAGATTGTGGGGTTCAGGGGGCATGACGCATACATCGTGCTACGCTCCGCCGCGTTTGAGGGCACGTCACAGTTCAGGTTCTCATGCTACGGTGCTGAAGCGACGGCGACCATCGATGTGCAGGACTACAGGCTGCGGTATCCCGTGGAGAGCATCCGTACGGACAAGGACAGCTACTCTGTCCCGATGGAGGCTACGGTATTGGTGATACCGTCGGTAGAGCCGTTATCCTCCTACGCATACCACCAGCCGCATTTTACGGTCGAGGACGGGACGTTCGCCGAACTTCTGGGATATGACGGCGGGGCCATGCGCGTAAGGGGGCTGAAAGAGGGGAATACCAACCTCATCATCACGTCAAACGACAAGACGATAAAGGTGCCTCTGGAAATAACCGAGAAGGTCAGCCAGATTATATGGCAACCGGGAAACCCGCTGACGATGTTCGTGGGGACAGAGGTGGAATGGAAGGCAAACGTACAGACGGCTTCCGGACGTACATATCCCGTGACCTGGACCTCGCTGGATGAGGACATCGCCGTGGCGGTACCTCATGAGGACGACTCGTCGGTGGCCACCATCACGGCATTCGGAGCCGGAAAGGCTTCGTTCAGAGCGGAGGCCGCGGGAAAGGTCACGACGGAAAGCCCCATCAAGGTTCTCCCGGTTCCTGAAAAGGACATCGTACTGACGGACGGGAATACGGTGGCGGACGGAAACGCCTTCTACGAGGACTCCTTCAACGGTGAGCCGGCACTGTCGGTAATACTGACCCCGAAAGATTCGGAATACGGGGTGTTCAGGATCTATATACAGGGGTTCGCCCCGGGCTCCGATCCCGAAGGGAGCTATAACGCTTCCGTACACGCCATGACACTGGATATCGAAGGCGCCAGGGCGGAAATCATATCCGGAACCGTCTCCGTCGCTTACGGTGACGACGGCATGTCCGTCATCACCGCGGACGTGAAGGTGAAGGTGGGCGGCAGGACTTTTGCCTTCAAGGCATCCATAGGATCATAGACAAATGACATACTGTCCGGAAAGCAGGCCCGCACGAGAAGGGGGCTTTTTCCCGGACAGCTTGTTGGAGATTGCATTTTTATTAATTTTAAATTTTAAGACGATGAAAAAAAAGTATCTTATTTTTTCGGGACTGACGTTTCTTGCGTTTACGGTAAATGCCCAGAAACTGCAGGAAGGTTACATCGATTGGGGAAAGACGGGGTCGGACTTCAGCACGGTTTTATCCGGATGGTCCAAAGGGGACAAGATGACGGAGGACGACAACTTCTTCATCTCCAGGGTCAGGCCGAAGGAGCATTTCAGGAATTCGGCCACGCAGGTGAACCAGCAGCTGGACGTCAGGAACGACAAGAAACTGGTGTACTGGGTACCGGTGGGCACACCGCCGAACAACGCGTTGCCGAACGGGGTGTTTGACAGTGAGGTGTTCCCGATGTGGCCGTACATCACACATTACGGAAACTGGTCCGCTCCTTTTGTAAGGATGCCGGGAAGCTTTGCCGACGTGGCCCACAAGAACGGGATCGGAGTTTCCGTGGTGGCGGGAGTACCCTATGGGGGGTTAAACGCCAACTGGAGAAGCGAGCTGACGAAAATCACCGGAATCGGAGCGGAAAAGATGGCCGACTTCCTGGACTATTACGGGATAGACGGACTGGGATATAATTCGGAATTCTCCACCGGGGATCTGACACTCCTTGAAAACCTGCGGACATACCACGCAGACCTTCACAGGCTGCAAAGGACATCCGGCAAGAACCCGCTGTTTGAGAACTTCTGGTACGACGGGACCGATGATACCGGAAACATCACTTTCGACCAGGGACTGGGATCGCATAACGAGAAGACATTCGGGGATGGGGACAACGCAAGGGTGTCGCTGTTCTTCAATTACAACTGGAACAATGTGTCCAGGATGGAAACGTCCATTGCCAATGCGGAGAAGATGGGACGGGACCCGCTGGACCTGTATTGCGGTTTCAACATGCAGGGAGCGGAGCCGAAGTACGGAACCCGCTGGCCGCTTCTGCAGGAAAGGAACCTTTCCATCGGCCTTTGGGGAGCCCACAGTGAGAACATGCCGTTTGAATCACGCGGAGAGTTAGGGGCCTTACCCGAAGTCAAGCAGCGTACCTATATGCTGCGCGTCGAACGGTGGTTCAGCAGCGGAGCACGAAATCCGGTGAATGACCTGCCCGTAACCAGTGCCATGAACTACAACGCAAACAACTACAGCTTTTTCGGAATGTCCAAATTCATGACGGCAAGAAGCTCGCTGAAATGGGACCTGTCCGAAGAGCCGTTCATCACCTACTTCAATGTCGGCAACGGCAAGTTCTTCAATTGGGAAGGACAGCGCTGGTCGGACGGCGAATGGTACAATATCGGCATTCAGGACTACCTGCCCACCTGGCGCTGGTGGTTCTCGAGCAAGTTCATAGGACGCGACGCCAAGGACGTTCCCGCATCGGGTCTGGATGCCGAATTTGTATGGGACGACGCATGGATGGGCGGATCGCTGCTGCGCGTACACGGTACCCACAGCGATGAGTATCTGCATGTGTTCAAGACGGAATTCGCTCTGGCGGCGGGTGATGTCATTACGGTGCGGTACAAGGTTATGGGAGGCAGTGCCGACATGACGTTGGCACTCTCTGCCAGAGGAAACGAGAATACCGTATTGGGAGAGAACAACCTGAAAGTGATGGAAAGCTCCTCCATCGAGGTGGGGGAATGGGTGGAAAAGACATTCAGGATCGCCGGGGCATTGAACGTGCTCAACGGAAAGGAACTGGCCATGGTGGCACTGCATTTCAAGAATGCGAAAGACCTGAATCTGTATTTAGGAGAATTCTCTATTGTGCGCGGTACCGCCACCTCTACCGTTCCGGAAAAACCGGTCATAACCGCTACCAAAGTCCTGGTTTCAAACCATAACGGAATAGACGGGAAGATCATCTTTGAAATGCCGAACGACAAAGGCAATGAGGTCTGCTACAACCTGGACGTAAAGACCTCCATGTTCAAGCTCTATGCACAGCAGGAAGGCAAGGATCCTGTACTGGTAGGGGCCACCACCTCCTGGGCCGGCATGTTCTTCGCGTTCCCGATTGATTATGAAGTATCCGGAGCGAAAGTCCGTTTCGGGGTATCGGCCGTTTCACTCGACATGAAGTCCGAATCGGAAATCGCATGGGACGACTATCTCCCGACCGGCGAATACGTCATTGACGACAACATCCGGATTACGAAAACCACGATCAAGCCCGGAGAGGATTTCGAGATCTACTATGTGGACCCGAAGCACGAGGCGGGTACCTGGGAGATACTGGACAGCAAAGGGAACTCCGTAATGAAACAGGAAGGGGTCACGCTGTTCTCCGTACCTGAAGGACTCACTGAAATAGGAAACTACGCGCTGGCGCTGACCGGACCGCAGGCGAATGCGGACGGGGAACGCGTGGAAACCACCAGAAAATTCCCGGGATACATACAGATCACCAACAGAAGCGTGGGAGCGCTGCCTCAGATATTAAGCCTGAAAGCCAACGGTGAGGAAGAGGATGTGCATGTAGGAACGGCCGAACCGGTCGAGATGGCCTATACCGGACGCGATGCGGACGGCTCAAGCTCAAGAGGGCTGAATGCCGGAGAGTTGGGATTCGGATTCAAAGCGGGGGAAATGGAGCTGGAGGCCCACAAACCTTTCACTATCGCTTTCTGGGTTAAAATAAACAGTTTCAACGCTGAAATGAACAACATGCTGCATATCCGTGATAAGAAAGAGGGATGGCCGATGACGGACTGGGGATTCATGTGGTCTCACATAAAGAGAAATGGAGGTATCGATAGGATGTCATTCCGAGGAAAAGGAGATCCCAACGATGGTTATGTGTTACACTATTTCTATGACAACTCAAGATTAGAGGCCGGGCTTTGGACACATCAGGCCTATGTTTTTGATTATGATGCCGCCAAAAACTTCAAATTCACATTCTATATTAACGGTGAGAAACAAGAAGTCACAGCATATCAAATGCCCGGTAGTGCCAAATCCACAGGAGATCCCGGTTGGAAGTCAAGAAATCAATACGGTTTGAGAGAGGCCCACGTGATTGCCGTAGGTATACCATCATTCGATGCCGGAGGACTTGACGGAACCTTAGATAACTTCCAATGCTGGAATAAAGCCCTGACAACTGAAGAGGTATTGGCAACCATGGGAGATGTCGATATAAATAATATTCCGGAAAACATGGTCGGTTACTGGACGTACGAGGCTGACCCGGATGAAGAAGGGGTGTTCATGAATGAAGGAAGCAAGGAAGGTGTATCCGGAGGGCTCCATTCCTATATCGCCGGAGCCGGAGAAGGAGAAGGGGACTTCCAATGGGAATCCGCCTCTTACGCACCGGGGTGTCCTTTTGTTGCAGGAACCTCTTATCCGGTAACGACCTCTCCGAAATGGAGCATCAATAAGGGAGACATAACCAATGTGACCGGTTCCGACACGAAGGGAAGTGCACGGGTTACATTTGCAAAGAGCGGAATCTACACTGCTACTCTGACTCTTGAGAACGGATGGGGTACCGACTCCAAAACCTTTGAGTTCATTACGGTTGGCGATCCGGACGGGGTTGAAGAGGTGGATCTGGAAGCCGAGTTAAGGGCATTCCCGAATCCGTTTATTGACCATGTAAATGTAAAATTCGCAGTAGAGGGTATTTATACAGTCCGCATCTGTGACATGAACGGCGCGGTTGTTTGTGAGAAAGCACAGCAGGTGGCTGCCGGTGAAACGGTCCGCATCAGCGTGAATGCCAGTGGCGGTGCCTATATAGGGCAAGTATTGAAAGACGGCAAACTGGTACGCGCCGTGAAACTGTTAAAGAAGTAAACTGACAGGATCTGTCGCTTTCCAAGGAATAGTGACAACCGGAAAAATCAAAGAGGCCGGGACTCAATTCATTTTGAGATACCCAGCCTCTTTACTTTTGGAATCCTCACCAAATAGATACGATACTTCAATGAACTTCCTCAGCTTTAGGAATATTCAGAAGACAAACTCTACTAAACATCCCACTCTACTTTACGGGAACAAGCCCCATTTTATTCGCTTTTTGGAATAAATAGGTACGGGCCGCCTCATACTCATTCGGAATTACACCATCCAGAATCGCATCTTTTATAGCACTTTTCAATGCCCCCACCTCTTTACAGGGAGTAAGTCCGAATATCTCCATAATCTCTTCACCGCTCACCGGAGGCTGGAAATTCCGGATACGGTCCCTCTCTTCCAAGTCTTTCAGTTTCTGACGCACCAAAGCGAAGTTATTCAGAAAACGCTGCTTGCGTTCCATATTTTTGGAAGTAATATCGGCCTCGCACAGCGTCATCAGATCGTCAATATCATCACCCGCCTCAAAAAGCAAACGCCGCACGGCAGAGTCCGTCACAATATCATCGGCAATGACGATGGGACGCATGTGCAGACCCACCATCTTCTGTACATATTTCATCTTTTCATTCATCGGCAACTTCATCTTCCGGAAGATGTTCGGAATCATTTTCTCGCCAATGAAATTATGATTGTGAAAGGTCCACCCTGCTTTGGGTTCCCAACGCTTGGTGGCAGGTTTGGCTATGTCATGCAACAAGGCAGCCCAGCGCAGCCAAAGATTATCCGTGTGCCGGCTGATATTATCGAGCACTTCGAGTGTGTGATAAAAATTATCCTTATGCGCCCGTCCGTTGCGGGTCTCCACTCCTTGCAGTTCTACCAGCTCGGGAAAAATAAGAGCCAGTAATCCGCAACGGTCCAAGTCAATGAATCCCTTCGAAGGTACCGGCGAGAGGATGATCTTGTTCAACTCATCTGCTATCCGTTCGCGGGAAATGATTTCAATCCGCTCCCGATTGCGGCAAAGAGATTCAAAAGTCTCGTCATCTATATAAAAACCGAGCTGAGTGGCAAAACGGATACAACGCATCATCCTCAGCGGATCATCACTGAATGTGATATCCGGATCGAGAGGAGTGCGTATCGTTTTCTCTTTCAGATCGTTCATGCCACCGAACGGATCGACCAACTCTCCGAAACGGTCCTTATTCAAACAAACCGCAAGCGCATTAATCGTAAAATCCCGCCGGTTCTGATCGTCCTCCAAAGTACCGTCTTCCACTATCGGCTTGCGGGAATCATGCTGATAAGACTCTTTGCGTGCACCTACGAATTCCACCTCCTGCCCGTGATACTTCACCTGCGCCGTACCGAAATTCTTGAATACGGAGACATGCGCCCCCTTACCCAAATGTTTCCCCAAAGCCTGGGCCATTTCGATACCGCTTCCTACCACCACCACATCTATATCTTTAGAAGGGCGTTCCAGAAAAATGTCACGAACGTAGCCGCCTACCACGTAACATTCCAAACCGAGAGCATCGGCCGTTTCCGAAATTTGCCCGAATATTTTATCGCTAAAACGTTGTTTCAGTTCTTCTTGAGTCAACTCTATCATAATAGGTATTTAGAAATTAAAAATCAATGGCCGGAAGAGACCTCGTGCCGTCCATAGATAACTTTTGGAGTGCAAAGGTACAACTTTTCATTCTTTACATTTCACTCTTCACACTAAATTCGTATTTTTGCCGACAATAAACATAAAGAATAAAAAAATGAAAAAACTGATTGCAGGACTCTGTGTTACCTTATTACTGGCTTCATGCGGCAATGATGTGGAAAAGAAAGCAAGTGAAAGATTGAACGCCGCCCGCAGCGCTTTTGCACAAGGAGACTATAACGAAGCCAAACTACAGATAGACAGCATTAAAATTCTATATCCGAAGGCATTCGACACCCGAAGAGAAGGTATCAGACTAATGCAACAGGTGGAACTGAAAGAGCAGCAACAGACTTTGGTCTACCTGGATAGCATTATGCAGACCAAACAGCAGGAACTGGAAAAGATCAAAGACAAATATGTACTGGAAAAAGATGCGGAATACCAACGGATAGGCAACTACTTTTGGCCGACACAGACGGTTGAAAAGAATCTGCACCGCTCTTTCTTACGCTTTCAGGTGAGCGAACAGGGAGTGATGAGCATGACTTCCATCTATTGCGGAGGAAATAACATCCATCATTTTGCCGTAAAAGTAACTGCACCGGACGGCAGTTTTGCCGAAACGCCGGCATCTAAAGACAGCTACGAAACGGCAGACTTGGGAGAAAAAATAGAAAAAGCCGATTATAAAATGGGAGCTGACGGAAACGTAATAGGTTTTCTCTATCTGAACCGGGACAAAAACATCAAAGTGGAATACATCGGAGAACGTAAGTATGCCACCACCATGACTCCTGCCGACAGACAGGCACTTGCCGGTATTTACGAGCTGTCGCAACTGCTGTCATCTATCGAACAGATAAAGAAGGAACAGGAAGAAGCGAACTTGAAAATACAGTTTGTCACCAAAAAGATAGAACAAAAACAACAGGACGAAAAGGCTGAGTAAAGAGTAACAGCTCCTGCATACACCGGCTCTATCTGTCCATACAAACTGCCTTTTTCGGAGAATCCTGAACAACCGGTGTTCACCTCATACCGATCTTGTGCAGTATGTGTATGCAGGAGATATTATTTCACCCGCCTGTTCAACTGATTATTTGCCTTGGCAGGTTTTGACTTCCCGATCCGTTTTCCGGTAGGCTTGGGCTTTCCGCTATTTTTAGGACGCGAATTACCTGAAAAAGTATTTCTTCTTACACTACTCATAATTATCTTCCTTCATAATATTCACCCAAGAAATAACGGGCTATGAAATCCCAGTTTTTCTTCAGTATTTCTTTTCCATTCTCAAAGGGGAGCTGTACTTCGGGGAATAAATTCCGCTCCACGCCATACTTTAACAAATCGAACGGACAACGCCCCTTATCGGTAAACATCCTATACCCTTCCGCCACAGCCGCCGCTTCATCGTACGCCGCTTCATTGCGTTTATCACAAAAGAATTGTGCGACATCCGGTGCCATCAGAATGCCTTTGGGGTTGGCAAAGAGAACGGTGTTGTCACCCCCCGCGTCCGGTTTATCGGGAATATCCGCCCGGTTCCAATGCAGATGTGTCACACAGAAATCCGCCATCTGCTCATAACGCGGAAAATACATCAACTGTTCACCATGCGAAGCTTCCAAAAAGAGCTTTACACTTTTCGGCAATTGAACATCCGACATTATTTCGGGAAGGGAGGTCCGCTCCACCAACAGCTGTTCGGACGGCAACACCCAATCACCGGAAGGAACTTCCGTGATAGGTGCCTGCTCAAACACATCATCCATCAACCGGTAAACATCTCCCGCCAGTTGCAGCCTCTCTTTGTCAAAGGGGTTGGCAACGGTTGCCGAAAAGCCATCGTCCGAATCGAGTTTCCACAAGACAAAGGCGATGTCGGCTTCGTTTATCTCATCCGGAACATACTCTTCCGACAACTCATAAAAAGGAAGCCAACTGCCATACAGCCGCCGGCATAGGTCGCAGAAACGCCGCCATCCGCCTGCATTCGCTATGCAGTCTTCCAAATATAGAGTCAACATAACGGCAGCCCGCTGTATCTCCTCCGTCCTTTTTCCCATATAGGGCCTCGAAGAGCCGAGCAACAGGAAAAGCCGGTTAGCAAAGTCCAGATACCATTGATCCGTAGAAACCGACTTTGCACGAGAATGAGGCCGGAGCCACGACTGCATAAATATCTTTCTATTTCGTTCCATATCACGAGAGTATTTTATCTAATCACGAGCGTACTTCATCAAACAAAGAGCCGGAAGCATCATCTCGTAAGCGAGAATTTCATTCTCATTCCGAAATCCGCACTGGTCACCGGATAAGAGCTGGCCGATACAAGCGGCGTATTTCTCTGACGGTCGTAATAGAGACTGACACTAAGCAAGCGGCTCAGCATATAGTCGGCAGAGAAAGAGATCTTAAGCGCCTTGTTGCCACTGGTAGCCTGCGTAGTCACCTGCTGGATATCCCTGGCAAGAGCAGACTGATTACGGAAAGACACATCCATACGCAACGCAAGGTCATTACTTATTTTATTCTTCGAGTCTTTCGTATTGCGCCCCGGGAAAAGCTCAAGGCCCATAATCTTATATCCCATGCCCAACACGAAATCTTTCGTACTGCTCTCAACAATCTGATTGGCGGCAAGGCTGAGATTAAGGATACGGGTGGTCTTGTACTCTACCTTGGTTGTAAGACCGTTTTTAAAAGTAACATCCACACCCAGCAAAGGAGAGAACTGCTCGTTGATGGACACGGCAGAAACATCGTACATAGAAGACGGAACAGGTATACCGGTCTGTACATCGTCTACAAATCCCCAATCTCCCATATAACTGTGGAAATTCTGGAACGTACTGTAACTACCGATGCTATACGTACTGCGATAAGCATGATTCAGCGTAACGCTCTTAAAGTATTTCTTGAAGAATTCGAGTTTGCTCAGCCCGCTATAAGTCACACGCCAGTTGGGCATCATAGACAAGATACCCGGGAACAGTTCGAGAGCGCTGCTGCTTGCACTGCGTCCGGTGTAAGCCGCCAAAAAGGCGGGAATCATCACATCGGAACTATATTTGTTCACCTGATACAACGGCTGCTGCACCTGGCCGTTCTGCCCTTGATAAGGAACTCCGGCATACATGGATTCTATCCTGTTCTTTATAATATCCAGATTTCCCAAGAAACGATTGAAAGAAGAGGACGAGTAACCGTTGGAAGCGCTGCGGCGCTCGAACGCACTACCGATTGTAATCACTGTCATATTGAAGTTACCGCTCTGTATCTGAGGCATGCCTTCGTACATAAACTGAATCTGATTGGATCTATTACGGGTACGTCCGGCATTCAAATCAATCTTCAGATCACGGACAGGCTCCAGCGTCATGCGTATCTGCAGATCTTCCTGGGCATTCGTTGTTGCCGGACTCACCACAGAGTCGGAAACCAGCCAGCCGTTATCCAGCGCTTTATAGATATAACTATCGTTCGTCATACCGAAAGCAAAATCAAGCCCCGGAGCAAAACCGGCCGCTCCTTTTGTCTGCCCGAGCATATCCCCTATTTCCGGCCGGAAACCGGATACGGACATTGCATAGGTGTTTTTATAGGTGACGCTTACGTTGCGTACCATCATGGCGACACGTGCTGCCGACTGTGCTATCTTGTACCAACGGTTGTCTTCGGGCTTCGGTCCCTGTATAGCTGTCAGTTTTATCCGGACACTGTCTCTTGTATCGATACGGATGGTATTGGCATCCATCACCTTATAACGGATCGGATAGCGGTTACCTTCTACCGTCAGTGCCGAGACTTTCGGTCTCTTCGATCCCAAGTTATGACGGACGGTCACCGTGGTATCTTTCTTCAACTGTATCTCCTTCTCATACCGTTTCGGTTTCTCCTTCTTACGTGTATCCGTGCGACGCGCCGAAGAGTTAGAAGAGAAACGGCGGTTGGTAGCTTTCAGGAAAGGCACCTTATTATATAAGGTCTCCAAATTCAAGCGTCCGTTCACATCAATACTGCGTTGGTTCGAAATGGTGTTTCCCATTTCGAATCCGTCTGAAAGAGACACACCGCGATCCCAATTGTAAGAAGAGTTGAACCGGGCATCCGCCGTAACCCAGTCGGTGAGAGGAATCCGGTCGAACGGCAGTTTATACGAAACATTGAATGTCTGCTGATAATCGATCGGCCGTCCGAAACTCAACAAGCTACGGCGTATCGTATCCTTCTTCGCCTCATATTCATCCGGATCGAGTGTTTTGTTCAGCACTCCGTAAGGCTCTTCTATCTCGGCATGAGTGGCGGAGGTGAAGTTCATACGAAGATTCTTCGTCAAATCCCAGCGCAAGGCAAAGTCACGGTTCCAAAGAAAATCTTTCGCTACGCTTACGGGAATATCGGCCGGATCGCTCAGATTGTCCATATCACGCAGTTGGAGCTCGTAATAGTGACGGCTCATATCCGTATTGAAAGAGATATTCTGTGGCAGGTAGCTCAAGTTCAGCTCTTTCACGAATTTCATCCATTTGGATTTGCTCTTCAATCCCTTGAAAGGTTCCCAGGCTTTGTATACGGGAGCATAATTATAAGACAATGCCCCGCGCCAGTCCGTCTCATTTTCATAGACAGTGGTGCTCCCCTGGTTATGCCGTTTCGTACGGCTATAGCTCATGGTAATGTTACCCGGATCATAAGGCATCGGATTTTTACTGGTGACCCCTACCCGCATATTACTCAAGCTGAAGTTCTTGTACGTCGTTATCTCGTTGGCAAGATTCCGCAAAGAGTCCCGTTCACTGTTATTAGCCAATGCGTCGAGTGCATCTTTCAGCAGCATATCCTTATCCAGCGGATTATACTTGGGCGAAGTTTTCTCACGGGAATAAGAGTAGTAGACCGGCGCACTCAACTTCACTGCTTTCGGGAAGAAACGTCCCAATTCAAAAGTGGTGGTGAACTGATACTGATAATAATCGTCCAAGCGACGCTCGCCGACGCTCTGTTCCAATCCGCCGAATCCCGCGGTCTCTACATGTCCGGCCATACTTACACTACCGAGGTCGGAAAGCTGCACATTCATATTTCCCTGTGCTGCCCAACCGCCGTCCTCATCGAAGTCGGACAGACGTAACTCGTTCACCCAAACCTCTACCGACTTTTTGGAACGTGAGTTATTGCGCACACCGATCATCATCGTCTTCACTTCCGCCAATGACGGGTTACCGATAATACTGATCTTGTTGGCAGGCTGTTCCGAGTCATATTCGGAATAAAGTTTTCCGTAGCTGACACCGCTCAGCGTATTATTCTTCGCTTGGTTACGTCTCTTTTTCAAATCGGTGAAGACAGAAAGAGCAATGTCCAGCATATTATCCTTGGGCCATACGATGAACTGGTCAGCCTCCGAATCCCCGTTGTAATATCCGGCAGGAGTCAATTTCAGCGGAATCTCGTATTCATAGAAATTAGAGCGGTAATCGGAACCCAAACGGATGAATACGGACAACTGTCCATCCTGCGGATCGGTAACATTGTCGGTCAACGCCGCCGCGTGAGCAAACATCTTCAGGCGACGGTACTGACGCATGTCGATTGTAGAGTTCTTATATACGGCACGCGCATCGCCCGGCGCCAAGTCTTCCAGTTTCAAGCTCATGGCCTGCTCATTCTGCTGACGCAATTGCGGCTGTCCCGGATCTACGACACGGGTGATGCCCGGAGGCATTATATAGTTTACCGGCGTTTTATCGCCATTCTCCTCTATATTGACAGTAGACACATCCAGCGTACCGGTTACGGTGGGAGCCGGATTCTGAAGGTTGTACAGAGGATCCGAATACGTACGCCATTCTCCACGCACCAATTCCAGGGTAGCAAAACGCAGAATGACGGGCTTCTCAAACTGGGTAAGGAACATACGCATGAAACGTATCGACTTAAAGTCTTTGATATTACCGATAGGCGTTCCGCTACGTACAGGAACCTTGAACTGATACCAGGTAACCTCTTCCGACTTGCCGTTGCGCAGTCTCACTTTCGCCACACGCTTATCCGTAATGTAATTCTGTCCGACTTCCAGTTCGGAAGGAGTCAGGTGAATTCTATACTGAAAATATCTCTCCGTCTCCGAAAGGGTATTGTCCTGATTGATATCTTCAATATCGGGGCTGTCTTTGGCGGCTGTCGGATAACTTTCGGGAGAATCTTCCTTGGCCACCGAGTTCCCCTCCGTATTATTAAAATACTTGTAACGTTCGAGAATACTTTTCTCCTCGGCATCATAGTCCGATCCGCGATAGTAATGAAACTTATCACCGGCCGGTGAGTCATAGAACTTCTGGAAAGCCTCGGCAGTCAATTTCGGCCGTATGTCTTCAAGATACTTGGCGTATGTAGGATAGTTCCGTTCGTCTTCCACCGAAAGTCCGTTGAATCCGACATCCTGCTTCTTGCGGGCTCCTGCCGTATTATCGAAAGCATATACCAGGCTGCGGTCTTTGGGTACGCGCCCCCAAACCGTATAGTCCACCCGCGACGGATCGTCGTCAATAGGCAGACCGTTCTCGAAGAACTTCTTTCCATCTTTCAGGATGTCCTCAGAAATATCTCCCAAGTTGAAGTACAGGTATCCGCCTTCGTTCGAACTGCGGGTATTCTTTCTCAAAGTGCCCGGTTCGTCTCCATCGGCATAAATAAAAGGGTCGAGTAGCCAGAACTCCAAATACTCGATGTTGTTCTTTTCAAAGTCACTGGTCTCTATCTTACGCATCATTCCTCCCCAGCGCTTCGCCGGATCCAGCAGATTTCCGTTTTCATCCAGATCCCTGTCCAAATTGTAAGGTCCGCGCTCCTGCGGATAATAGGCCACATTCAACACTGACATCGTAGAGTTTTCCGTATTGTTGTAATCTTTGCCGGGAAACAGTTCCGGTTCATAAACTTCACGGACATAATGATTGGAGAGCTGGTCCAAATCATTTTTAATATGGGTCGGGGTCAATGAGGAATTACGGAGAGTAAACAGTCCGTCGATATGATACCAGGCCAGCAAGGCACGGTTCTTACCGATGGCCGTACTATCGGAAAGGTTAGTCATACTGGCCTCCGGAAACAATATCTGTTCGCCGCTTCCCCCGTTCAACGGTCCCTTTGCGTTATAAGGGATAGAAGAGAGCTGCCAATTCAGCGGCTGACGCAAGTCGATTCCGCTTTGGGAACTTTCAAAATCATCGATATAAGAAGAGTTGTCCTGCAATCCTCCGCTATGCCCCGGGATAAGCTGGGCAAATTCCAGTCCCATGTTTATATTCGACGGGGCGGTAGCCTCTACAAAAGGCAATTTATCCACCATATTGGTCAGCCACTGGCTCTCCCGCTTCCACGACGCATTCAGTCCCCACAAAGTATTCGAGATAGGTTCGTCTCCCATAGCCACCTTGGTGGTCATCGGCTTTTCACCCAGATGCATAATGGTACCTCCCAACTGGAAATCCGGTGAGAAATCATACGTGAAGTTCAATCCCAACATCGTCTTTCGCTGCATGTTGTAGGTCGTGTTGCTTTCAAGCTCCACATTGATCGCCGTACCGGCATCGATGATACTTTGATTCAGGATGGTAACCACTCCCATGGTATAATCAACCGAGTAATCGGAGTTTTCCGTCAGCGTCCGTCCGCCGGCCGTAACACGCACCGATCCCCGGGGGACATTCATCGAGCCAAGCCGTATCTCATTGGCAGACGAAGCGCGGTACTCTCCCTGCAACCGGAATTTATCTTTCTCCGCCAACTGCTTGGCCACCGTCAATGTAGAGTCGTACAGCTCCGTATATGCATATTTATCGGCCAGTTCCTTATCCCCGAGTTTATCAGCCAGATACTTTCCGAAGGGTTCCACCACCGGAAAGAAGATACGGCCGTTCTGGGCGTTGACCGTATACCCTTCGACGAAATCGAAAAATCCGTCACTCCCCACCTGGTTCTTGCTGTTCAAACGGTCCAGATTCATCACCTTAAGCAAAGGTATCTTGTTGATTTTCCCTTCCGGAATGTATCGCAGATACACCCCCGTAGTATCGCTCAAATAGGTAATGTTCAATGTGAACTTCTCCGACTGCACCTGATAAGCATTCAATGAATAGACGTTTTTCATCATCAGATCCCAGCAATTGGAGTTCGGAGAATTGGAGGTATTCTTCAACAACTTCACATAAAGGCAGTTCGAAGTCTCCTTTATATCGGAAGAGAATTCACCGACCTGATAGGTCTTGCCACCGATGTTGTACTCAAATGCAACGGCAAGCACCTCATCGGGTTGCAAAGTCTGTTTCACGGAGAGATACCCCAAGGTGGCGTTCAACGTATATTCCGAAGAAGTAAGCAAACGGGCACTTTCTATCTTCTCATAATCCATTCCGCTCTCCATGCCGGGAATGCTCTCCATCACGGCATTTACCGAACTGATATCACGTGCGGCAGAATAGGTATTCACCATCTGGCTGTACAGATTGTTGGCACCGTTCCTCGGCACTTTGTTGGCTCCCGCCTCGGGGATCCACGGTGATCCGGCCGGTAGGTTGGATTCTCCCAAGTCCGTCAACGCCACGATATTACGGGGATTGTCATAATTTCCCCGCTTGTTGGTCACCCACACTTCAATACGGTTGATCGTGACTCCGGAAAGGATGTTCGGCAATTGCGCCATATTCTCATCATACCTGTCCCGGAAATAATGCGCCAGGAAGAAGTGCCGGTTCTCATCATAGTCGGCCGCCGAGAAATCAAAGGGAATCGTCTGTGCCCCACCCTTACTGCTCACCGTTTTCGATTCGCTTTCCTGCTGGCTGATAACCGTCTGCAACTTCAGTTTTCCAAACTGCAAATCGGCACGTACACCAAACAGCGAAGTGGCTCCCCGTATCAGCGAGTTGCCGGTGCT
>CAVCAX010000329.1:20567-25534 GCA_963599995.1 Coprobacillus sp. CAG:698
GTGCTCATGCTCACATTACCGGCTTCCAGCAGCTTGATGATCTCGTCTTCCTTACCTTCATACTTCAACTTCAGCTTTTTGCTATCGAAATCAAAAGTCGCATCCGTGTTGTAATTCATGTCGAGGTTCACCTTATCCCCCACCTTACCGTTGACATTGATATTGATCTTTTCATCAAAATCAAAGCCCCAGGTCTTACGCATGCTTTCGGGAAGGGTCGGATTCTGGACATTGTTATACTTCATTCCCATGCTCAGTTCGGCGCTTCCCTGAGTTCTGATCTGAACCCCACCCGGTCCGAATATCTTTTCTGCCGGACCGAGGTTGAACTTCATGTTCGTAAAGTCGAAATCCTCTTTTCCCTTGGTGAATACCGAGTCATTGCGCTGGCGATAGTAGTTCTGCATGGAGCGTTTCATACTCCAGTCCAAATATTCGGCAGGAGTCATTATAATGGGAACTTCCATTTCCTGCCCTCCTATGATGGTACGGATCAGATAGCGGTTGGTCAATGCGTCATACTCTACCTTCTCTTCAACAATAGGCATGGGTTGAAGTACCTGGGCTACAGCCGGCAAACTACCTAAAAGCAAAAACACGATGCCAATAAAGTAATGTGTCGACATACCGATGCCCCTGCGACATACCTGCGCAACACATCGGTAGATTGAGACATTAAAAAAATGGCATATTACTTTCATAGTCTTTTCAAAGCGAGTTTAATAACTTTCTCTACAGCCGCATCGGGCTCTTCTTTCAAAATGGCAAGTACTACTTTTTGTGAAGGAGCGGCTGCAAAGCCAAGCATCGTAAGTGCCGCCACCGCTTCTTCCTGTATCTCGGCATTCATGGCAGACAGCAATCCGGTCTGTCCGTCTCCACCTGCGGGTACGGAAGTTTGTATCTTATCCTTCAAGTCGACAATGATGCGTTGTGCCGTTTTCAATCCGATGCCCTTCACCGTTTTCAGCATATTGGCATTTCCCGTACCGATCACATTCACCAACTCGGCGGGAGAGAGCGCCGATAAAATCATCCGTGCCGTATTGCCGCCGATGCCGGATACGGAAATCAACAGCAGGAACAGCTCACGTTCCTGTTTGTCTGCAAAACCGTAAAGCACATACGCATCTTCACGAATGGCTTCATAGATATAGAGTTTACAAGTGTTTTTCCCTTGAATTGCAGAGTATGTATTTAATGAAATATTTACGGCATACCCCAAACCGTTACAATCGATTATCGCTGTTGCCGGACTCAGCTCGGCAATCTCGCCTTTGACGTATTCTATCATAATATCCTTATAACGCACGCGCACGAGAAATATTGTGTTTTACCGGTATTGAGCAACAAAAACTAACTTTAACAACTGCCTTAAGGCTATAAGCAGAAAAAAATGATTATTTTTGCGGCATAAATAAAGAAATATGTTAAACAAAACCGATAAAGAAATGAAAAAAGTAAGAGCAGCCATCGTTGGATATGGCAATATCGGCCACTATGTACTGGAAGCACTCCAGGCAGCCCCCGATTTCGAGATAGCAGGCGTAGTCCGTCGTGCCGGAGCCGAAAACAAGCCGGCCGAACTGAACGATTATGCCGTAGTGAAAGATATAAAAGAGTTGCAGGGAGTCGATGTAGCCATTCTTTGTACTCCTACCCGCAGCGTAGAATCCTACGCTAAAGAGATTCTGGCATTAGGTATCAATACGGTAGACAGCTTCGACATCCATACGGGCATCACCGCTCTCCGCCGTGAACTCGGTGCTTGTGCCAAAGCACACGGAGCCGTATCCATCATTTCGGCCGGATGGGATCCGGGAAGCGATTCGATTGTACGTACCCTACTGGAAGCCATTGCGCCCAAAGGAATCACTTATACCAACTTCGGCCCCGGCATGAGCATGGGACACACGGTAGCCGTAAAGGCCATCGACGGGGTGAAAGCCGCCTTATCCATGACTATTCCGGTCGGCACAGGTATCCATCGGCGCATGGTGTACATCGAACTGAAAGACGGTTACGACTTCAATGAAGTGGCTGCAGCCATCAAATCCGATGCCTATTTCGCAAACGACGAAACCCACGTAAAACAGGTGGACAGCGTGGACGCATTGCTCGACATGGGACATGGCGTTAACCTCACCCGCAAAGGAGTATCCGGCAAAACCCAGAATCAACTGTTTGAATTCAATATGCGCATCAACAACCCCGCATTAACCGCACAGGTTTTGGTTTCTGTGGCACGTGCTTCCATGCGTCAGCAACCCGGATGCTACACCATGGTAGAGATACCGGTGATCGACCTCCTGCCGGGAGAACGTGAAGAATGGATCGGACATCTGGTATAATCAGGTAGAAGAAGGGGATTCCACAGATAATTACTAAACAGCGCATTTATTTTATCCGCATGCCATCCGGCATGGATTGATGTAATGATATTTAAAACACATCAACCGGTTCGAAGAGCTAATCAGATAAAATGAATGCGCTGTTTTTATGCCATGTATCATCCTCAAGCGAAACAGGAGTCGGGGAAAGAGAGGGGAATATCACCACAGAGTACACAGAGTAACACTTTTGCCGGTATATTTTCAAAATCATACGTTTGGGAACTTGGATGGCTTCTTGCAGATAGCGTTTTGACCAATGGGATGTGATACTCTGCACCATGTACCAATAACGGGCACGAATATCCTTGACTTGTTGCATAATAATCAAGTTGTGCGTCCAATCCAAATGTTTGATAGGAAGAGTAAAATTGCACTTTTCTAATTGCGCAACCGGTGGTTGCGCAATTAGAAAAGCAGCCTCTTTTAGCATCGTAAGTTCTTGATTATATTCATTGAAGAACGGGGCTTGTAGTAATCCCTTGCCAAACGGATGATACCGTGTACCGCCTTGCGGAAGATGTCGCTTGCTTTGAGTAAAAGGCTTGATATTATCATAAACGAAACATACTACATCTTTTCTTGAAACATGTTATATGTTTTTTTGAAAGACGCTACATCTTTTTTTGAAAGATGTTATATGTTTTTCTGAAAGATGTTATGTCTTTTTTCAAAAGACTTAAGTCTTTTCCCTAAGCCTGCCACATCCTTCAAAATGGAGATATGAAGTTCCCTTCTCTCCAAGCAGTATGTAATCTATTTTCCTGATTAAGCAGCAGTAAGGCTTCATTTTGCAAAAGAAAGAATAAGGTGCATTTATCTGACATATATGTTTTCCGGTTTTATTCTTTAGGGTTCACAAGGGTCAAGGTTCTTCTTTGAACCCCATTTATCGTCGAATAAATATTTATTTAATTAACAATTAATGAGTTAGTAGAATACACACACTTTTTCATGCTGTTTTTACCAAAACAGCAAATGGTACTGTTACTACTATTAATATTAAGAAAGTTTTCAACACGATCATTTTGTGGCTTACTATCTCTTTATTTTACATCAAATAAATATAACACGCTTTTTCACACGGTGAGAGGGGTTCAAAAGAGACCCCTGAACCCTTGTGAACCCTACTTTCGAATTATCAATCTATATATCAGCAACTTACAAGAGAATCAATATGTATTATCCAATCTTTCAAAACGACTCTTTAAAAGTCCATTTTAGAGTAAACATGGATTCTCTTTTTTTGTCTGACACATTTTTATCATATCCGACTGTTTTGTACACATTATTCATATAACATTTGTCATATAAAGCCACGGACGCTATTCTTGCAACATTTTCGGCAGACTTCATCAGAAGTCACAACCACCGTTCTGTTGGGATGAAATCCGGAATAACAACATAGTACATTATATAAAAGCGCTTTAAGTAAAAGCCGTGATATTAACCGACAGAAAACCATAAATCAGCCTGCTGTTTTAGAAAAAATGGAGTACCTTTACAACCGGAAACCAACAAAGATATGACAGTGAACAAACATCGATATACCCACGGTGAAGAGCTCGCCAATACGCTGAGTCATGGAGCAGGCATTCTGTTAGGAATCATAGCAGGATACTTCCTATTGGTAAAAGCTGCCGCAGGCAATGATCCCCATTGGGCTGTCGCCTGCGTCTCTGTCTACTTGGCGGGAATGTTGTCCTCATACATCAGTTCCACCTGGTATCATGTTTCCGCTCCGGGAACGACAAAGGAATTATTACGGAAATTCGACCACGGAGCCATATATCTGCACATTGCCGGTACCTATACCCCCTTTACCTTATTAGTAATGCGTAATGCCGGCGGATGGGGCTGGGGCATCTTTGCATTTGTCTGGTTATCCGCCTTCATCGGTTTTATCCTCAGCTTCAAAAAACTAAAAGAGCACAGCCATCTGGAAACATGCTGCTATGTCGGAATGGGTGTCTCCATCCTGATAGCACTAAAACCGCTGATGGATTGCCTTTCAGAGACAGGAGCATCCTCCGCCCTCTGGTGGCTCATCGGCGGAGGCGCATCCTATATCATCGGAGCCATATTCTATTCATTGCGCAAGCCCTATATGCACTCCGTATTCCACCTCTTCTGTTTGGGTGGCAGCATAGGTCACATCATTGCAATTTGGTTGATTTTATAAAGCTTAAACAGACTAAAAGTTTTCCAAAACGGAAAACTTTCTGTATCAAGAAGAAAGAAAAGTTTCCCGAATTTTAATGTTAAAAGCTATCCGACCTATAAGTAAATCTACTATCTTTGTCCCCCGGTTCGGAACTAAAAAGAGGTTTAGTCAAAAGGGAACGCTGTGCAAATCGGCGACAGTACCCGCTGCTGTAATTCTCTGAGAATCCGCACACTATGCCACTGCGAATTTCATCGTGGGAAGGCGTCGCGAAGGAGAGATAAGTCAGAAGACCGGCCGAACGGATTTACCATTTCACGATTGGCGGACAAACATCAGAATGATGCTGATCGCGAACAGTAAATTTTCTAATTGTTTAATTTATAAATTACTTTCGGGAGTTAAAGTTATGA
>CAVCAX010000330.1:0-4812 GCA_963599995.1 Coprobacillus sp. CAG:698
GCTGAATGAGAACATAGACTATTACTTGAATGAAAACAACGAACAGCGCAAGTACAACTACCAGCGGGAAGTGAAACGCTGCCTGAAGAACATAGCCCTGACCACTGTCCGCAACGTGATGGACTTGAAACGGAATATGGACAACACCTATAAGAACGAACCCAATTACAAGATCAAGAAAGCCAAGCTCGTACGCCTTGACGAGAAGCGGAACAATATCGCTCTGCTGATTCGTAAAAGCGAGGAATTGATAGACTATGGACAACCCACCTTCTTCCGGGTGGCGATGGACGTGCAGATGCGCAATGTAGTGAGCGATGTGAAACTCCAGTTGAATGATTCCTACCATAACCTGATTGAAATCCAGAAACAGATCATCCATTATCTGAATCTGATAGATTATCAGAACCGCATCCTTGAAAAAGTAAAGAAACTGAAGTACCTGAAAGACCAGTTCCTGCTGGAGGAGCATACCGATATCCGATCGGTTGCCGCACAAAAGAATCCTGTCTGGATGGAGCCGCAGGTAGGCTATCGTATCAAACTTTCCATAGATTATCTCCGGACCTCCGATAACGCTTTTCAGATATTGAAGAAACTCGCTGCACGGCAGAAAAATTCGCAGAAAGGAACGAAGCAACTGGCAGATGCCATTCCGGAAGGTTACTTGGACGGGCAGTCGCAAATGATAGATACCGTAAACCTGCAGGAAGTTCATAATTCATTTATGGCATCCAGCACCCATCTGTTCTCCTTTGTGATGAATTATCGCTACCGGAAAGAGGTGACACGCGGAGAGAAATTGATATTCTTCTGCCAACTGGCGTCGCAATATGCCGACGAGCTCCGCTTTACGGATACTTACGAAATCTCCGATGAAGTGGAATACCCTTTAATATACGCCAAATGATGAATGCTAAAAACAGACAGCCATGAAATATACCGAAGAGATATTCAATATACTCAGCAAAGGGGGATTCATCTCTTCCAACAGCGTCTCCACCCAGGTGAAACGCCTGTATGATGCCATTGAGGAAGACTTGCCCGACTATTACGATTATTACAAAGGCATCGGTTTCTACCTGGAAGGCGGTGACGGCTATTATTATTTCACCCGCAAGGAATCGAAAGTGGATTTGGAACGTAAGCTGGAAGCCATTCAGAAGTGGATCGATTATCTGAGTTTCCTGAAAACCTATCATTCGGCATTCGGACCGGGATTCCTGTTCCGTGCCGCCGATATTGAGATCCAGATAGGATGCGATATGGAGTTGAAGGAAAAGGCGGTCAAACTGTTTTCGGATAAGAAGAAATATGATGAAGTTGTCGGCAAACTGCTGAAAGAGTTGGAGAGCATCGGACTGATAGAGAAAGAAAACGAGCTCGACGGAACGTACAAAGTATTGTCGGCTTTCCATTATATGGAGGACTTGGTCGATTGTATCACAATTTCAGAGGAGGTGCAAGATGAGATACCTGAATAAGATTGTTTTCCTGAACAGCGCCCATATACCCTATGCGGAAGTGAAATTAGATGGCAACGTTCATTTTATAGGAACGCAGGGTGTTGGCAAGAGTACACTACTTCGTGCCATACTTTTCTTTTACAATGCAGACAAGCTGAAACTCGGCATCCCGAAAGAGAAGAAGAGCTTCGATGCCTTTTACTTCCCTTACGCCAATTCTTACATTATCTATGAGGTGATGCGGGAGAATGGGGCCTATTGTGTGGTGGCAGCCAAATCTCAAGGGCGGGTGTTTTTCCGCTTTATCGATGCGCCGTTTCAGAAAGAGTGGTTTATCGACGAGCGCAATGTGGTACATTCCGAGTGGGCACGCATCCGCGAACGTTTGGGATCGAAGATTCAGCACACCGCCCAGGTGACAAGCTATGAGATGTACCGTGACATCATTTTCGGCAACAACCGTAAACATGAAATGATACCCTACCGCAAGTTTGCCATTGTGGAAAGCACCAAATACCAGAATATCCCGCGGACGATACAGAACGTCTTTTTGAATTCCAAGCTGGATGCCGATTTCATAAAAGATACCATTATCCGTTCGATGAGCGATGAGGACATCTCTGTAGATCTGGACTTTTATCGCAGCCAGATTAAGGAATTCGAACAGGAATACAGGGATGTGATGCTTTGGTTTACGAAGAACAAGAATGGAGAGGTGCCTGTCCGGAAAATGGCGGGGAAAGTAATGAACGCCTATCGGGATTTGATTTATACGCAGAAGCAGATCGGCGAAGGGCGTGCGGAGCTTAACTTCGCGGAAAAGAGGGATTTGCATGAGATTCCGCTGGTAAAGGAAGAACTGGCCAAGGCGGAGACGGAACGCGAACGGTTGTTGCGGCTTATGGGCGAATTGCAGCAAAAATACAACAAGGAACATGATGGCTTGATTACGGATATAGGTGTCATAAACAGTTTGCTCAAAAGGATACGCGAGAAACGACTGCATTACGAGCAGATGCAGATTGAAGAAATCATCAAAAGGGTATCTTGCGAAGAGTTGTTGAAACAGGAACTGGAGCAGGTACGGAATATGAAATCGGAACTGACAAGGGCCTATGAGGATGTAATGAGTAAGTACCGGCTGCTGTTCGACAAACTGAATGCCGACTTCCGGACATTCGAAAATAGTCAGCAGGCGCGGATGAATGTCCGGAATGCGGAGATTGGCGGCAAGCAGGAGGAACTGATGCAGCAGCTTCGCGCGGAAGAAGAAAAGGTGAGGACGACGCAAGAGGAAAAAGTGCAAATGGCGGATAACCGTATCCGGCAGTTGCACGAAGAACAGGCACAGTGCAACCTGAAACTTCAAAAGGTGAAATATGAACATCCCCATCAAAAGGAAATGTCCGATTGCGAAGCCGGAATCAATGAACTGCGTAAAAAGGACAAGGAGTTGGAACTTAACATTCGTCAGCAGCAAGGAGAAATAAAGCAGTTGAGACAGGAGTGCGAATGGAAAGTGAAAGAACTGAAATGGGGGGTTCAGACCAAGATGGAGGCTGTTCGCAAAGAGCGGAGTGCGATTGAAGAGCAGTTGCAGGCATTGGACACGCTGATTGAGAAGCGGAAAGGTTCTTTATGCGAATGGCTGGAGAAGAACAAACCGGATTGGCAAGAAACGATAGGTAAGGTGGCGGAAGAGGAACTGGTGCTGTATAACAGCGAACTGCAACCCCGGTTGGCGAACAATGAGACTACTTTGTTTGGCGTTTCACTCAATCTGACAGCCATCGAACGTCCTGTCCGCACTCCCGAAGAGATGAAGCAGGAGCGTGACAGGCAACAGGCGTCCCGGCAGCTCTGTACCGACCGTCTCACCCGGCTGGCAGCGGAAGAGGAGGAAGCCGTTTCTTCTTTGGAGAAGAAATATTCCAGGCAGATACATGCCATCCTGGAGGAACAGCATCTGAAGGAAGCCGAGCGAATGCGGATTCCTGCGCAACTGAAAAACCTGCAGGCCGATTACGCCTCATGGAGGACGAAGGAGGAGGAATGGAAAAAAGGATGTACCGAAGAATTGCAGGCGCAACTGAATGAAATCGGACATCGGCTTTATGTGGCGGAAGAGGAGAAAGGGAAACACCTGACGGAACGGGAGAGACTGCTGAAAGCCTGGCGGAAAGTGTATAATGACAGCAAGGCCGGACTCAGAAAGGAACTGGAGGAATTTGTTGCCGGTGTGCAGCAGGAGATAGACCGTATGAAACGGCAAACGGCGGAGCGGGAAAAGGAATTGAAACAAGCGCAGGAGAACGAATTGAATGGAAAAGGAGCTGATACGGTCACAATCCGCAAGTATGACTACAAGATCGGTGAAATAAGCAAAGAACTGGATTACATAACCAAATTCCGTCCGCAAGTCCTTTATTACGAAAGAGATAAGGAGGAACTGTTTGATAAGGAACCGGCAGAACGAAGTCGAAAGAAAGAGCTGGACGCGAAGTTGGCTGCACTGGATGAGCGCTTTGCCATGAAAAAGGAGAAGTTGCTGATGCAGAAGAAAGAGGCGGACGAGCAGCTTGCCCGGATCGCCAAGGATCTGAATTCATTGGAAGCGGGACTGAATAAAGTGGATATGTTTCGGAAGGATGAGACTTTCTGTCCATCCTCTGTGACGGAGATAGGAGAGAAGCCTACCCGGAAAAGCTGTGATGTGATTGTGGAAGAGTTGAAGTCGCTCATCGTATCTACCATCAAGAAAACGGAAGAGTTCAAGAAGGCTGTGACACAGTTCAATGGAAACTTCTCGCCGAAAAACACCTTCCACTTCCGTACGGAGCTGATTGGAGAGCAGGACTATTATGACTTCGCCTCTAACCTGTGCGAATTTGTGGATAATGATAAAATCTCCGATTATCAGAAGCATATCAGTGAACGGTATACGGACATAATCCGCCGGATTTCGCAGGAAGTGGGAGGGCTGACCCGCAATGAAAGTGAGATACACAGAACGATAAAGGACATCAACGAGGATTTTGTCAAGCGCAACTTTGCCGGAGTGATCAGGGAGATAGCTCTCCGCCCGCTTCAGAGCAGTGACAAACTGATGCAACTGTTGCTGGAGATACAACGGTTTTGCGATGAGAACCAGCACAATATGGGAAAGGTAGACTTGTTCTCGCAGGCTTCCCGTGATGATGTCAACGCGACGGCTGTCCGGTATCTGCTGTCGTTTATGAAATTTCTGCTCGATGAGCCGGGACGCAGGCGGCTGGTGCTTGCCGATACATTCAAGTTAGAGTTCCGTGTGAAAGAGAATGACAATGACACGGGCTGGGTGGAGAAG
>CAVCAX010000330.1:4890-11144 GCA_963599995.1 Coprobacillus sp. CAG:698
AGATAGCCAATGTAGGCTCTGACGGCACGGATATTCTGGTAAAAGCGATGGTCAATATCATGCTGATCAATGTATTCAAGGAAAAGGCGTCGCGTAAGTTCGGTGACTTCAAAATCCATTGCATGATGGATGAAATAGGCAAGTTACATCCCAACAATGTGAAAGGTATTCTGGACTTTGCCAATTGCCGGAATATTCTGTTGGTGAACAGTTCGCCCACTACTTACAACGTGGAGGACTATCGGTACACCTATCTGCTGAGCAAGGATGGGCGGGCGAATACGCAGGTCGTCCCGTTGTTAACCTACAACCGGATGGAAAAATGAGCGGAACGTTGTTCACATTGACACAGGCACGATTGATCCGGAACATGCTGGACGGTGATGCTGTGTCATATAGCAAGTTTGACGGTGCGTTGGCCAGGGAGATGGTAAACGAGGGAATCATAACGGTCGTCTCGCGAGGAAGCCGGCGCTACTTCCGTATGATCGATCCGGAAGGATGCCGTATCTACCTCTCTCAGAATTACACTTCCGGCATGAAGTTGGAAGACTGGATTGAGCTGAAAGGCCGCGAAGAAGAGGTATCGCGTGCGGAACAAGTGGCGAAAGGCGGAAACTCGAAACTGCGACATACCCGTACGTTCAAGGGTTTTCTTCTCAATTGCTATACACCGATAGAGGCCGTTCTTCATGGTGAACCGTGCGTGCTTTCCCCCTTACAGGGTACTGCTGTCTTTATGCAGGATTATGAAGATTTCCGTATTCCGGACGATGTTGTCGTGGTGGGCATAGAGAATGGAGAGAATTTTCAACAGATCCGTGCCCAAGAGTACTTGTTCGAAGGCATGAAAGTCCTCTTTGTGTCCCGCTATCCGCAGTCAAATGATTTGTGCGATTGGCTGAGGATGATTCCCAACCGTTATATTCATTTCGGAGATATCGACCTGGCAGGAGTCTTCATCTTCTTGAATGAATTCTATGCCAAGTTGGGCGACCGTGCAGAGTTTTTCATTCCGACAGATGTGGAAAACCGCCTCAAGGAAGGGAATCAGCAGCTTTATGACAATCAGTATCAGCGGTATAGAGGAATGTCCGTTTCTGACGAACGGGTGAGACCATTGTTGGAAATGATTCATAAATATGGAAAGGGATATGAACAGGAAGGATTTATAAGAGACTAAGGCTTGCTCAACAGTAAATGGCAGGTCTTTATCAACCCTCACGGACAAATGTCCGAATTATCCAGACCCAGACTTTTATTTTACCTAAAGAATCTCTATCTTTGAACCACTGGAAACAGTATAGCTGCACCTCCGATATGCAGTTGTGATTTGCTTTCAAATAGTATCTTTAGGCATCGTTTTTTAATAAAGAATAGATTATGCTTGCATATACATACGTAGAACACGGAAGATTTGAATTAAGAGAAAAGCCGAAACCGGAAATAATAGATTCGCGGGATGCAATCGTACGGGTGACTCTTGGCAGTATTTGTACGAGTGACCTTCACATCAAACACGGCAGTGTGCCACGTGCCGTACCTGGAACAACAGTCGGGCACGAGATGGTGGGCATTGTAGAAGAAGTAGGGGCTGCTGTTACCTCGGTCAAGCCGGGAGACAGGGTAACGGTGAATGTGGAGACTTTCTGCGGAACATGTTTCTTTTGCAAACAGGGATACGTCAATAATTGTACAGACCCTAACGGAGGATGGGCTTTGGGATGCCGCATCGACGGCGGCCAGGCCGAATATGTCAGAGTACCTTATGCCGATCAAGGGCTGAACCGCATCCCGGATACAGTCAGCGATGAGCAGGCCTTGCTGGTGGGTGATGTGCTTGCAACAGGTTTCTGGGCAGTCCGTATCTCAGAGATTTCTGCAGATGATACTGTGCTTATTATCGGCGCCGGTCCTACCGGAATCTGTACTTTGCTATGTGTGATGTTAAAGAGGCCCCGGCGCATCATTGTCTGTGAAAAGTCGCCTGAGAGAATCCGTTTTGTGCGCGAACATTATTCAGGTGTACTGGTGACAGGACCCGAAAATTGCAAGGAGTTTGTGATTCAAAACAGTGAACACGGTGGAGCGGATGTCGTATTAGAGGTGGCTGGTGGCGAGGATACTTTCCGTTTGGCGTGGGAATGTGCCCGGCCCAATGCCATTGTCACTATTGTAGCTCTCTATGACAAACCTCAGTTGCTTCCTTTGCCCGATATGTATGGCAAGAACCTGATTTTCAAAACCGGTGGAGTGGATGGCTGCGATTGTGCCGAAATCCTTAATCTGATCGAGAAAGGGGAAATTGATACCGTCCCTCTTATTACGCACAGATTCCCGTTGGATGAAATAGAGGAAGCCTATCGCATATTTGAGAATAAGCTGGACGGAGTTATCAAAGTTGCTGTTTATCAATAGATCTAATAGTCCCTTATCCATCGGATATTACCGTCAAAACTTTTTGGATCAAAACTATAGCCACCTTTTTCAAAAGAAAAGCTATAAGAGGTTCTGTTTGCTATTTCCGATGAAGATAAATACCACCAATTAACCGAATTACCACTGCTGCCAATAGCCTTTCCGCCCTTTGCGATGAGCTTTGCATTGAATGCCGAGCGGGCCGCCACACATTCGGGCAAATCTTTGTCGGGCATATTTCCCGTTTCCCAATCCACAATGTTCTCGTACACCTTTCCACTATATCCAGCATATAGCATTTTCAACTCATCACGGGCAGGCAGATACCAGACACCATTTTCATCACTGCCATTTACCGTATTGTGAATATAATAGAAAGCAGGATAATCAGCATCGAACGTTCCGCTACTCTTATACTTAGCAATCATGCTCCCGGTTGCCGTAGCTCCATCTGTTACACTGCGGATACCTGTTACTCCGGCGTTTTGTTCATCATTATCGATGCCCCATCGGCTAACATAGGTCTCATCCAATGCCACAACCTTGCCTTGCATACCAAGACTTCCCGGCTTCAACCAGAATACAATGCCTTCCGGACTGCTGCTATCGGGCCAATAATCACCGATAGCATAACCACCGCTTGCAGGACTGACTGTCAGCTCGAGGTTCACCACTTGTTCCTTTCCGCCTTCCAGCCGGACTAATCCTACCGGAACGGGATAGGTGACAATTTTACCGCCCACGGTGATCTCTATCCACGGGGTTCCGGAAGTAAGTTGTTGCGGCAGGAGAAGTGTGTGAAAGCTGTTGCCGGAAGCGGATTTCAGGGGAGTGAAGTCTCCGGTAGGGGAATTCACAAAAGAATCCAGGTATCCGTTGACGGATACATCACCTTTGGTACACATATTCTTTATCACGATTGTAGCAGCATCGACATCTGCTTGCGTCAATGTGCCGGGAGTGTCAGAGAGACTGAGGTTGACCGTGAGACGGTGCATGAGGTGTCGGAACGTCAGTTCAATCGGTTGATCACTCTTTGTAGCGATGGCTTCCGCATGAAGCCAGTCGTAGGCGGCATACTGTGTCGGGGTACTTTGATCGGTAGGGAGGATAATTTCGTGGACACCTTCCGTAAAGTCGGCTATGGACCGTTTCGGGAAGAAAGCAGAGAAAATGATCTTCGTATCCCTGCTGAATTCATCCCAAGTCATGTCGGTTACCCACGTTCTGTCTTTGTAGGTGGCGGAACGTTCCTTCGTGACTCTCGGCACTGCTGTATAGTCGGAACCCATTAGTATTGTTTCGTCACCGTTGGTGAAGCTGCCGGTACCGTCCGTCTCATCAATGATGGCACGCGTGTCGGGGGCAGTGCCGTCCGAGTATCGGGCGATGGTGGAGGTGAAACGGATGGCATTCCCATTCTGCATGTCGTCTATAGGAAGCAGCACATCATCCTGAGAACAGGCTGCCCCAAGGAGAAGGCACGCCACCGGCACGACTACGAGGAGGAATGCCGGAGTGTTAGATCTTTTATTTTTCATATTGTATTCTTTTTAGTTGTAGACAGCCGAGGACTTACTGTTTACCGAAGTTAAACCTTGATCGTACTGAAGTTCAACTTCGGGGATGTCTGTCCGTTTCGAATCCACGTGGCGGCTTAATTCTTCTTTCGTAGTTTGATGGTATTGTCCTCTAAATAGAGTTCGTAATCGTCCGTAGCATTAGTCAATGGTTTCAACATAAACTTGGCGAGATCGCTGGCGGTGAGCTCACAACCGGAGGCAGCGGTGATGATAGTTTCATATCCGGGTCTCACATCCTCTCCATACGTATAATTACCGCCTAACATGATGTTTTCAAAACGGGTATTTGCTGAAAGTATGTTTTCGATTCTTACATCGATAGGTTGAAAGCCACTTTGTAACTTAATGCCGTAGCCGCTGTTACCGCTCACATTCCCACCTTTCAACCGTAACAAGCAGTCATTGGCTACCTGAATGGCACAACCATTTCCGCATCCGCTTATCTCGGCTCCGTCTTCTATAACCAATGTCCCGTCATACGCTTCAATGCCGTATGGTATATACTCCGAATAGGAATAGGATGATGGATCTATTTTTGCACGGGTCAGCTTGAAGCCTTTGCCCAACGTCAGTTTGCTGCCAATATTGGAGATCACAATGATAGACCTCTCTCTTTCCACATTTTCCCCGTCTATCGTTACGTTGGAGAGTTTCAACGAGGCGTTGCCATCAATCATAAAAGCGTTTGCGCTTTTTGGGGGAAATAAAGAATGTCCGCCGCCGTCGATTTCAATGTGTTTGGCGGAAATGGTAATTGAAACCGCCGTGCCCAAAGGAGACACGCCAAAAGGAAGTGTCATGTCTGTCGCCAGCATGATTTTGGTCGGATTATCCTCCGTTCCCGTAGCGTTGGCAACGGCTGCGATCAACTCATCAACGGTGGCGATAGGGGCATCTGTTCCGCTACTCACATCGATGGTATCGTCAATAGTGCCTTGCGTGTCCCATTGGGCGATGTCTCCGCTCGTCAACGTCACGCCGTCACGGTTTACGTTCAGTGTCAGTGTCAGCGTTTCACCGCTGTTGAGTTGCGAGAGAATTTCGGTTCCGCTGCTGCCGGGCTTGGTGTATTGTGCGGGCACTTGGTAGGTGAAGGTCTTTCCGCCCAGCTCAATCTGTATCCAGTCGGCTCCGGTGGTTACTTTCTGGGGGACTACGATGAAGGTGGTAGAAGCTCCGATTTGCGGGGTATAGTCACCGTCCGCTTCCGATGCTTCGCCGGGAGTGATTACGCCCGTGAGGATGTTTATGCCGGCAGCGGCATTCATGCCCATCAGGGTGATGCGTGCCGTAGCTACATCCCAATCGGGTATGTTGGTGGTGGTCTGCACTACGAGGCGGTGCATGGCGTGACGGAAATCGAGAGCCACCGTTTCACCTTTGCTCGCCGTAGCAGGTATTGCTACGAGCAAGTCGGGGTTGATGGCGGTGGTAGCATTGAAAGTATATGCCGCAGCATCGGCTATGTCTGCCATTTTAGGATAATAAGCGGAGAAAGTGATGGCCTCAGTCGTACTCAGCTCATCCCAGAAGAGGGTAGTCGTGCCCACTTTGTAGCTGCTGTTGGTCAGGCAGGTTTTGGAACCTGCATAGGCATAGAGTCCGAGTTCATCGCCTGGGGAGAATGTGCCGCTCCCGTCGGGAGCAATACTGGCACGGGTACCGATGTCTGCGCTGGCAATATTTTTGCTGGCACAGATGGTGGTGCGGATGTCCACTTGACTGCCTTTCGGGGCATCGTCATCTTTGTTACAAGCCGCAAGTGCAAGCGTGGCAAGCAGGGCGGTGGGGATGAGTTTGGTTGCTTTCATACAATACATTATTAATTGTAATAGATTACATAATTAATTCTAATAGATTGATTGTTCATCATGAAAGCAAAGGAAACAGTTACACATGAATCCGGCAAGGGTGGAAGTGGTCTATTTCGTCTCATCACACGAAATAGACCAGTCTTTTTCATGTTTAAAGTGAACTGACCACGTAAATCTAAGAAAAGTAAGAAAAGATTGTCTTGACTACTGGTGACGATGCTGTCTGAAGATTGGACTTCACTTCGGGATTCACTTCAGAATTTATTTCGGGATTTACTCCGGGCTTCAGCGTTCGGACGCAATATGTTGTTGGTATTCAGCCGGAGTTTTGCCCGTGATTCGCTTGAAATGACCATAAAAATTACTTCGGGTACAGAAACCCACTTCCCATGCAAGCGTATTCATTGAAATACCTGGATTCTCTGCCAACAGTTCTTTG
>CAVCAX010000330.1:11154-12393 GCA_963599995.1 Coprobacillus sp. CAG:698
GTTCTTTGGCATATTCGATGCGCAAACCGACGCGCCATGACCGGAAGTCCTGAGACATCTGCGTACTGAAATACCAACGTAGGAATTCCTCGTCTGTCCCCAACTCACGGACAATCTGCTCACGCCCTTCCTCCTGTCGGGTATATCCTTTGTCTGTCACCCAGTGCTTGAGGGCAATGCGTAACTGCTCCGTCTTCTCTCGCATCTCTTCCGAATGGGATCCGGCTGTGACAGGAAGCCCAGTTGCATTGGAGAGTTTCATTGTCGCCGAAACATCTTGAGCAGGAGTTTCCCATGCCGGTTCTTCTCCGGAAGGAATATTCCTGATTGGAATGCCTCCACTGAAAATGTCTGTCAGCTTTGCAGTGCGGGACTGCCCCTTTTCCGGTTGATTTACCACGACAGGCAGGTAATAATTGAACTTTGCCACATAGTTGACAAAACGGTTTGCGAACCAAGTATAAAAAACGATGTAGAGCATCGTAAAGACATTGAAGGCCGCCGATGGCAGTCCTGACGAAATACAAGCGGCCACTCCCACACCAAGGGCGGCATAGAATCCGAACTTCACCCATCGGAGCCGTCCGTGCAGGTCGTCATCGTAATAGTCTTCCAACCGTGCAAGGCTTTCGGCATACCTGCGACGGAATACTACCGTGTAATATACCAGTTGAGCGACGTAAGCCGTCAATGCTACAAAAAATATCCAACGAGCATCATTCGTCAGTGCTACGGGGACGAACAGGGCTATCGCCGCCGTGACCATACCGGCCTGCATCAATACCCTCCTTCGCGTAACAAACTGGGGACTGATGAAGGTGAGCAGCGTAGCCGTAAACAGTAGCGACTGGTAAGTGGCAGTGGCGATCGTAAAGACCGCAACCACTTTCCGGTTGTATTCTCCTCCCGTAAAAAGTTCTGTGTATGCAGGCACGGCGAGTATAAAATAAGAAGCGGTTAGAATAATACGTGCCGTGCGCAACCGGCGAGTCTCCTCCTTGTATGGAATGTGAACGGCACATAGCTGAAGTCCCAAAATAGTCAAAGCTATCGCTGAGATAAGGGTGATGAACATATAGGTATCTATTTTCATATCACACCTCCGTTAATTTAGGAGTCTGTTTGAAACCACACATTAAGAGATATGCCACACATATTATATATACGTACAAAAATAGCTGATTTTCAGCTCCACACCAAATACTTGGTAAAGAATCTGAAAGAAATAAAGATAATTAC
>CAVCAX010000331.1:0-9021 GCA_963599995.1 Coprobacillus sp. CAG:698
CCCCAAAACAACAGACAACCATTTTCCCATCATTCCGCCTTCTTTATTACAATAAAAACAATCTTGCCTCTCATATTGTTATCTATTAATAGAATCGAGCAACAAAAATACGGCTTAACCCACTATCTTTCGACCTTTCTCTTAGTTAAATAAGATTAAACCAATCGATATAAAAGTATTTACCCCGTAAGTTGGCGTATCTTTGCATTAACAAGTGCATTTCAGCACAGTCCAAGCAAACGTGACTCTGCATTCGTTTGCATTATTTTAAATATAACAGAGCCGCGAGGCTCATCAATTTTTTTACATGATATTTGAAAATTTAAACCTGATAGAGCCTATACTTAAAGCTCTTCAAGAAGAGGGATACACCTCTCCCACTCCCATACAAGAACAGTCGATCCCCATTTTACTCCAAGGAAAAGATTTATTAGGATGCGCACAGACCGGTACCGGAAAAACAGCCGCTTTTTCTATCCCGATCTTGCAAAAGCTATATAAGACAGACCACCGTAAAGGAATAAAGGCATTGATACTTACCCCGACGCGTGAACTCGCCATTCAAATAGACGAATGTTTCGAAGCATACGGACGGTATACGGGACTGAAACACGCAGTGATTTTCGGCGGAGTAGGCCAAAAAGCACAAACCGATGCGTTGCGCAACGGAGTACAAATTTTAGTAGCCACTCCGGGCCGGTTATTAGACTTGATCACCCAAGGATACATTTCGCTCAAGACTCTCGACTTCTTTGTTTTGGATGAAGCCGACCGCATGCTCGACATGGGCTTTATCCATGACATCAGGCGCATACTGAAACTTCTGCCGGCAAAACGACAGACGCTTTTCTTCTCCGCCACTATGCCTCCGGAAATCGAGACGTTGGCCAACTCCATGCTGACCCGTCCGGAGAAAGTAGAAGTAACTCCGGCATCCTCTACCGTAGACACCATCGCACAACAGGTGTATTTTGTAGAAAAGAAGGAGAAGAAAGACTTGCTTCTGTACCTGCTGAAAGACAAGTCCATCGAATCGGTCCTGATCTTTACACGCACCAAATACGGTGCCGACAAGTTGGCACGTACCTTGACCAAAGCCGGAATACGTGCCGAAGCCATCCATGGTAATAAATCGCAAAATGCCCGTCAGCGGGCTTTGACCGATTTCAAGAGCCACACGCTCCGTGTACTGATCGCAACAGACATTGCGGCACGCGGCATCGATGTAGACCAACTGTCGCACGTTATCAACTACGAGCTTCCCAATGTGCCGGAAACGTACGTACACCGCATCGGCCGTACCGGTCGTGCCGGACACGAAGGCATTGCCATCTCTTTCTGCGAATCGGAAGAGATCCCTTACTTAAAGGATATTCAGAAGCTGATCGGAAAGAAAATTCCGGTCGTAAGCGAGCACCCGTTCGTTACCGACGAAGGCATGAAAGCGCAAGAGGTGAAAAAAGAAGAGGTCAAAGCTAAAGCCAAAGAAAATAAAGTTTACCGTGGAAGCCGTTCCAATGGCGATTTCTGGCGCCGAAAGAAACAGGCGTCCCAAAGGGAACAGAAAAAATAATCGGAAAGTATCAAAAAAAATCATGCTTTCCAGAACATCCTTTTTATAAAAATGTTATATTTGTGGTATTATCATTTTAAAACATTAGAATTATGAAAGGACTCAATGTATTAGCAGCTTTTTTGGGTGGTGCAGCCGTAGGTGCAGCCCTTGGTATCCTGTTTGCTCCGGAAAAAGGGGAAGATACCCGTCATAAGATCGCAGAAATTCTTCGCAAGAAAGGCATCAAGCTGAATCGTAACGAGATGGAGAACCTCGTTGACGAAATTGCTGCCGAGTTGAAAGAAGTAAACGATTAAAGAAGAACCTCAAAAAGACAGAGCCATCATGTTTGCAGACGACAAAAGTATTGAAAACCTCCAGCAATTATTTTTCGAGTTCAAAAAATACCTGGAACTCCAAAAAGAATATACCCAATTGGAATTAACGGAAAAGTTGACCATACTCCTTTCCACCTTAATTATGGTTTTAGTACTTGTCATCCTCGGGATGGTGGCCCTGTTTTACCTCTTGTTTGCCTTGGCTTATATTTTGGAGCCGTTGGTAGGCGGCCTTATGGTAAGCTTCGGCATCATTTCGGTAATCAATATCTTACTGATTGCCATTGTCATTATTTTCCGCAAGAAACTCATCATCTCTCCGATGGTAAATTTCCTTGCCGGTCTGTTTCTTAACAACTCAAAGAAATAAGCCATGAACAATCAGCAACAAAAACCTCAGACAATCACACTGGAATACATTGCGCAACTCAAAGCGGAGAAACTGGAAGAGATACGAGAGCAGAAAAGAGCCATGAACCGGACTGCCCGAAGGATATTTGCACCACTTGCGCCCGCCGCTTCCAAAGGAGATGCCCTGATGAGATCGTTTAATACAGGAATGGCAGTCTTCGACGGAGTCATGTTGGGATGGAAAATACTAAAAAAAGTCCGCCATTTTTTCAGAAAGAATTAGACCCGGTTCATCGTATTACAAAAAGCCTTTTCCCTTAGAGACGAGATCGGCTGCATTCTTTGCCCCGATTTTAATCATCAAACGTCTGCGATAGGTCTTAATCGTATTTTCACTGAGATAGATCAAGTCCGAAATCTGTCTGTTATTGAACCCCTTGACGATGTATGCCAGTATCTCCTTCTCCCGTGAGGAAAGGTTCGGTCCTTTATACTCCGTAGAGATATAAAATTCTTTCCCATTCCGAATCATATCGAGAAAATCCTCATTGAAATAGGTTTCCCCACTCCGTAAAGCAGAAACAGCCTTTTGCAGTTCCGACAAATCCGCATTTTTCGAAACCAACCCATCGATATCGGCATCAATCAGTTTAGCCAACATCCAGGGTTCTTCATGCATCGTATAGATCAGGATACGGCTGTCCGGCGCTTTATCACGAAGCATCCGAAGTACGCTGAAACCATCTGCCTTTGGAAATTCAAGATCCAATATATACATATTATAAGGAGAACGCGCGGAAAAACAATATTCCAATTGTTCCACTTCCACAATACCGTCGCATTTCACACCCTCCAATGCTGATACGATATTCTTTATTCCTTCCAGAACAATGGGATGGTCATCAATGGCCAATATTTCATAGCATTCCGCTTTCATATCTCCTCTTTTTAATTTTAAAACACAAGCAGGAAAACCGTCTTTCCATTTTCACTCAATGTTTCGAATACAGCCGATATCGATTTGGCGCGATCCTGAATCGTACGTATACCGATGCCTCCCTGTTTATTTGCAGCATCCGCCATAGACGTAGAGAAAACATTGCCATCATTCTCTATTCCCAACTGATACTTTTCATCATCCACGGCACAGAGTGAAACACTGACCCTGTGAGCTTCAGCGTGTTTGGCTATGTTGGTCATCAACTCCTGAGTAATACGATATACTTCGTAAGCGGTTTCTTGTGGAATCCGTTCCCAACAGATGTCAGAAGCCGCTTCATAAGTCAACGCAAACCCATACGTTTTCTGCATATCGGTCAGATAATAACCGATAATCTTATCGATACCCAGATGGCTGAACTCAGGTGGCATCAATTCATGAGAGATATTACGGACATTCTGTCTAAGCTCATTTACAGACTTCACCATCTCCTCCTTTTCATCCGGGTTGTCGCCGGCAGAGCTTAATTTCATTTGCAGTCCCAAAAGGTCATTGGCCACTCCATCGTGCAACTCCTTAGCGAAACGTTTTCGTTCGCTCTCCAATCCTTCAATATATTTTTTGGCCGCTCTCAGATCACTCTCCTGTTCCAAAAGTTTCATGTTCTTTTCTATCTGTTTTCTCTTTTGTGCCACAATGATAATGCTGATAGCCAATACTGCTATGAGCACTATTCCAATAATTCCCATTGTCATTCTATCCGCTTCTTGTTTAAGTTGTTTTTGTTGCAAACGAGCTATTTCCAATTCCTTCTCACGGGTTTCGTATTTAGCGGAGAAGTCCGACAATTGCGTTTCCACCTTTCGCCGGGCAAGCGAATCAGTCCACATACGGGCACTGTCCATATAGACATACGCCGTCTCTTTTTCTCCGAGGTTCTGATAGCATTTTGCCATTCTAAGATAGAGTGCATCCAATGTCGTCTGTTCGTTTTGCGGAATACCTTTAAGGTATTTCAGCCACTTAAGCGCCTCTTTATACTGTCCGTATTCCAGTAGCAGCCGTGCTTTTGTCTCAATAAAGCCCAGACTCTCCACCGTCTCCGGCGGTGTTGTCTCAAGCAATCTGTCACCCCGATGCATGTAGTACATTACCGAGTCTCTTTCCTGCCGTTCCGAATACATTGTCATTATATTGGGCAGGCAGCGCAACTCCGCCCGTGGAAGATTATGTGCTGAAGCAACTGCAATGGCTTTCCTTAGAGAAGGTATCCCCCGTTCCTGTTCCCGCCTCAGCATATAGATAGAACACTCTACCTGATACGCAAAAACAATATCCGAAGCATTATCCGTCTTTTCCACATAAAAGATGGCCTTATGAATGTAAGTCAATGCTTCATCGAACCGTTTACTGTTAGCATAAAAGACCGCAAGATTGTTATAGATATTGGCAAGCCATTCATTGTCTTCGAGTTTTTCGGCGACTCCGAGGGCTTTTTCATAGTAAACAAGAGCCGAATCCGGCATCTGACGGCGGCGATATAGGATACCGAGCGTGCTGTAAGCATCAGCCAACGCTTCAAGATCCAGATTTTCTTTCCGGTTCAATAGCCGAACGGCCTCCAACTTATCTGCCAAGGCATTGTTCATATCCCCCATTGTATAATACAGGAGCCCTCTGCCATTTATAATTTTCGCATACCAATCTGTGTTTTTCACCCCCTTTTGCTCCAAGGCCGTATTGTAAAAATAGAAAGCCGAATCATATTCAGCCTCATCAACGCATCTGTCTCCCTGTCTGCATAAATGCCCTATCCTCTCATCCGAAGATCTTGCACCCGCCGAAACGCACATCAATAGGAATATGATCAATAAAAATTGCCTTCTCATAAAATAACTGTGGTTTTGCTCCTTATCGAGACAAAAGTAACACATTTTTCCACATACACACCTCATATTATTTATACTTTCGACCATAACAACCACCGTAGTTCCTAAAAATCATCCTTTTGGGTGACAAAGGCATATTCCGCATTAGTCTATCTTTGCATAAGACAAGCTGCACCTCAACATAGCATGCAAACAAGCTTACTGCTCTGCGTCCGGTTTGTACGGTCTCTACTGTAAATACAATTTTATCACTTATTTCTCATGCTTATGAAAAAACAAATTACCACATGGTTGTTTCTGCTTCTATTGGGAAGCGGTTGCAATATTGAACCGGCACGGAGCCAAACCGTGATTAACGAGTTTCCATTCCAAAATACGGAATCAGAAAGCACGTACACCTATCAATGGACAGAGAAGAACGGAGCATACACACTCTCTGCCACAGGAGAGGTTCCCCCAAGAACAATAGCGACCTGTCAGTTGCCATCTTTCTACTATGACGGCTCGAACGGACAATCCCTCAGTCTGACTATACAGAACCTCAATGGAAGTAACGAAGGAATCAGTCTGATTATCGGAGATACCCAAAGACCCCTCTCGACAGAAGGAGATCAGCAAATAGAGATACCCTACAACCTGAAACCAAAAGGACTTACTGCGGTTTATCTGCAAGCGGTTCACGGGCAAGGTTCAGTATCCAATGTCGTTATCAGCAATTATGTATCGCCCATCGACCATGCCCATTCCGTAGAATCGGCCAGCAACATCTATGACATCAACGGTGATGGAAAGATGGAGTTCTTGGCATACTCCGGAAAAGAATATATATCCGGAGGGCAATATAATTATACCTACCAGTTTGCATCTTACAATTATCCGGGGTTGGACTATATACCCGGCAAAGCCGTACCCGGTGGAAACAATATCCGGTTTCCGCGCTTATGCAATCTGAGCAACACGCCCGTTCCCGACCTTCGGTATCTGACAGGCGGTAAGGTTGCCATCAGCCAACCGGATGGAAGCTGGCAACTGCAAGAAGGAGTAATTGCACCTTACCCCTGCGATTACAACAATGACGGTAAACCCGATTTGATGGAGAACCAGCGCTTTGTTTACCGCCAGACAGAAGACGGTACTTTCAGCCGCACCGAGATCATACCGATCCGTTCGGAAGAAGACACCTTATCCTACAATCGCTGGGAATCGAGTTTTCAATCCTCCAGTATCGGTCTGGGTAATTTAGGAGGTGACGTCGGAGTACCCATCGGAGACAAGGCCAACAGTACGCCAGCCTCTTTCAAGTCGAGCAGGGAGTATTACAGCATGGACTTCAACAAAGACGGTTACGAGGATCTGATTGATGAGCAAACCGGCGCCATACTGCTGAACCGGGGCAATAACCGTTTCCTCTATGCCCCTCAGGAAGGCATGCTTTACCCCCGGGATTTGAACGGCGACTATATCACCGATTATGTGGTTTACGACAAACACGACAAAAAAGTAAGTACCATCGTATTCAACAAAGACGGGAGCATCGAGAAGCAGACACTGATGAGCAATCTTACAATGGACGAGGATATCTATTTCTATGATTTCGACAATGACGGAGACATCGACATATTGCTGCCCTTCAGCAACTCTACCGATATAGGCGAATATTCATATCTGGTACTCTGTGTCAACGACGGTAAAGGACATTTCAAGATAAATGAGAACAATACTTATCGTAAGAAACTGCATTTTATAGCCTGTGCCGACATTGACAACGACGGTTATTACGATGTTCTGGCTTTAGATGCCTTCAATTACGATGACAACAACAACTTATCCAGCGAGTTGTATTGTCTGAAAGGAACTTCCAAGCTAACTTTCAAAGAGCCGGGCGAACCGATTTTAAAAGACACCCAGATTACTTATCCCAATGACACCAAAGCCATCCTCGGAGATTTTGACGGAGATGGATTCTATGACATGCTGTTACACCGGGATATTAGCTTTAACAGTGAATACGAAGGTACAAGCAGCAGCCGTTTCTTCCGTTTCAACAGTGTAGCGTCTTCCGGCAATAACGCTCCCGGCAAGCCTGCGTCTCCCACCATCGTATCCGATCCTGCCGCAGGCATGCTGAAAATCAACTGGGAGTTGGGGAAAGATGACAAATCTCCTTCCACCGACTTAACCTATGCATTACGGATCGGGAGCGAACCGGGCAAGGGAGACGTCTTTTACGCCAATGCCGATGCCAACGGCAGGCGGCTCAACATCCTTCCCGGAAATATGGGATACAATCTGGATAAAACAATCAATGTATCCGGATGGAAAAAAGGCAGCTATTACATCACCATACAAGCCATCGACCCGATGGGCAAAGGATCAGCATGGTCGGATGAGGTGATCTATAAACATGAAGTTGCCAATGCCGCCATATTCCTCTCCAACAAATCGATCACCACCGGAGACACTTTAACGGTGGCTTATGACGGCATTACCGATCCCACCTGTACCTATCTGTGGAATTTGGACGGGGGAGAGATTCTCGAATCGAATGCCGAAAAGAGCCAATTGCAGGTGGTCTTCAACAGCCAGGGTTCAAAAAGTATTTCACTTCAGGTAACGGATGCCGAGGGTAACATCAGCCCCTCCGCAACCGATGATGTATATGTATACCCTGTCAGATTCGATGACCAGAACTCGGCATACGTAAAAGGTACCGGACGCCCTTATATCATGAATGCCGCAGACACCGACAACGACGGGATACTTGAATTTATTACTACCGACGGAGTCTACAACCTCAATGCCGACGGGCTATTTGAAAAGTCACCGGGTATTTTCAATACCAATCTGGTAGCCAGAACGTCTTCCACCCCTATTGATTTTAACAGAGACGGATTAATCGATTTTATTGGCAATTTCAATCCAAGTTCGGGAGACGATGCTCCCAATCTTCTTATTAACTTAGGGAACAACCGCTTTGAAGTTACAACGGAACTATTAATGGAACAATTCAGCTATTACGGCAAGCCTTATAAAGACTATACGCCTATCGACTTTAACAATGACGGGTATCCGGATTTTATAGAAAAAGAGACAAACACCTACCAAGGTGTATCCTATACCCCTAAAATCATTATTCATGAAAACGGTGGAGACTGGAAAACATTCATCCCGCACCAACTGTACGGCAACGATTCCGGAACAAGCGCTTATTTGCACAATATATATTATAGTGACATCAACAACGACAACCTGATGGACATTATCTGTTCGGAAGGCATCTATCTAAACAAGGGTAATTTTGAATTCGAGTGGATAGAAGGTCCTGTCTTTGCTTTCGGAAATTATGTATTCAATGATGAAATCCGCTATTGCGTCGATTTGAATAACGATGGAATCAAAGACCTATACTGTACCAGAAGTTATAGCGGATACACCGATTACGATCATGCCTATATTTATTTCAGCCAGAACGGCCAGTTAGTCTACCCGGAGAATCCTACCGAGATACCTAACATTGCAGGTTATCCTTATAGCCCCGGCACCGTTTTCCTTGCCGATATGGACAACAATGGGTATATGGATATCGTCTCCACCAACATGAATCAAATCTTATACATGTATCCGAATGAGCAAAGTGAGCTATATACATACGAAACGAGCAGGGATAACAACGAAGGGTCATGGGGACTTAACTGGCGTTTTATGGGAGCTTATTATCCTATAGACTTGAATGGAAACGGCAAACCCGACTATGTAGGAGAATGCAACGGATTAAAAATAACAAGCAACACCCGTATTGCCAATACTGCTCCGGAAATCCCGCAAAACTTGCGCGCCATACAAGACAACGAAGGTTTTGTCACCGTGGAATGGGATGCGGCAAAAGACAAGGAAACTCCTTTCGTGCAAATGCGTTATAACCTCAGCATCAAAAAGCAAGGAGCTACC
>CAVCAX010000331.1:9031-17749 GCA_963599995.1 Coprobacillus sp. CAG:698
GAGCTACCGGAGAGGGAGCATTCATTGTATCCCCGATGAACGGATTAAGCAATGAAGCCAAGACCATTCCTGCGAATTATGAATATCTGCGCGGAACCCGATACCGTATTCCGGTATCCGCTATTCCGATAGGGAAATACGAAGTCCAAATCCAGTCGATCGATACCTGGAATGCCTCTTCCGACTTCTCCGCTCCGTTTATCTTAGAAGTGGCCCCCAAACCGCTATTGAGCCTTCCGAAAGAGATTTGCCAGAACAAATCGGTTGTCATACGGTATAACGGTACCATAACAGACGATATTCAAATAGACTGGGGAGAAGCAGATCTGTTGCAAACCAATGGAGACAATAGCTATGAAGTGGTATGGACCACTTCCGGAATCAAAACATTGAAAGTTACTTCCGCAGGAGTTACTACCTCTGTTTCCTTCTTGGTCAAGGCACCCATAGACGCCTCTTTCTCCCTGCCGGCCGTTACAATTGCCGACACAGAAACCGCTTTCAACCTATCAGAGGATATCTTGCTGACCGACCGCTCCTTTGAATTTACGGTGGCAACTACCGATGACATCAATCATTTTTACACTCCTGAGCGCTTTGGCATCAGTTTCGAACACAAAAAAGGCACAAGAGAAGTAAAAGCGATATTCAAGAAAGAAGGCAATTATGTGATCAGACTGACGGTAAGCGACAGCGGATGCGGCGGAGTAATATCCGCTAAAAACATCGTAGTGAAGAAGTCATTTGCCAAACCACAGATTTCTCTGATCTCCATAGACAAAGAAACCGGCAAGAACCAGATAAACTGGCAATTCAAGGATTTGCCGGATTATGTGACCGATGTAATGATCTATAAAGAGACCAATCACTACAATCAATTTGAACGAATAGGAGAAGTTGCCCCGTCTGCCAATCACTTTATTGACATGACCTCCAATCCGGCCGTGACGACCTCACGGTATCAGATCCGTTTAGACACCTCCTTTGGGGTAACAACAGATCCGGGGAATACCCATCAAAGCCTGCATCTGACAATCAATAAGGGAATGGGTGACAGTTGGAACCTGATGTGGAGCAAATACGAAGGTGCCCCAATCGACAATTACCGCATTCTGCGAGGTTTGTCGGCAGACAACATGCAGGAGATCGCTTCTGTTTCGGGAAATACAAGTTCCTATTCGGATATGAATGCTCCGGAAGGGCTTTTGTACTACGCCATCGAATACAGCACCTACTACGAAGACGAATGGGAACCCATGAGCACTCTCCCAAAGAGATATAATACAAGGAGCAACAAACTCGTAAAGGCAGAATCCAACATTGTCAATGTTGCCAATGCGCAAAATGTCACTTTTGTAGACGAGCTTTACATCCGCCACTTGGAAGAAGAGTCCCTGCTGAGTGACGAACAACAGACACTGCATCTCTATGCGGACATCTACCCCGTGACTGCTGCATATAAAAATGTAAACTGGATCATCACCCAAGGCGAAGATCTGGCATATATCACCAACAAAGGCCTACTGGTTGCCAACAGCACCCAAGGAGGAAATGTCACTGTGCGGGCGATTGCCATCGACGGTTCGGGAAGCTATGCAGAAATAACAGTTCCGATGTCGGGCATCATCCCCGACAATATCATTACGCAAAGCACCGATGATACGGTTATTTATCCATCCCCTGTATCCGATTTACTGTTTGTAGAAGGAATACCTCTGTATGAAGGCAAAGCCATCGTTTCCGTCATCAGTATGAACGGGCAATGTATGTTCATGCGGGAAGTCAGAACTGAAAAGACAGACATATCGTGCAGCAGCTACCCGACAGGCATATATCTTCTGAGAATAGTAACTGACAGGGAAGTGATTACCCGAAGATTCCTAAAGAGATAAAAGCCTGTTACCAAATCCAGCCGGAAACAGCGATATCCGACAAAACCAACAATCAAAAAAGGAGGTGTGCTTTGGGCACACCTCCTTTTTTGATTAGAAAGATCGGATCATACAGCGATACCGACCCTTTATGCTTATACATACGTCTCAAGAATCTTCACGCCGCCTTCTTCCGGAGTGATTGTCACACTCTCCGTTGTAGCCGGCAATAAAATCGTCTCACCGGCACGCAGTGTCAGTTCGTTGTTTTCATTGTCTTTCAGCTTGCAGGCACCTTCGATACAGATAAAGATTACAAACGAATCCAGTTCCGAATAGTCACAACTGATCTCCTCGGTCATGTCATATACAGAGGTAGTAAAGTACGGACAGGCAACCAGCTCTACAGGTTCGTTTTTCACAGCGTCGTATTTCGTACGATAATCGTCAAGCACCTCATAGTTGATGGCATCGCGTGCCAGATCGGTATGTAGTTCACGCGTTTTGCCATTGGCATCCTTACGGTTGAAGTCATAAATACGATAAGTGATATCCGATGTCTGCTGAATCTCCGCAATGAACGCACCGGCGCCTATGCTGTGAATACGTCCTGCCGGCAGGAAGAATACATCACCCGGATGTATTTCATATTCCTGCAGTACATCGGTTATTGTATTATTGTAAACACGTTCTTTATACTCTTTCGGTGTGATCTGTTCGGAGAATCCGGAGCGAAGTTTCGCGCCTTTATCAGCATCGACCACATACCACATTTCAGTCTTCCCCATGGAGTTATGGCGTTTCTTCGCCAACTCGTCATTGGGATGCACCTGAATAGAAAGATCTTGCTTGGCATCGATGAATTTTATCAGTAATGGAAACTTATTGCCGAATCGGGTATAGTTTGCCTCACCAACCAATTCGCTGCGATACTTCCTTACCATATCGGTCAACGTCAGTCCTTTGTCGGGACCGTTAGCCACTACAGACTCATTGTCTTCTACGCCGGAGATCTCCCAGCTTTCCCCTACTCCCGTTAAGTTTGCACTTAAGTGCTTGAACGGAATAATCTTATCGCCCCCCCAAAGCGTCTGCTTCAGGATTGGTTCGAATTTTAACGGATACATTTTGTTTCTGTTATAAACTTTAGATTAAAACAATCAAATCAATAATCGAGGACAAACTTACAAAAAATATCAAATAATACACAAATTCAAGGCTTTTAATTAAAAACAACGGCAAGATTTTGTGGATTCGCTATCAATTTTTGCTTTGGACGGCAAGAGACAAAACGCTAAACTTTCCTAAAAGCTCATTCATATTTACTGAGAATAATTTGGGAGTACGGAAGAATTTCCCTTTATTTGCAAGAAATTTTATATATCAAACATGAATAACACATTCCCAACAGAAGGAAATTTATCCGGTTTAAACCGGGAAGATTTTCAAAAGGATATAAATGATAAGAAAACAGACTTATTTATCCTGAAGAACAAAAAAGGAATGGAAGTTGCCGTAACCAATTACGGATGCGCCATTCTCTCTATAATGGTTCCCGACAAAAACGGGAAATATGCCAATGTCATTCTGGGACATGACAGCATAGACCATGTAATAAACAGCCCCGAGCCTTTCTTAAGCACCACTATCGGCAGATACGGCAACCGCATTGCCAAAGGGAAATTCACGCTCTATGGTGAAGAACATTCGTTGGCCATCAACAACGGTCCGAATTCTCTGCACGGAGGTCCTACCGGATTTCATGCCCGTGTCTGGGATGCCGACCAGGTAGATGAAAGTACAATCATTTTCCATTACGTATCGGCTGACGGTGAAGAAGGATTCCCCGGCAATCTGGATGTGGAAATGACTTACCGGCTCGAAGAAGAGGAGAACGCACTGGTGATAGAATACCGCGCCACTACCGACAAGGCTACCGTTGTGAACCTTACCAACCACGGTTTCTTCAATCTGGCGGGAATTGCCAATCCTACTCCGTCCATAGAAAACAACATCGTCACCATCCATGCGGATTTCTATACCCCGATAGACGAAGTCTCTATCCCTACGGGAGAAATCTCCAAAGTGGAAGGTACGCCAATGGACTTCCGTACCCCTCATGCTGTGGGCGAACGAATCAATGATCCATTCCAGCAACTCGTATTCGGAGCGGGATACGACCATTGCTATGTTCTGAACAAGACAGAAAGCGGCTCGTTGGACCTGGCAGCCACCTGCACCGATCCGGTAAGCGGCCGTGTCATGGAGGTATACACCACGGAAAACGGCGTGCAGCTCTATACCGGTAACTGGCTGAACGGATTCGAAGGTGCACACGGCGCCACATTCCCGGCACGCAGCGCTATCTGCTTCGAAGCACAATGCTTCCCCGATACGCCCAACAAAGCCCATTTCCCGTCGGCTGTATTGCTCCCGGGGGATGAGTATCAACAGATAACGATTTACAAATTCGGGACGGTTGAAAGTAAAAAATAAAAAGTGGAGAGTTGAAAGTTACCATGCGGCATAGACAGCGCTGTTTAACTTTCAACTCTCAACGTTCAACTCCCCGACATCACAGTGTTTACAACTAACCTAATAATTTATAAACTAACATTTTTTTAAACCATGGCACAACAAAAAAAGAGCTATCTATTGCCTATCGCGATGATGTTCGCCCTCTTCGCAATGATTTCGTTCGTAACAGGACTCACCAATCCCCTCGGATTAATTGTAAAAGAACAATTCCAAGCAGCTAACTGGATGACCCAGTTGGGTAACGCAGCAAACTTCATCGCTTATGCGTTTATGGGAATTCCTGCCGGACTCATGTTAAAGAAAATCGGTTATAAGAAAACAGCATTAATCGCTGTGGCCGTCGGCTTTATCGGTGTGGGCATCCAATTTTTATCAGGACAGATTTCATACACTCCGGGAGAATTAGGCGCATTCTGGGTTTATCTGACAGGTGCTTTCGTTTCCGGTTTCTCCATGTGTATGCTGAATGCCGTAGTAAACCCGATGTTGAACACATTAGGCGGTGGCGGTAAAACCGGTAACCAGCTTATCCAGTTCGGTGGTTCCTTGAACTCTATTGCGGCAACAATCGTTCCGGTATTGGGAGGTTATCTCATCGGTACCATCAGCCAAAACACAAGAATAAGCGATGCTAATCCTGCATTATTTATTGCAATGGGTATATTCGCAGTCGTATTCATCGTATTAGCCACAATGGACATCCCCGAACCGCACATGGAACATGCTTCCGACCACAAGGTGAAAGACACACACAGCCCGATGTCTTTCCGTCACTTTGTTTTGGGAACTGTCGCTATTTTCGTATATGTAGGTGTTGAAGTAGGTATTCCTAACTTTGTCAATCTTTTCCTTACGACTTCTCCGGACGTTACCGGCGCCCAAGGATTGGGTATGGATACTGCCATGGCAGGCTCTATCGTCGGCACTTACTGGTTCTTAATGATGATAGGACGTCTTTGCGGCGGTCTCCTCGGTGCTAAATTCTCAAGCAAGACCCAATTAACCACTGTTTGTACGTTCGCATTGGTATTCCTGTTGATCGGTATGTTTGCTCCGGTTGAAACAACCGTCAACATGCCTGTATTCAAATCAGACATCAGCTTCGGTATGACCACAGTACCCGTAGGTATCATGTTCTTCATCCTCTGCGGACTCTGTACATCCATCATGTGGGGAGGTATCTTCAACCTGGCAGTAGAAGGCCTGGGCAAGTACACGGCAATGGCATCCGGTATCTTTATGGTAATGGTTTGCGGTGGCGGTGTTCTTCCGTTGATCCAAGGTGGTGTAGCCGATATAACCAACAGTTACATGGCAAGCTTCTGGGTTGTTTTCGTAGCTGTAGCTTACATGCTGTTCTATGCACTCGTAGGTTGCAAAAACATCAACAAAGATATTCCAGTAGAATAAATAAGATTAATATCAACCTTATAAAAACAATTTGATAATCATGGATATAGAACACGTAAGAAGTCGTTTCATCAAGCACTTTGACGGAACCACAGGATTTGTTTATGCCTCACCGGGCCGTATCAACCTTATCGGCGAACATACCGACTACAACGGCGGATTCGTATTTCCGGGAGCTATCGATAAAGGAATGATTGCAGAGATCAAACCGAACGGAACAGATAAAGTACGCGCTTACTCAATCGACCTGAAAGACTATACGGAATTCGGATTGAACGAAGAGGATGCACCTCGTGCCAGCTGGGCCAGATATATCTTCGGTGTATGCCGTGAGATGATCAAACGCGGTGTTGACGTAAAAGGTTTCAATACTGCTTTTGCAGGTGATGTACCCCTGGGAGCCGGAATGTCTTCATCAGCCGCACTGGAAAGCACATACGCTTTTGCGCTGAACGACCTGTTCGGTGATAATAAAATCGATAAGTTTGAATTGGCGAAGGTCGGTCAGGCTACCGAACACAATTACTGCGGTGTAAACTGCGGTATCATGGACCAGTTTGCTTCCGTATTCGGAAAAGCCGGCAGCTTGATCCGTCTGGATTGCCGTTCTCTCGAATATCAGTATTTCCCGTTCAAACCGGAGGGTTACCGTCTGGTTCTGATCGATTCGGTAGTAAAACACGAACTGGCTTCTTCTGCATACAACAAGCGCCGCCAGAGTTGCGAAGCTGCCGTAGCTGCCATCCAGAAGAGACATCCTCATGTAGAATTCCTGCGCGACTGCACGATGGATATGCTGAAAGAAGCAAAAGCAGATATCAGCGAGGAAGACTATAAGCGTGCAGAATATGTAATCGAAGAGATCCAACGCGTTCTGGATGTTTGCGACGCTCTGGAAAAAGGCGATTACGAAACTGTAGGTCAGAAGATGTACGAAACTCACCACGGCATGAGCAAACTGTATGAAGTAAGCTGCGAAGAGCTCGACTTCCTCAACGATTTAGCCAAAGAATGCGGCGTAACCGGATCACGCGTAATGGGTGGAGGTTTCGGTGGCTGCACCATCAACCTGGTGAAAGAAGAACTCTACGATAACTTCATCGAAAAAGCGAAAGAAGCCTTTAAAGCCAAATTCGGCAGAAGCCCGAAAGTGTACGATGTAGTAATCGGAGACGGTTCGCGCAGACTGGCATAATCGCCCCGATAAAAGGAAATATTAAATTTTGTCCTATTAAATTCATTTGCCCGGAAGTCCTGTCCACAACAGCCTTCCGGGCATTTTTATTTTTCCTTCTCCCGCATTTGAGACCTGCTTAGATTCTGTTCGGCATACTTTTTCAGGAAAAGCTGAACAGGCTTTTATTCTTGAACAGGCTTTTATTCTTCCATATTGATATTGTATCATTTCCATTTCCCGAAAAGTAAAAATCAGCAAGTATGCTATCGGCATAGGCCCTGTCCGACCGTCTGCACACCCCGAATGTCTCGGATGGCGGTAAAAACTTATTGTATCCAAAACAAGAACCGTCTTTCCAAAGCCATAAAAAGATGTATGTTTTGTATTTCTAATTACACATAAAGAATTATCTTTGCAGAAGAGAAAGAATGAAAATTATTAATCTTAAGAGATATGAATGATAATAAACTTATGAACCGTGCAGCGGACAACATCCGTATTCTGGCTGCTTCGATGGTTGAGAAAGCCAATTCCGGACATCCGGGAGGCGCCATGGGTGGTGCTGACTTTGTAAACGTACTTTTCTCCGAGTTCTTAGTGTACGACCCACAGAATCCACGTTGGGAAGGACGGGACCGCTTCTTCCTCGATCCGGGACACATGTCACCCATGCTCTATTCCGTACTCGCCCTTAGCGGTAAATATACACTGGCCGAACTGGCACAATTCCGCCAATGGGGCAGCCCCACTCCGGGACATCCGGAAGTAAACGTGATGCGTGGTGTGGAAAACACATCCGGTCCTCTCGGACAAGGACATACCTATGCCGTAGGAGCGGCCATCGCTGCCAAATTCCTAAAAGCACGGTTCGGTGAAGTTATGAACCAGACCATCTACGCCTATATTTCGGACGGTGGCATCCAGGAAGAGATCTCACAGGGTGCAGGACGCGTTGCCGGAACATTGGGATTGGATAATCTGATCATGTTCTACGACTCCAACGACATCCAGCTCTCCACCGAGACCAAAGATGTCACAACAGAAGACGTAGCCATGAAATACAAGGCATGGGACTGGAAAGTAATCGAAATCGACGGTAACGATCCCGATGCCATCCGTGCCGCCCTCCAAGAGGCCAAAGCAGAGAGCGAACGTCCTACCCTGATCATCGGTAAGACCGTGATGGGCAAGGGTGCCCGCAAAGCCGACGGAAGCAGCTATGAAGCCAATTGCGCCACACACGGTGCTCCGCTGGGGGGAGATGCCTACATCAACACCATCAAAAACCTGGGCGGTAACCCGGACGAACCGTTTGCAATCTTCCCCGAAGTGGCCGAACTGTACGCCAAACGCATCGAGGATCTGAAAAAGATCGTAGCAGAAAGACATGCCATAGAGGACGAATGGGCCAAAGCAAATCCGGAACTGGCAGCCAAGATGGCCGAATTCTTCTCAGGCAAAGCGCCGAAGGTGAACTGGGATGCCATTGAGCAGAAAGCCAATATCGCCACCCGTGCCGCTTCGGCAACCGTGCTCGGTGCTCTTGCCACTCAGGTGGAGAACATGGTTGTGGCATCTGCCGACCTCTCCAACTCCGACAAGACCGACGGCTTCCTCAAAAAGACACACGCATTTAAACGCGGTGACTTTAGCGGCGCCTTCTTCCAGGCCGGTGTATCCGAACTGACCATGGCTTGTATCTGCATCGGTATGTCGCTTCAC
>CAVCAX010000332.1:0-6056 GCA_963599995.1 Coprobacillus sp. CAG:698
GGTATCAGGATAATCAATAGAAGCAAAAACTTAAAACAAATAACAATATGGCACTCGTAAATGAACATTTTTTGAAATTACCGGGCAGTTACCTGTTCTCGGACATCGCAAAAAGAGTAAATACATTCAAGATAACGCATCCGAAACAGGACATCATCCGGCTGGGAATTGGAGACGTAACCCGTCCCCTGGCTCCGGTATGTATTGAAGCAATGCACAAAGCCGTAGAAGAGATGGCACATGCCGAAACATTCCGTGGATATGGTCCGGAACAAGGATACGACTTCCTTATTGAGGCGATCATTAAAAATGACTATGCCGCCCGTGGCATCCACCTTTCCAACTCGGAGGTGTTTATCAACGATGGTGCCAAAAGCGATACAGGAAATATCGGAGACATTCTTCGCCACGACAACAGCGTAGGAGTTACAGATCCGATCTATCCGGTATACATAGACAGCAACGTGATGTGCGGACGGGCAGGCGTATTGGAGGAAGCCACCGGAAAATGGAGCAATGTGACCTACATGCCCTGCACCAGTGAAAACAACTTCATTCCCGCAATACCGGACAAACGTATCGACATCATTTATCTATGCTATCCGAACAACCCGACAGGAACGACGCTGACAAAAGCGGAACTGAAAAAATGGGTGGATTATGCACTGGCCAATGACACGCTGATACTGTTCGATGCCGCCTATGAAGCATATATACAGGAAACGAACGTTCCACATTCCATTTACGAGATAAAAGGGGCAAAGAAATGTGCAATCGAGTTCCGGAGTTTCTCAAAGACAGCAGGATTCACAGGCGTACGCTGCGGATACACGATAGTCCCCAAGGAGCTCACCGCAGCCACCCTCGAAGGAGACCGCATCCCATTAAACCGCTTATGGAACCGCCGGCAAAGTACCAAATTCAACGGTACCTCCTACATCACCCAACGGGCGGCCGAAGCCATCTATACACCGGAAGGCAAGAAACAGGTACAAGAGACCATCAACTACTATATGACCAATGCCCGTATCATGAAAGAAGGGTTGGAAAGTACCGGATTGAAAGTTTACGGAGGCGTCAACGCTCCTTACCTATGGGTAAAGACTCCCAACGGAACCGGATCATGGAAATTCTTCGACCAGCTACTTTATGAAGCCAACGTAGTAGGTACGCCGGGCGTAGGATTCGGACCAAGCGGTGAAGGATATATCCGCCTTACAGCATTTGGCGAACGCAACGATTGCATAGAGGCAATGAGACGGATAAAACAATGGATTTAAAGAGACGCAATCTTCATCTTCAATTTATGAATCTCAAATTAAACGAAATAGTACTTGCGCACTACTATATAACAGTTGGACCGTACATCCACATTTTTCTAACTAAAAGGTAAAAAGACAATGAAAACGACAATGAACGAAAAATCAGGAAGGATAGCAGTGGCATTATTGATGATGCTCATTTCGGCTACGATGGCGGCACAAGACAAATTTGAGGTTTCACTGGGAGCCGATATCACGAGTAAATACGTATGGCGCGGCTTCGACCAGGAATCGGGTACATCCATTCAACCCTCTTTAGGCCTGGCATACAAAGGAGTATCCTTATCCGCGTGGGGAAATACCAGCATCACCGACCTGGAGCCAAAAGAATTCGACATCACATTGGGTTACAGCATCGGAGGATTCGACATTGCAGTGACCGACTATTGGTGGTCCGGCGAGAGTGGCAAATACGGATATTACAAAGACAGCCACTATTTCGAAGGTGCATTGAGCTATAACTTCGGTGATCAAGTGCCTCTGACAGTTTCGGCCGCCATGATGTTTGCCGGAGCAGACAAGAATCCGGACGGTGACCAGAGCTATTCAACTTACTTCAATGCCGCTTACGACATCACTTGTCCGGGAGAGATCATATTGACTCCTTCTGTCGGTATATCTACCAAGTCGTATCTATACACAGGCGAGAAAATCAGCGGGTTCACAGACATTTCACTGAAAGCAGCCAAGAAGATTAAAGTGACAGAAAGTTTTTCGATCCCCATCTTTGTACAAGCCACCGTATCGCCTGTGATGGATAAGACATATCTGGCATTCGGGATGAGTTTTTAAGAGTTTGCAACAGGAACACATTAATTCAATAAGGTATATGAAAAAGATTGAAGCTATTATCCGTAAAACCAAGTTCGAGGAAGTGAAAGACGCACTTCTGGAAGCGGACATCGAATGGTTCTCTTATTACGATGTAAGAGGTATAGGCAAATCACGCCAAGGGCGTATCTACCGTGGAGTAGTCTATGACACAAGTTCCATAGAAAGAATACTTGTTTCGATTGTTGTACGCGACAAAAATGCAGAGAAGACCGTGCAGGCTATCATCAAAGCAGCACAGACCGGTGAAATCGGTGATGGCCGTATCTTCGTCATCCCTATTGAAGATGCCATCCGCATCCGTACCGGTGAACGGGGAGACATCGCACTTTACAATGCCGAACAGGAACGATAAGACGGAAATATGAAAGATTTTCAATAACGGTTCCGAGTTTCCCCCAAAACAACCCTATCAAGTATTATAAAACAACAGATTAACATTATGGACACATATAGAAAACATGCCATTGCAAAGCTGTGGATAGCCGGTGCTGTGCTTTTCGCATTGTGCTTCGCCACGGAGACATTGGCTCAGGATACATTAACCACCGCTGACGATGCAGCAACAGCGGTAACAACGGAAATAATCGCCACAACAGTAGAAACCCCAGATGCCGGGACGGCTTCGGATACAATAGGAGAATTAGCCAACGGATTGAATACCGTATGGATGCTGCTTGCAGCCATGTTGGTATTCTTCATGCAGCCGGGATTCGCATTGGTAGAAGCGGGTTTCACACGAGTGAAAAATACCGCCAATATCCTGATGAAGAACTTTGTCGATTTCATGTTCGGTTCCCTGCTCTATTGGTTCATCGGTTTCGGATTGATGTTCGGTGCGGGCGGTTTCATCGGGATGCCACACTTCTTCGATCTTTCGTTTTACAGTGGTGACGGACTCCCGACAGAAGGTTTTCTGGTATTCCAGACCGTATTTTGTGCAACGGCAGCCACCATTGTTTCGGGCGCTATGGCAGAACGTACCAAGTTTTCCATGTATGTAGTGTATACCATATTCATCAGTGTATTGATCTACCCGATCTCCGGTCATTGGACGTGGGGCGGTGGATGGCTGATGAACGGCGAAGAGGGTTCTTTCATGATGAATCTATTCGGCACGACCTTCCATGACTTTGCCGGTTCTACAGTAGTACACTCCGTAGGTGGCTGGATAGCACTGGTAGGTGCCGCCATTCTGGGCCCGCGCATCGGGAAATACGGAAAAGACGGAAAATCAAAAGCCATCCCGGGACACAATCTTACCATTGCAGCCTTAGGTGTATTTATCCTTTGGTTCGGTTGGTTCGGCTTCAACCCCGGTTCACAGTTGGCTGCCGCTACCACTGCCGACCAGGCAGCTATCTCACACGTTTTCCTGACAACCAACCTTGCGGCTTGCGCCGGTGGATTCTTTGCCCTGATGGTGAGTTGGTGGAAATATGGAAAACCGTCTTTGTCACTTACGCTGAACGGTATCCTTGCCGGACTGGTAGGTATCACGGCCGGATGTGACTGTGTGTCGGCAACAGGTGCTGCCCTCATCGGTGCTATCTGCGGTATTGTAATGATATTCTCGGTAGACTTTATCGATAAAGTATTAAAGATAGACGATCCGGTGGGTGCAAGTTCGGTACATGGCGTCTGCGGTTTTCTCGGAACGATCCTTACCGGATTATTCTCCACGAGTGAAGGCGTATTCTATACAGGCACATTCGGATTCTTCGGAGCACAGTTGTTCGGAGCAGTCGTTGTCGGATGCTGGGCTGCCGGCATGGGTTTCGCAATCTTCAAAACACTCGATAAGATCCACGGATTACGCGTTCCGGCACGTATCGAAGAGGAAGGACTCGATATTTACGAACATGGAGAGTCGGCATACAACTGATAATTTGTGAATTATGATTTATCGATTATGAATTGCCATGCTGACTAACAATACAGACAGTTCATCAATCGATAATTCATAATTCGTAGATCATAAAAACCAAAAATCATAATTCATAAATCACAAACTTTTATGTCAAAACTTAGATTCAGAGTCGTAGAGACAGCTTTCAAGAAGAAAGCAGTTGAGGTGGTTACTCCCACAGAACGCCCTTCAGAGTATTTTGCGAAGTACGTGTTCAACAAAGAGAAGATGTTCAAATACCTGTCGAGCAGTGTATACAACAAGCTGATTGACGTAATTGACAACGGCGCTCCGTTAGATCGGAACATCGCTGATGAAGTGGCCGCCGGAATGAAAAAGTGGGCCATCGAAATGGGAGCTACCCACTATACGCACTGGTTTGCCCCGCTCACCGAAGGTACGGCCGAAAAGCACGATGCTTTCATAGAGCACGACGGCAAAGGCGGAGTGATGGAGGAGTTTACAGGCAAGTTGCTTGTTCAGCAAGAACCGGATGCTTCTTCTTTCCCCAATGGCGGTATACGCAATACATTCGAAGCCCGCGGATACTCCGCATGGGATCCCTCATCACCAGCATTCATCGTTGACGACACGCTGTGCATCCCCACTATATTCATTGCCTATACCGGTGAATCACTCGACTACAAAGCACCGCTTCTCAAAGCACTGAGAGCAGTAGATAAAGCGGCAGTCGATGTTTGCCACTACTTCAATCCGGAGGTGAAGAAGGTAGTAGCCTACCTGGGTTGGGAACAAGAATATTTTCTGGTAGACGAGGGCCTTTATGCCGCCCGTCCCGATTTATTGCTGACAGGCCGTACACTGATGGGGCACGACAGCGCTAAAAACCAGCAGTTGGAAGACCACTATTTCGGTGCCATCCCTACCCGTGTGGCAGCTTTCATGAAAGACCTCGAAATTGAAGCCTTAAAATTAGGAATACCCGTCAAGACCCGCCATAACGAAGTTGCCCCGAACCAGTTCGAGCTGGCTCCCATCTTCGAAGAATGCAACCTGGCAAATGACCACAACCTGCTCGTCATGTCACTGATGCGTAAGGTCAGCCGCCGTCACGGATTCCGTGTATTGCTGCACGAAAAGCCGTTCAAGGGTGTAAACGGTAGCGGAAAACACAACAACTGGTCATTGGGCACAGACACCGGTATCCTGTTGATGGGACCGGGTAAGACACCGGAAGAGAACCTCCGCTTTGTGACATTCATAGTCAATACGCTGATGGCGGTTTACCATCACAACGGATTATTGAAAGCATCTATCTCGAGCGCGACAAACGCTCATCGTCTGGGTGCCAACGAAGCACCTCCTGCAATCATCTCTTCTTTCCTCGGCAAACAGTTGTCACAAGTGCTGGAACATATCGAGGAAAGTACGAAAGACGACTTGCTGAGTCTTGGCGGAAAGCAGGGTATGAAACTGGATATTCCACAGATACCGGAACTTCTGATCGATAATACCGACCGGAACCGTACCTCTCCTTTCGCATTCACCGGAAACCGCTTTGAGTTCCGTGCAGTAGGTTCGGAAGCCAACTGTGCCAGTGCCATGATTGCCCTGAACTCAGCCGTTGCCGCTCAACTGAAGAAGTTCAAGAAGGATGTCGATGCTTTGATAGAGAAAGGAGAACCGAAGATTTCCGCTATCCTTGAAATTATCCGTGCATATATCAAGGAGTGCAAGCCCATTCACTTTGACGGCAACGGATACAGTGACGAGTGGAAAGAAGAAGCCAAGAGACGCGGTCTGGATTGCGAAACCAGCGTACCCCTCATTTTCGATAATTATCTGAAGCCGGAAACAATCGCTTTATTCGAATCTGTCGGTGTAATGACGAAAAAGGAACTGGAAGCCCGCAATGAGGTAAAATGGGAGATGTATACAAAGAAAATACAAATCGAAGCCCGTGTGTTGGGTGATTTGGCAATGAACCACATCATTCCGGTTGCCACCCAGTATCAGACGGATCTGATAGACAA
>CAVCAX010000333.1:0-3066 GCA_963599995.1 Coprobacillus sp. CAG:698
GATGAAGGATTTTATGTTATACGGTTTGCTCATGAAAAATTCGATGTGTGTTTATCCTCTGTTCTTGTATATTTCAAATATATACATTTATTTTGGTTTTGGTCAAGTGGGTTGGCAGATTTTGTTTGCTTTCCCTCTTTTTCTTACTTTTACTTTTCGACAGTTTTAAAGTTACATTAATTTTTAATACAGCCGGTTGGCGTAAAGCGTGATTCCTTTTATCTGCTCATTTTCTCTTTCTTGTTAATAAACTACAATATTTGTCACTGAAAAAAAATATAATAATATATTTGTTGTCTAAACAGATTGTAGCATGAAAAACTTACTTCTTATTTTTACTCTTTTATTTGCTTTAGATTTGAATGCTCAAGATACGTTAAGACTTAAAGTCATGACTTATAACTTGAGATTCGGTGAGCTTGCAACGATCGATCAATTGGCAGAACATATTGAAGCTTTTCAACCCGACTTTGTGGCGCTTGAGGAAGTCGATGTAAATACCCGGCGATCTCTTGCTCCCCATCAGAACGATAAAGACATGCTTTCCGAGTTGGCGGGAAAAACCAATATGTTCGGTCTTTACGGGAAAGCCATCAATTTCAGTAATGGTTATTATGGGATAGGAATACTCTCTAAATACCCTTATATAAACGTTACTAAAATAGCTTTACCCAATCCTCGTCCGGAGGTTGAACCCCGCATCCTTCTTGAAGCTCTGTTCGAGATAGGGAAAAAGGATACGATTTACTTTGCAGCCACCCATTTGGATGTAACGGATGAAAAGACCCGCGAGTTACAGGCGGAATGTATTACCGGTCATTTTGAAAATTCTCCTTATCCTGTGATTATCGGTGGAGATTTTAATGCGAAACCCAACTCCGGAGTCATAAAGAATATAATGGCCCGTAATTGGTTTGACGCTACTGACACGGATCCGACCTTTCCCGCTTGGAATCCGCAAGTGAAGCTTGATTATATCTACACCCGCCCTAAGAAGGGATGGAGGTTGATAAGAACTCAAGCTGTTCAGTCGCAGCTGTCAGATCATCTTCCTATTGTTGCAGAGCTTGAATACATACGTGAACAATAATTGTTCGGAACCGGCTGAGGTATGTTTGGGGCCGGACTCTTATTGGATACATTTCGGATAAGAGTGTTTCGTTTTCTACGATTGTTGCTTTTCATATTCTTTGGTTTCATATAGATTCTGTATTTATCTTGATTATCGGGAATTTTCATTATTATAGGAGTAGTAGCCGGTTGCATGTCTATATCCTTTCCGGATAACCCTTGACAAACAAGAGATTAAAAAGCATTGGTTTACTAATAATACACCTAATGCGGGAACAAATTAAATAATAATATTATAATAATACAAATGTTTAATTAAGAATTTTATTAAAGTGCAATGCCGTGTTGCTTCATTGATAAAAATTGATGGGAATGTATTGGAAAAGTGTATAAAATAAAACAACGGCATAAATTCAAGTTGCTTTAACTTTAAATTTATGTCGTTGTTTCTTAAATAGTGTTGTTGGGCGATTGCTCTTATTTGCTATACGCTGCCCAGTTTATGTTTCTCATATCACCGCTTTTGGTCAGTTCGGCATGCATACCCAACGATGCTTGGATGCAATGAGGAGTCTGTGCCTTGTTACCTGCCAGTTTGAGGTAGTCCCAAAGGATTTGCTTGTAGTCCGGATGGGCGCAGTTTTCAATAATGGCTTGTGCGCGCTCTTTCGGGCTCTTGCCGCGCAGGTCGGCTACTCCTTGTTCGGTGATGACGATGTTTACAGAGTGTTCGCTATGGTCGAGGTGAGATACCATCGGAACGATGGCGCTGATCTTGCCTTCTTTGGCAACAGACGGGCAAGTGAAGATAGATATATAAGCATTGCGGGTGAAATCTCCCGAACCGCCGATGCCGTTCATCATCTTTGTGCCGCCGATGTGTGTAGAGTTGACATTGCCGTAGATGTCGGTTTCGATAGCCGTATTGATCGAAATGACACCCAGACGGCGAACGACTTCCGGACTGTTGGATATTTCTGAAGGACGGAGAATTAATTTGTCCCGGAAGAAATCCATATCGTCATAGATACCTTGCAGGCAGTCGTTGGTAACGGTCAATGAGCAGGCGCTGCCGAATTTGACGCGACCGTCGCGGATCAGACCGATAACGGAGTTCTGAATCACTTCAGTGTACATTTCGAAAGCCGGAATTGTTTTGTCGCGTCCGAGGGCTCCCAACACCGCGTTGGCTATATTGCCTACCCCCGATTGCAGCGGAAGGAAAGTAGATGGAATGATGCCGCGTTTCATATCGGCGGCTAAGAAGTCGGCTACGTTCTGACCGATTTTGTCTGTCAACGGGTCTGCTTCGGCAAAAGAACGGGCTTCATCCGGCCAGTTCGTTTCCACAACACCGACAATCTTCTTCGGGTCTACTTGTATATAAGGTGTTCCGATTCGGTCACTGGGTTTGTAGATCGGTATCTCGCGGCGGTAAGGCGGATCGAGCGGTTCGTATACATCGTGCATCCCCATCATGTTTTTACTGTGGGCGCTGTTCAGTTCCACGATGATTTTATCTGCCAGGCGACAAACGGTAGGAGCGATACCACCGGCGGCAGTCAGATAGATTTTTCCGTCCGGGGTCACTTCGCAGGCTTCGATGATGGCGATATTTACCTTTCCCATGAAACCGTAGCGGACCTCTTGTGCCATTTGTGACAGGTGAATGTCATTATAGGCTATTTCGCCATTGTTCACAGCCTTGCGGAAGTCGGGATTTGTGGTGTATGGAGCGCGATAGCGGATTGCTTTGACGCGTGACAGCACACCGTCGCAAGAATCGCCGGTAGAAGCACCTGTAAAAATGCCTATCTGGTATGGGTTTCCTTTTGCATGTTCCGCTTCTGCTATCTTTGCAATCTCCGCTGTAACGGCTTTGGCTGTTCCCGCAGGAGTAAATCCACTCAGACCGATGTTGTAGCCATGTTTGACCAGGCTTGCAGCTTCTGCTGCCGAGATAAAATTAAATGCCATAAGAATCGTATATTTTTC
>CAVCAX010000334.1:0-7287 GCA_963599995.1 Coprobacillus sp. CAG:698
TGAGTACGGGCTGTGGGTATGAATACTGTCCGATTCAAGTTATCGGCAACAATATCTATCTGTTTACCAATTACGGTGCACCGAAAAACCGGATTATGGTAGCCGACATCAACAACCCGAAACTCGAAAACTGGAAAGAACTCGTACCCGAAATGGAATCTGTACTGTCGAGTGCAGAGGTCATCGGTGGAAAACTGTTTCTGACATACGACAAGGATGCCTCCAATCATGCATACGTTTACAGCCTGGAAGGGAAACGCATGCACGAAATCAAGCTTCCGTCATTAGGTTCCGTCGGTTTCAGCGGTACGAAAGACGACAAAGAGTGTTTCTTCATGTTCACCTCCTTCACCATTCCGGGCGCAATTTACAAATATGACATGGATAAGAATTCCTATGAGCTTTACCGTGCTCCGAAAGTAAAATTCAACTCTGACGACTTTGTAACGGAGCAGGCATTCTTCTCCAGCAAAGACGGCACTCAGATTCCCATGTTCCTTACTTATAAGAAAGATCTGGTAAGAGACGGAAACAATCCGGTATTACTTTATGGCTATGGCGGTTTCGGCATCAGCCTCAATCCCGGCTTTACAACGTCCCGCATTCCCTTCCTCGAAAACGGAGGTATCTATGCACAAGTCAACCTGCGCGGTGGCAGCGAATACGGTGAAGAGTGGCACATAGCCGGCACCAAAATGCAAAAACAGAACGTATTCGATGACTTCATCTCGGCAGCCGAATACCTTATCAACAATAAATACACCAATCCTGAAAAAATTGCCATCGTAGGCGGCTCGAACGGCGGTCTGCTGGTAGGTGCGTGCATGACTCAGCGTCCCGACCTGTTCAAAGTAGCCATTCCGCAGGTAGGTGTAATGGATATGCTTCGTTATCATAAATTCACAATCGGCTGGAACTGGGCAAGCGACTACGGCACAAGTGAAGACAGCCAAGAGATGTTCGAATACCTGAAAGGGTACTCTCCGCTGCACAACCTGAAACCCGGTACCCAATATCCGGCAACAATGGTGACCACAGCCGACCATGACGACCGCGTAGTTCCTGCACATTCATTCAAATTTGCAGCTACCTTGCAGGAATGTAACGACGGCACCAACCCGACCATTATCCGTATCGACAGCAAAGCCGGACACGGGGCGGGTAAACCGATGGCCAAAGTGTTGGAAGAGCAAGCCGATATCTATGGATTTATCATGTATAACTTGAAAATGAAACCCAAATTCTAAAAATTTACGGTTAAATGATCTAAGAGATTTACAGTTAGACAAAAAGAGATTTACGATTAGACGATCTAAAGGGATTTACGATTAGACGATTTACTATTTACGATTGAAGTAACTATTATACTCTATAACAATATAAATCAGATATAATTCTTAATTTATATGCCCGTGTGATAGAGTGTAATGCTTTCTTAAAGGAAAGCTATAAGCTATATGAAAATTTGTGTAATTTCAATCGTAAATTGTAAATCGTCTAATCGTAAATCCCCCTGACTTTCTTACCCTTAACTATCATTTTATCATTATTTAGCGAAAATATATTCATAAAATATACGCATATTGAAAAGTTTTCCTATATTTGCAGTGTCAGTAGTTGACATTTTATCAGAAACAACCTTTTAAAACATAGTATTATGAATATTCAGAAAATTATGTCCTCTCTTGAGGCAAAGCATCCCGGTGAATCTGAGTACCTCCAGGCAGTCAAAGAAGTACTTCTCTCTATTGAAGATATATACAATCAACATCCGGAATTCGAAAAGGCTAAAATAATCGAAAGACTCGTAGAACCGGATCGTATCTTTACATTCCGCGTGACATGGGTAGACGACAAAGGTGAAGTACAGACCAATTTAGGTTATCGTGTACAATTTAATAATGCAATCGGCCCGTACAAAGGCGGCGTCCGTTTCCATGCCTCAGTGACACTTTCCATTCTGAAATTCTTAGGTTTCGAACAGACTTTCAAAAACGCGCTGACTACTCTTCCGATGGGTGGTGGTAAAGGCGGTTCCGATTTCTCTCCCCGTGGCAAAAGCGATGCGGAAATCATGCGTTTCTGTCAGGCTTTCATGCTCGAACTATGGCGCCATATAGGACCGGATATGGATGTACCTGCCGGTGATATAGGCGTAGGAGGTCGTGAAGTGGGTTATATGTTCGGTATGTACAAGAAGCTGACACGCGAACACACCGGAACCTTTACCGGTAAAGGAATGGAATTCGGAGGTTCACTCATCCGTCCGGAAGCTACCGGCTTCGGTGCCTGCTACTTTGTTCAGCAGATGTTGAAAGATAAAGGAACCAGTTTTGAAGGTAAGACAGTGGCAATCTCAGGCTTCGGCAATGTAGCATGGGGAGCAGCAACCAAGGCAACGGAATTGGGAGCGAAAGTAGTTACCATCTCCGGTCCCGACGGTTACATCTACGATCCGGATGGCATCTCCGGCGAAAAGATCGACTACATGCTCGAGCTTCGTGCCAGCGGCAATGATATTGTAGCACCTTATGCAGAAAAATATCCGAACGCTACGTTCTATGCCGGCAAGAAACCCTGGGAACAGAAAGTGGATATCGCCATGCCTTGCGCTACTCAGAACGAAGTAGACGGGGAAGATGCCAAACAACTGGTTGCCAATGGAGTTATGTGCGTGGGTGAAGTTTCGAACATGGGATGCCGTCCCGAAGCAATCGACACTTTCCTTGCTGCAAAAATCATGTACGGCCCGGGTAAAGCAGTCAATGCAGGCGGTGTAGCAACCTCTGGTCTGGAAATGACTCAGAACGCAATGCACATCTCTTGGAGTGCAGAAGAAGTAGACAAGCATCTTCACCAAATCATGAGTAACATCCATTCTCAATGCGTAAAATATGGAACTGAAGACAACGGTTATATAAATTATATGAAAGGTGCCAATATTGCAGGATTCATGAAAGTGGCCCATGCAATGATGGGACAAGGAATTATCTAACCATGTAATAAAACTTTGTTTAGTTGTATTTGTATTTGTGGTTTACGCTACTTACCTCCTGTGACAGGACGTAGGTAGCGTACTTTTTTTCCCGAAGGTTTCATTTTCAATTAATTTAGCCTAACTTTGCGCATGAAATTAAAATCAAAAACAGACTATTGAAATGTTACAACCGGAATTAAAATTACGCCGCGATAAGATTCGCCGGCTTATGGCCCAGCAAGGAATCGATGCCGCACTGATCACTTGTAATGTAAATCTGCTCTATACGTATGGCCGGGTTGTCAGTGGGTATCTATACCTGCCACTGAATGCACCCGCCCGCCTGTTTATCAAACGTCCGAACACCATTTCGGGAGAACACATTTTCCCCGTCCGTAAACCGGAACAGATTCCGGGTATTCTGATTGAAGAGAAATTGCCCCTGCCTACCAAACTGATGCTGGAAGGCGATGAACTGCCTTACACGGAATATCTACGACTGGCTGCTTTATTTCCGGATGCGGAAGTCGTCAACGGAACACCGGTTATCCGCCAGGCACGCAGTACCAAGACAGCCATCGAAATTGAAATGTTCCGCCGTTCGGGCATTGCACATGCCAAGGCATACGACCGGATTCCCACTGTTTATCGTCCGGGAATGACCGACCGTGAACTATCCATTGAAATTGAACGTCTGATGCGTTTGGAAGGCTCTTTGGGCATCTTCCGGGTATTCGGTCAGAGCATGGAAATTTTCATGGGAAGCGTACTGACCGGTGATAACGCCGCCACTCCCTCCCCATACGACTTTGCCTTAGGTGGCGAAGGACTCGACCCTGCCCTACCCGGCGGTGTCAACAACACTCTTTTAAAAGAAGGACAAAGCGTAATGGTCGATTTAGGAGGAAACTTCAACGGATATATGGGAGATATGAGCCGTGTATTCTCTATTGGCAAACTCGACGAGAAAGCTTACACAGCACATCAGGTTTGTCTGGATATACAGAACGAAGTTGCTTCGTTAGCCAAACCGGGAGCTGTATGCGAAGATCTATACAACACGGCTATCGACATGGTTACCAAAGCCGGATTTGCAGAATACTTCATGGGTATCAGCCAACAGGCACGCTTCATCGGTCATGGCATCGGGTTGGAAATAAACGAAATGCCGGTGTTGGCACCACGCATGAAGCAGGAATTGGAACCGGGGATGGTATTTGCACTCGAACCGAAAATCGTATTACCGGGCATAGGCCCTGTAGGCATCGAAAACTCATGGGCGGTAACCAACGAAGGAGTAGAAAAGTTGACTATCTGTAACGAGGAGATTATCGAATTGAAATAAAAGCGCAAAATAATATTCCCAAGAATAACTCATAAAACAATACTGAAGGAAATTTTAAACAAACCCTAAAAATTTACCGGAAGAAATTAATAGCACGAAAGAGCCGTATCGAACTCTGTTTGGAGTAATGGATACGGCTCTTTTTAACTTCCCTCCCCTTCACATACGGAAAAGTTGGCTTATACGATAAAGATTGTAATAATAGAGTTGGGCACTATATTACGGAAGTACACGATCGGAGTTCGTCCGAGAAGTAGGAGTGATTTGACAAAATGTCAATATGATATTTTAGTTTACGCTGAATCTCTTTATTGAAGCAATAGATAAGGCTGATGACAAAAATCCCCCGCAATTTCATATTGAACATTTTCGAAAGGTATCAAAACACCTGATCAGCTATCAAAAAGACTGCTATTCCAGTGTTTTGTTTTCCAATTAACCTAAAAGCATGCATATATCATTCTTTATTCTATTTCAAAGCAGTCTGAATTCTGTCCATTGTTAGTGTAAAAAGTGACCTCTATAAAAGAAAAATATTTTCCACGTAGAGATTCTTATGGTTTCTCGTAGAGGAACGAGTCGTTCCTCTACGAGGAACTGAGCCTTTCTCCCGGAGAAAAATGGGTGAAAATATTGGTGAAAAGTGCATGTTTATCCTCTTTATCCTGGAAATATGCAGAAAAAAAGTGCATATTATTCATTCATTTATGCACTTTTTTCTCTATTTGCTGTTTTTTGAACGAAGTGCGTGTTAGTGAAAGTTTCAATATGAGTGAATAATGTCAGGGGATTCGTGTTTTCTGTAGCTTTTGTCTATTTTGGTTCTGCCGGTTTCGATGAGGCTGTGGGAGGGATAGGTTGTTTGTGGCTCTTCTATGTTGTTGGTTTAACTAAAATTATTACGGAAATATTTCTTTAATTTCGATTATCGTTGTACTTTTGTGGCGCAAAAAGTATAGAACTAATTATCAACTTTTTAAAATATAAGTATTATGTCAAAAGTAACCGTAGTAGGCGCAGGTAACGTAGGTGCTACATGTGCGAATGTACTTGCTTTCAATGAAGTAGCAGACGAAGTAGTAATGCTGGACGTAAAAGAAGGCGTTTCAGAAGGTAAGGCAATGGATATGATGCAGACAGCTCAGCTGCTGGGATTCGACACTACTGTAGTAGGCTGCACCAATGATTATGCTAAAACTGCAAACTCTGACGTTGTAGTGATTACTTCCGGTATTCCCCGTAAACCGGGTATGACTCGTGAAGAGTTGATCGGTGTAAATGCCGGTATCGTAAAATCAGTAGCTGGAAACATCTTGAAATATTCTCCGAATGCAATTATCGTAGTGATCTCTAACCCGATGGATACAATGACTTATCTGTCATTGAAGTCTTTGGGTGTGCCCAAAAACCGTATTATCGGTATGGGTGGCGCTTTGGATAGCTCACGTTTCAAATATTTCTTGTCACAGGCTTTGGACTGCAACGCCAACGAAGTAGAAGGTATGGTTATCGGTGGTCACGGTGATACTACCATGATCCCTTTGACTCGTTTCGCTACTTACAAAGGTATGCCGGTTTCTAACTTCCTGTCAGCTGAACAGTTGGAGAAAGTAGCAGCCGATACAATGGTAGGAGGTGCTACACTGACTAAGCTGTTGGGTACTTCTGCATGGTATGCACCGGGTGCGGCAGGAGCATTTGTTGTAGAATCTATCATCCACGACCAGAAGAAGATGATTCCTTGCTCAGTAGCTCTTGAAGGAGAGTACGGAGAAGAAGACATCTGCTGCGGTGTACCGGTAATCTTGGGTAAGAACGGTATTGAGAAAGTGGTTGAACTTCCGTTGAATGAAGAGGAAATGGCTAAGTTCAAAGCAAGTGTAGCTGCTGTCCGCAAAACAAATGCTGCTCTTAAAGAAGTAGGCGCTCTTTAATAACGGGGTTATTGTTTAGCCGTCGTAAAAATATATTATAGCGAGACATCCTCTGACGAGAGTGTCTCGCTGTATTTTTATTGATAAGACAATAGGGGGCATGATTTCGGCAAGCCAAGACGGGTTGGTGCGGACGGGTATGTTTTTTTGTTTTCTTCACCCTCTGTTGCGTCTATACTCGCTTGGAGTCATGCCGACTGTTTGCTTAAATGTTCTGCAGAAATGCGGAACGTCCTGAAACCCGCTCTTGTAACATACCTGCTGGTTGCTAAGAGAGGAGGACAACAACAATCGTTTGGCTTCTTCCAGGCGTAAACTTACAACATACTTCATTATAGTCTGTGACTCATGCTTATGAAAGAACGTGCAGAGTGCGGAACGGTTCATTCCTACATATTGGGCTATGTCATCTATTCTCAGCTCACGTCTGAAATTGCAGATAATAAATAGTTTTATCTTCTTCAATTTTTGTTCCGCATCAGATTCTTGGTTTCTCTTGCCTACAGTTTTCTGTCCTGCACTTTCTCCTATTAATACAAGGATTTGCAACAAGGAAACCATTCGCATGGCATCACTCTCTCCCTTCATACGGTTAAGAATGTGAATCAGCAGTCCTTTCGTCTTCCCCGTAAAGACAATGGCTTCCTCTAATTGGATCAGTCGTTCCAGAATTTCATGTGTTACTTCTAAATTATCTGCGAACCAATGTAATAAATCCATATCAAATTGTACGGTGATGTTTTCTATGTAGGAGCCTTGTTTTTCAAACTTCCAACAATGAGGAATACCGGGTGGTATCAAGACGGTATCACCGGCTTTGAATGGCTCTGAGTGATTACCTGTTATTCTTTTACCTTTACCTTTTATTACATGTGACAGTTCCCAGGTTGTTTGTTGGTGCAAATCTATTTGGCGGGAAGGATCCAAGCAAACATGGTCAAACTTAACTTTCGAAATATTCATCTTTCTATAAAATACATTGTAAATATACGACAACAATTTGAAACGAAATAATAAAAAAAAGACAAAAA
>CAVCAX010000335.1:0-1076 GCA_963599995.1 Coprobacillus sp. CAG:698
ACCTACAAAAAAAACTAATACACAAATCCCCAAAACATATATATGTTCTAATGATAATAATTTGAAATATTATATTTCATACCTTTGAAAACACATTACTGACAGGTGACCATCACATTAACAGTAGAAACCACTTCCATTCCGTCCGTCCCATCAACCGATGAAACAAGTTTATAAGAAACTGCCTTACTAAAATCGACGACAGAAGAGCCCGAAACCTGCTCTACATCATTTATGTAGACCTTATCAGATGGAAAAAGTGTTTCAAAAACCGGAACTAACGCACCTGTATCCGTACCTTCGGGAAGAGTCACGTATAAGTTGAATGTAGTATAATCAAAAGCACTTCTATCCAGTATGCCTGTCACACCGGCCACCTTGAAAGATTTAAATTCGGGGTAATAGCAAGTATACAGTTTATAAAGACGTTCCGCCCCTGAACAGGCCTCTACCAGGATATCCATCGGAGAGGATAAATCATACTTGGTATTCGAGGAATATAACCGATTGTTTATAAACACCTTTGTAGAATCGGAAGCGATCGAGAAATTCAATTTCTGGGACATGCTAATGGATAAATCCCGATTGTTATATCTCATTTTATAAGGCAACATCAACAACCACTCATCATTCTCCTTCTCTTCGGCATATATCTCGTCATAATAGATTTTAGACGAAAGTTTATCAATATCCGTCACATTATCCACGACATTGACTATAACAGAAGTCGTGTCTACCTTCATATCTTTACCCAAATCCAGATAAGTGGATGCCACACACACCACCCGATAAGTACCCGGAACGGAATATGAATAAGTGAATACTCCCTTATTGATCACCATACCGGTATTGTTCTGACTCCGTAATTCATAATTATGTGACTCATCACCAGTGAAAACAGTTACCTGATCGGCAATACCGGTGAATCTAACCACCATTGACTCATTGAGTTGAAGCGTAGTCTTATCTACCGTCATTTTTGCATAGGGAGTAGCAGACGACTCGTCTTCACAAGCTACAAACAGCAGAGCCATACACACCCCCGACAACATTCTAATTAGAACTTTCATATTCAT
>CAVCAX010000335.1:1086-4493 GCA_963599995.1 Coprobacillus sp. CAG:698
GATTTTGCACAACTGCTCCTTGAGAAAGGTCAATCTCAGCTTGAGGAATCGGAAACAGTTCATTTACCCCTTTCCGAAAATAAACTCCCCGCTTATTGGTATTCGCCAATCCGAAAGCTTTGATTACTTCTGCAGCCCGCTTTTGACGGACAAGGTCAAAAAAACGATCCCACTCGAAGCATAACTCTTTGCGACGCTCCGACCAGATCTGATCGCGCATGTAACCATACCCGCCGGCCAAATAGAGATTTCCGTTTCCATCAATGGTATTTGCCTGCCGCTTATTACTATTCAATTGTTCGAGTGCACGAGCTCCTTCACCACATTCATTAAGAGCTTCAGCATAAATCAACACGACTTCCGGATAACGGATAATTCGCCTGTTTTTACCATTATCGCCCTTATATAAAGGTCTTTCCTTAATAGGTGTATACCATTTCAAAGTCAATTTCTGTTGTGGTCCACAGTCGAGCATCTCCAAATCGGGAGCACTTTCTTTTTGCCCTACCATATTCCTGCGACGAGGATCGGTTCCGAACATGGATTCCAAAATAGCTTCCGTAGCCCACATCAACGGAGAATCACAATAAAGCGTCTGATAGATGGCATCACCTTCATTGTCATTTCCGGTAGAACCGTCTCCCGATTCTTTGAAAACAATCTCGAAAATAGAACTTCTACAAAATTCTCCGGACTGGAAAAACTGCTCGTAATACTTCAGAGCATTTCCATAGAAATCTTTATATTCAAGAGAGTATGCTCCCTTCAGCATCGGAAGTGTAGTCTCCGGAAGTTCATAGGGATCGGCAGAATGGTTCAGAGCTTTAGGCTTGAACCAAAGACGTTCGCGAAGCTCTTCCCAATCTTCTTCGGAAGCATCGTAATGTAATATATCACCAAAGGTCATTGTGGTTCCATCTACAAAATACTCGCCCAACCGAACAACTTCTTCCCACTTTTCAGAAGGAATGCCCGGAGTGGCCTGATACATGAGTACCTTCATAAGCAATGCCACTGCCGCACTTTCACTGGCCCTGCCCGCATCATCGTCAACAAACTTCGCAGGAAGCATGATAGCCGCTTCACGCAGATCTTTCTCTATATAAGCGTACACCTCCTCTGCCGAAGACCGAGGAACAACCAAGTTATCAACGGTTTCTATCTCCGGGCGAATGGGGACTCCACCGTAAGTTTTCACCAGATTAAAATAGAACAAAGCCCGTAAAAACTTTGCCTGTCCCAATATATAACGGATATCACGATAAGATGAATATTCCTCATCCGCCAACCTTACTCTGTGAGCATTGGCAATCACCTGATTGGCACGATATATACCTTTATAGTTAATGGTATACCTCTTCTGAATCCATTCATTGGATGTATTAAAGCGGAAATTGACCAATTGCCCCATTTGGGTAGTCAAGTCTTCATCGGTTCCTTTCACATCATCTCCGCATGCCTCACCGAAACGCCAGTCACACTGGTTATAGACCTCCATTTGTAATATATCGTACGTGGCATTCAATGCAGATTCCAGTTTATATTGAGTATCATAAAAATTCTCATCCGTTGAATAGCCGAGTACATCCTTATTTAAAAAGTCTTCACACCCGGTCAAGAAGCAAACAGCCAAGCTAAATATCGTAAATTTAAATATTGTCTTATTCATATTCCCAACTTTTATAAAGTAATATTTAGTCCAAAAGTAAATGAACGCGCCTGTGGATAATTTCCATGATCGACGCCCATGCTAAGGTTATTGCTCTCGGTTCCGGAGACCTTACCTACTTCCGGATCAAATCCGTTGTAACCCGTTAATGTCAACAAATTATACGCTCCAACAAATATTGACATATTCGTCAGATGCCAACGAGAAGTCAGTTTGTTGCTGAAATTGTAAGTAAGCCGTACTTCTTTCAAACGTATATATGAACCATCCTTCACCATAAAATCGGAAGCCCGGAAGTTACGGGCCTTATCCGAGCCTCGTAAATCGGGAACAGAAGCATTCAAATTTTGCTTAAAGAACCGACGGCTGTCGATGGCATATTCTTCTCCTCCCGACCAGTGTTTTTCACGAATGTCGGCATATACATTTCCCTGAGCCGCATTATTAAGGTAGTAATCCATCACATTAAAAATCTTATTACCAGTCTGTCCCTGGAAGAATAACTTCAGGTCAAAATTGGCATAACTGAATGACATCGGAATACCGAAAACAAAATCGGGCAGCGGTGACCCTAGATAGGTACGGTCTTCGGCTGTGATTTTTCCGTCATTATTCAAATCTTTAAATCTGAAATCACCCTGTCGGGTCGATAAATCGAATTCATTTTTACCTGCATCGTATTGGGCACTGGCTTTCACCTCATCCAAAGAGTTGAAAATTCCGTCCGTCACATACCCGAAGAAACTTCCAATAGGTTTGCCTACCGCAGTTTTCGTCACATAATCAAGAATGCTCGATTCACTAAGATAACCTCCGTAAACAGGTTCGTCACCCAACCCTAAACTCACCACTTTGTTCTTGATATAAGACACGTTGAAACCAATTTCATATCTAAACTTCTTAATCTTGTTACGGAAATTGACAGACAGTTCCACACCACTGTTACGAACCGAACCGGCATTGGTCATCGGAGCATCATCATCCACATTATCAAAATCATCGAATCCGGTAGAAAGAGGAACGGGTACACGCAAGAGCATATCAGTTGTCAACTTGGTAAACCATTCCAAACCTAAAGTCAAGCGGTTGTTGAACAAGCCGAGATCCAATCCCACGTTAAATGTCTCGGTTTTCTCCCAATGAATGTCCGGATTGCCTATCAAAATGGAGGTGGTACCCGGATAAACCCGGTGATTGCCTATACCAAACGAATAATTCTTTTCGGTATTCAAAAGAGTATAACGGGAAAGTTCATCAATACGATTATTACCCAACTGTCCCCATCCGAATCGTAACTTACCCAGTGAAAGCCAGTCTTGGTTTTGCATAAACGGCTCGGAAGTAAACTTCCATCCCACAGATACGGAAGGGAAATATCCCCAACGTTCGTTTTTGGAAAAGATGGAAGAGGCATCGGCTCGAAAATTAGCCTGAAAAAGATAACGGTCGAGATAATTGTAACTTAAACGGCCGACAAATCCCAATGCAGTCCATTCATTATCCAGTCCGGCCACATCATCACCGGTATATCCGCTCGACAAGAACCAAAGGTCGGGAGAATTGCTCGCAGTCCCCTTACGGGTACCTTCCATCCAGCTGTTTTTATAACCTTCGGCTGTCTGCCCCAGCAGCACAGAGATATCGTGTTTTTTATTCTTCCAGGCAAAAGTGAACAGATTATTGATTTCCCACTTATTGGTTTGATTGCGCCGGTTGTAAATTCGGGTCAGGTCATTGG
>CAVCAX010000336.1:0-555 GCA_963599995.1 Coprobacillus sp. CAG:698
GACCTATATAATACATTTGACTGCACCCAATGGGTACAATCTATGCTTACAAGGTCTCCACGGGATTGATGTAATCACATTCGGGGACATCTACCGTTGAGCATATTCGAGACAACAATTATGAATTTGCAAGATTCGACTCGTCTCAAACACAGCGTCAGATAAACGCCTTCTATATGTCTTGACTTTCTTTTATCCATTACCGACTTATTACCAAGAATGTTTTGGGGAGTTCTCAGTTTTCAGTTCGGCATTGGCTGCCTGTTTGCTGGCATTGAGTAAACTCAATTTAGTACACAAGCTTGAAAATCGCCACAAATTTAGTGAAATTCCATTAAAATAAGTATGGATTATTTGTAAATTCTTTCAAATCTGTCTGGATTTAATAGCTTTACGACAGTTATTGCCGTATGTAGAAGTATAATAATAGTACAATGTAGTGAATTTCCCATTCTCTTTATTTTTGTCTTTTTGTTCCATTTTTCGGCATTACTACTTTGTATATCGGCACAATTTCTCCTTTCTCCATTATTTGATGGCGATTTCATACCCTCA
>CAVCAX010000336.1:584-30432 GCA_963599995.1 Coprobacillus sp. CAG:698
TCTCTGATAGCAGAATGTATCGAAATTCAGTTTGAAGGCATGTCGAAGGGGATTTGCCCGATAATTTTATATCCTTTCCTCTTCAAAACCCATTGGAAGAATTAAGTATGACTAAATTAATTCCGCCAATGGGTTTTGTAAAGATTAAATCTATAACTCTATTTCATTGAGTAATCTTATCATCTTATACACCTCCGAGTACGCCTTCAGATCCTCCGGCGATTCCTTACAGAGTTGGCACAGTTTTTCGGAATTTGACATTGCCCGTTCCAAATCTCCATTCTCTGTCAGGTATTTATAGAGGTTGGTGCGTATGAAATAGCGTTTTGTCTTTTCATATCCTGGCATATATTTCTGCAATTCGGGAAGTAGTTGGTCGTAACTTTCGTATCGTCGACAAACCACATTTGGCAAGAAGTGGAGCAAAAACCAAAATTCCGTGCATGGATTCGTTTCTACAAACATCACCTTTCCGGCATATTTCTTCTTGCTATACTCTTTTTTTGCTCGCTGATATAGTTGCATTTCGGAAGGATATTGATGCAGTCTGTCCATATCAAACAGGCACACGATATAATCATATTGTTTGTTCAAATAGGACTCTACCAGTTTCAGAATATGATTGATGTCGCTGTGCTGTGGGAAATCCGGCGCAACCTTGAAAGGGTAGCGACACGCAATCCTCAGAGAATCGAAGTAGAACCATTCCGTTTCTCCTTCGCCTATAATGGCGATACTTTTTGTTACTGTCCGTCCCATATCATTAGTCATTCAGGTTGATATACTGACTACCTAAAAATGGCAGCTTTACCAATTTCCCCTGCTTGTAAGCATTGTATGGGGAAAGGTTCTTATGCAGTCCCAAAGAAGACAGGCGCACGATTTTAGTTTCACCGAGTTCGTCTTTATCGGTGAACCATATTGTATCACGGCGAATGAAATCCTCGTTGAGAAGATTGATGTCGTGCGTTGTCAATAGCATTTGGGATGTTCTGTCGCTGTTTGCCAAAAATACTTTTATGAAATAAGCCAACAGTTCATAATGAATACTTGTCTCCACTTCATCAATGGGCACAAACCGATTGGTTTTTAACAGGAAATTCAGTATTACCGCCATTCCCAAGAACCTCATGGTGCCATTGGACTCGTATTCTTCCGATAAGTCATATACTTTATCGCCTGCCTTATGCTTGAAGGTTAGTTCCGTATTTGTAATTTTGCTCTTTCTAAGCATTTCTGCCTTTGCATCTTTGTCAATAGGGGCATTCTGAATCAGTTGTTCCAATTCAGGGGTAATCAGTTCTTCCTCTTCGTGCAATACTACATCTTCTATATTGAAATCGGACGCTTTCAGGAAGTTCAAAATGAATTTTTTCAAATCCCCAGTCTCGTCTTTGTCCAATCGTGATTTGACATAGCTCGAAAGCAGCATACCGGGAGCCAGTACATCTTCTACCTGTTTGGCAAAATAATCGTACACATCGTTCAGCCTGGTACGTTCTACGTTGCTTTTGCCAAATGCGGCAAGCACACTGCAATTATTGATAGTGTTGCCGGAAATCACATCTTGGCTTTTTTTCGTCATTTTCAGATTTACACCGAAGTCAATGGTCGTGGAATCTGTCGCGGCATCATAACTTCGGTTATACAGCTTGGTAGGACGAATGGAATCATAAACAATCAATGTCTCGGAATAGATATGTTTGGCATCCAATTCAAAACTGAGGATGTACTTCGACTGATTGATATAGAACACCATTGACATCTTTGTCTTTTCGTTCCTTGAAGTGTCATCCAACATGAAAGGGACAACCCCGGTTTTCTCGGTCCGGTCTTTAGGCATTCTCAAAACCAGCATCTTGAAAAATTCGATGGCATTTAATATATTCGTTTTACCGGAAGCGTTGGCACCATAGATTATACCCACTTTCAGCAATCTTACCCCGTCCTTAACTTCATACGAATACTCATCAGACATAAAAGTATCTGCCGATGGTTCAAAACTGATTTTCTGAACCGACTTAATGGAGGAAAAATTCTCAATGCTGAACTCTGCTATCATAATCGTTGGTTTTATCTATTGTACGGTGTAAAGTTACAAATAAAATCCCATGCAGTAAATTATAGATGCGATTATTGTAGGAAAACTACACGATATGAATGCAAAATGAAGTTCACAACCGTGGGGAATTTCGGATACGGCAGCTGTCGCTGTTGGACAAAAGACACAAGAAACGTAAATAAACTGACACAATTCTTACTTATTGCGATTTGTGCTAACAGACGCTTTGCTCTAAAAACGGCAAATAGAGAAAAAAGTGCATAAATAGATGCATAATATGCGCTTATTCCTGCATATTTCTATGAAAAAGAGGATGAATATGCACTTTTCCCCAACAGATTTATCCACTTTTCTCCGGGAGAAAAGTTCAGTTTCTCGTAGAGGAACGATCCGTTCCTCTACGAGAAACCATAAGAGTCTCTACGGGAAAAATAAAAATTCTTCGTAGAGATTACTTTTTATGCTAACTGACAGCGAAATTCAAACCGTTTTGAAATAGAATAAAGACTGATATAGGTGCGCTTTTGAGATAAATTGCACCTGTAATGCGAAAAGGGTAAGCAAAATAGAAGGCTATTCTTTGTAAATGTGTCTATTTGGAATATCCTGTCTGCAAATGAAGGCGGTTTTCGGCTTCTTGTATCATTCTCGGCTTAATAAAGAGACTCTTGCGAAGTAGAAATATCATTTTGACAATATGATACTTGTTGGTTAATTACATACTAACTATACAGCTCTTATGGATTTTGTCTATCGGGGCATAGAATTATTCGATTGGACTTTTTTTGTTCTTCCGGTAGCCATCCCCTTATCTTTGTGCTGAAATCAAAAACAAGTTTAATCAGTAAATAATAAATTTAGTATGGAACCAATTCTTAATTCTCAACTTCCTGAATTCAGTGTTCAGGCTTTTCATAACGGTAGTTTCAAAACAGTGACCGACAATGACGTTAAAGGCAAATGGGCGATCTTCTTTTTCTATCCTGCCGACTTCACTTTCGTTTGTCCGACAGAGTTGGTGGACGTGGCCGGAAAATACGAACAGCTTCAGGCAATGGGGGTCGAAGTGTACTCCGTAAGTTGCGATTCACATTTTGTGCATAAGGCATGGCATGATGCTTCCGATAGTATCCGTAAAATTAAGTATCCGATGTTGGCGGATCCTACAGGGGCTTTGGCGCGTGCTTTTGGGGTGTATATCGAATCGGAAGGGATGGCTTACCGCGGCACTTTCCTGATAAATCCGGAAGGTCGGATTAAGGTGGCAGAGATGCATGATAATAATATCGGCCGGGATGCAGATGAACTGCTTCGTAAGGTAGAGGCGGCCCAGTTTGTGGCTACTCACGCTGGAGAGGTTTGCCCCGCCAAATGGAAGAAAGGGGAAGCTACCTTGAAACCAAGCATCGATCTGGTTGGGAAGATTTAAAGCTCCCAACGTCTGTTTCTAACGTCTAATTCCTAATTCCTGACTCCTAACTCCTAACGATTACACTATGCTCGAATCTGCACTAAAAGAACAACTGAAAGGTATATTTGCCAATTTGGACGGTGATTTTACTTTGGATATCTATGTATCCCCTCAACATGAGTATCGCAATGAACTGCTTGAGCTGCTGACAGGTGTAGCCGATTGTTCTTCTCATATCTTTTGCCGGGTGAATGAGGGAAAGAGGCTGGAATTCACATTGCTGAAAAACGGCAGTGAAACCGGTATTACTTTCCGGGGAGTACCTAACGGACATGAGTTCACCTCTTTGCTGTTGGCTATTCTCAATCTGGACGGGAAAGGTAAAAACTTTCCGGATGAACAGGTCTGTAACCGGGTGAGAGCCTTGAAAGGGCCGATACGATTGACCACTTATGTTTCATTGACCTGTACCAATTGTCCCGATGTCGTACAGGCGCTTAATGCCATGACCACATTGAATGAGTCTATTACCCATGAGATGGTGGATGGTGCTCTTTATCAGGATGAGGTAGAGGCTTTGAAAATTCAAGGGGTACCTTCTGTCTTTGCCGATGGAAAGCTGTTGCATGTAGGACGCGGTGATTTCGGTGAATTTCTGTCTGAACTGGAAACCCGATACGGGGTGGATGAAAGCCGGATGGAGACAACGGTGAAGAATTATGACGTTATTATTGCCGGTGGAGGCCCTGCCGGGGTTTCCGCCGCCATTTACTCGGCCCGTAAAGGTTTGCGCGTCGCCATTGTTGCCGAACGTATCGGTGGTCAGGTGAAAGAGACGGTCGGCATTGAGAACCTGATTTCCGTAGCACATACCACCGGGAGTGAACTGGCCGATAATCTCAAGAACCATCTCTTGCAGTATCCGGTTGATTTATTGGAACACCGGAAAATTACCTCCGTCGAGGTCAGGGGAAAAGAAAAGATACTGACCACCTCTGTCGGCGAAAAGTTTTCCGCTCCTGCTTTCATCATTGCCACGGGGGCGAGCTGGCGTAAACTGAATGTGCCGGGAGAAGCTGACTATATCGGCAAAGGAGTGGCTTTCTGCCCCCATTGTGACGGCCCGTTCTATAAAGGAAAGCATGTGGCGGTAGTGGGTGGCGGAAACTCCGGCATAGAAGCGGCTATCGACCTTGCCGGCATCTGTTCGAAAGTGACTGTCTTTGAGTTTATGGATGAGCTGAAAGCGGATAGCGTTTTGCAGGAAAAAGCAAGAAGCCTTTCCAATGTCGAGATTTTTGTAAGTTCACAGACTACCGAGGTTCTGGGAGACGGTAATAAGGTGACAGCCCTTCGGGTCAAAGACCGTAAGACGGAGGAAGAGCGTCCGGTAGAGTTGGATGGAGTGTTTGTGCAAATCGGTCTGGCTGCCAATAGTGCATCTTTCCGCGATGTCGTGGAGACGAACCGTCCCGGTGAAATTGTGATCGATGCACATTGCCGTACCAACGTCCCCGGCATTTATGCTGCCGGCGATGTTTCGACTGTTCCTTATAAGCAAATCATAATCGCCATGGGCGAAGGAGCAAAAGCGGCTTTGTCTGCGTTTGAGGATAGGGTACGCGGAGCTATCTGACAAATCTCTTTTTCTCGGGAGATTTTTTGGGAGAAGGATAACCGGTATTTCACGAAAAATCACCAACTTTACTCACTGTTATGATAACTCTAAAAAGACATACAGTATGAGGACCGTATTTCATTGCGTATGGTTGGTTGTGTTGCTGGCGACACCTTTTGTATCCGGCAGGGCCGCTTCTGCGGAAGCCGATGAATTTGAGATGCTTATGAGTAAGATCCGGAAGGATTTTGTACATAACCCTTCCATAGAGTCCGCTTTATCCAAATACAATCCGGCGGATGGCTCGTTTACCGATATCGATTACAGCCGTACGGACCGCACCAACTGGGAGCCGTTGACCCATATCGAGCGTGTTTCTGATTTTGTCTTTGCTTATACGAATGAGGGAAACAAGTATTTTCAAGATGAGGCGCTCTATTATAAGATTGTCACGGCTCTTGAATATTGGTATCAGCGTAATCCGAATTGCAGCAACTGGTGGTACAACCAGATTGCCGAGCCGCAGAAAACAGGTGTACTTCTGATTCAGATGCGGGCAGGGAAAAGGCGGATACCGGCTGACCTGGAAAGCAGGACCCTGCAACGGATGAAGGCGGAGGGGGGTGATCCCGGCAAATGGACCGGAGCCAACATGACCGATATTGCCCTGCATTGGATTTACCGGGCTTGCCTGACGGCTGATGAAGATTTGCTGAATACGGCTATCGGTTATTCGTACAGTACGGTTAAGTACACCACGGCTGAGGGTTTTCAGTATGATAACAGCTATTTTCAGCACGGTGTGCAATTGTACATCGGCGGATATGGCGATGAGATACTGAAGGGGGTGACGCAGGTGGCAATGTATACACAGGGCACTCAGTACGCCTTGCCCGCTGAGAAAATGGCCATTCTGGATAAGTTCATGCGGGAGACTTACTATCAGACGATTCGGGGTAAGTACATGCTGTTTGATGTATTGGGGCGTGGAATGAGCCGTCCCGGCATCACCGACAAGAGGGCGACGGCTCTGTTTGCCAAACGGATGATCGTATTGGCACCGGAGCATGCCGATGAATACCGGGCGATTGTAGAACGCCTGGAAGGACGGAAACCGGCCGGTTATGAAATTACTCCTCTGCATACACATTACTTTCGGGGAGACTATACCTTGCATGTACGTCCGGGGTATACGTTTGATGTCCGTATGGTCTCTGCCCGTACGGCCCGATGTGAATATGGCAATGGCGAGAATCTGAAAACTTATTTCCTTTCGGACGGTTGTACGAATATGGTTATTGACGGAGATGAATATTTCGGGATTTTCCCCGTGTGGAACTGGACCCGGATTCCGGGCGTGACGGCTCCGCAAATGCCTGTTGTGCCGAAAGCCGCCAAGGACTGGCAGACACCGGGAACTGCAACATTTGCCGGTGGGGTTTCGGACAGTATTTACGGAGTAACCGCTTACGTTTATGATGACAGGTATGCCGGAATAAATACGGCAGCTAAAAAGGCGTGGTTCTTTTTCGATGATGAGGTTGTGTGCCTCGGTGCCGGCATTACCTCCGCAGCAACAGCGGATTTGTGCACTACCGTCAATCAATGCCTTCTTAAAAACCGGCCGGTTACCGCATCTGTAAATGGTCGTGTCACTACCTTGGGAATGGGAGATTTCTCTTATGAAAATAATCTGGACTGGGTCTTGCACAATGGGATGGGATATCTGTTCCCGTCGGGCGGCCGCCTGTCTCTTACCAACCGTGTGCAAACGGGAGACTGGTACGATATCAATACTTCGGCCCCTAAGGGAGAGCTGGAGAGAGAGGTGTTTACATTGGGCTTTGAGCATGGACGGTCTCCTCAGAATGCGGCTTATGCTTATATCATCGTCCCCAATAAAAATACAGCGGAAGAGATGAGGGCCTATCGGGCCGATGAACTGGAGATATTGGCCAATACCGATTCCGTACAGGTAGTCAGACATAAGAAATTAGGTATCTGGCAGATGGTATTCTACCGGGAAGCGACATTCCGGCACAAGCAGATGAAGGTAACGGTAGATAAAGGGTGTGCCCTGCTTTTCAAAGAAACAGACCGGGCTGTTACACAGTTTCATATTGCAGATCCTGCTCAGACACAATCTGTTATCAATGTGGATATTCGCATACCCGCTAAAGCGAAGAAAGCTCAAAGAGTGGTATGTGATTTTACCGGTACGGGAATTTATGCCGGAATGTCTAAGGTATATTCTCTCAAATGAACTACTTTCGCCGGAAGAACCGAAAAAATAAATAAAAGAAGATATGTTGGATTTAGAGCAACTGACAGCGGATGTATGCCGTATAGCGACCGCTGCCGGACATTTTTTGAAAGAAGAACGAAAGAATTTCCGTCGTGAATCAGTGATCGAGAAGTGTACACATGATTACGTCTCTTATGTCGATAAGGAATCGGAGCGCAGACTGGTTGCCGAACTTTCGGCTCTGCTTCCGGAAGCGGGATTTATTGCAGAGGAGGGTTCTGCTACGTATAATGACGAACCCTATTGCTGGGTAATCGATCCTTTGGACGGTACTACCAATTTTATTCATGACAATGCGCCTTATTGTGTCAGCATCGCTTTGCGCAGCCGGGAGGAACTGCTGCTTGGCGTTGTCTATGAAGTTTGCCGTGATGAGTGTTTTTATGCCTGGAAAGGTGGAAAGGCATGGCTGAATGGCGAACCGTTGCATGTCTCTGACATCGGTGAGGTGACCAATGCTTTCCTGATTGTGGAACTGCCCTATAATGACGCGGCTTATAAGCCGGTTGCCATGCACTTGCTCGATGATTTATATGGCAAGGCGGGTGCTATCCGTATGAACGGTTCTGCCGCGGCAGCCATTTGTTATGTGGCCGCCGGACGTTTTGACGGTTGGCTGGAAGCTTTCATCGGCAAATGGGACTATTCGGCGGCGGCACTGGTTGTGCTCGAAGCCGGTGGAGAGGTGACCGATTTCTATGGAAACAGAAATTTCATGGAGGGGCATCATATCATTGCTACCAATGGCCGTCTGCACACTTATCTGCAGAGCCTGGTTAAGGAGGTTCGTTTTTAGGACTGAGCGCCGGCAGTGATAAGCGATTAGCATCGTGCGAAGTAAAAGTATAATGATAAGAGACTGGCTGGATGCCTTCCTTTCCCTCTTCTTTCCACGGTGCTGTCTGGTATGCGGCAGGGTGTTGGCAAAAGGGGAGGAGTGCCTGTGTGCCCGTTGCAACATGGATTTACCCCGTACGAATTATCATAAGATGAAAGATAATCCGGTAGAAAAGCGTTTCTGGGGGAAATTTCCCCTGGAACGGGCTACTTCCTATTTCATCTACCGGCGCGGAGGAGATGCCCGCCATATACTCCATTCGCTGAAATATGGCGGACAGAAGGAGATCGGGGAAATAATGGGCCGGCATCTGGCTGCGGAACTGCTCTCTTCCGGTTTTCTGGAAGGAGTCGATCTGATTGTTCCCGTCCCCCTTCACAAAAAGAAAGAAAAACTCCGCGGGTACAACCAAAGTGAATGGATTGCCCGCGGGGTTTCGACGATAACTGCCATACCGGTATATACTTACGGGGTGATACGGGAGAAGAACACCGGGACCCAGACTCACAAATCGGTATTTGAGCGTTGGGAGAATGTAGATGGCGTTTTCCGGGTTACGACTCCTGAGTATTTCAAGGGAAAACACATACTTATCGTTGATGATGTGCTTACCACCGGAGCGACCACCGTAGCTTGTGCTTCTGCTTTTGACAGGGTGGAAGGTATCCGTATCAGCGTTCTGACACTGGCGGTAACGGAGTAGTGCTGTGCCATCGCTCCAGCCGTTCCTTCCAATTACCTGCCTGATAGCTTATGAGGGTGTGTCAAGACACACCCTCAATGTGATTGTTACAGAAATGGAAGTCGGCCCGCTTCGGAAAAATCCGAAGGAGGGGAATTCCTATTTGAAATTAGCGACGTTTGACAACGTAGTAGACCACGGGGAAAGTCTGACCCCCGAGGCGGTATTTGTACCAACAGAGATTCCAGTCGAAGAACTTGCGGTCAGAGGAGTGGTCGCCGGGAGCGAGGCCGGGGACACAGGCCGAAACCGTGAAACCTTTCGACTCCTCATGGGTTGTCTCGTTGGAGTGTCCGTAGCCGGCACCCAGACCGATTTTTGCACAGCCGATGGTGGTGACCAACTCTGTCTCCACGCCGAATGAGAATGACTGGGACTTTGAGGATGTCTCGTCGAGCGAAATCTCGCGGATGGTAGAACCTCCCGAACCGGTTGTCACAAAATCGTCCCATTTGTTTGCCCCCCAGAGTATTTTACCGTCGACATTGGCAGGGATCTCATCTGCGCTCTTGGGATAAGAAAATGGGTTGCCGATCGTGTGGCGGAAAGCCTGGTGAAGATCGGGAGCAAGAGGACTGCTGCCCAGAAGACGGTCATAATCTGACAATGCGAGACCGACAGTCATCGGTTTTTTCGGAATAGCAACATATACTTCGCCTCCAACTTCGTCGATGTTGTCTGATTGCACTACTTCATAGATATAAGAGTCGTATGGAGTGATCTGCATCACCACGCGGTCATCGTCGCGAGCCTCGTAGAGTTGGCCGAAAGTCGTGGTCGAGCTGCTGCCACGCGTCCATTCTACCTCTGTCTCGATCGTTGCTGTGAATTCCACTCCTCCCAGTTTCGTCCCAAGTAGCGGGGCATTGATCTGGTGCTCGAAGCCGGTAATCAACGAAGCCTTCACACTGTTGGAAGAGGTCGTCGTGGTGCCGGAGCTTGTTGAATACCCCCATGAGGTGACAAAATCATAGTCGGGCCGGGAGTCCTCACCGTAGTCGTAAGTCGGAGGTGCGGCCAGGAGGGCATGGATTCGCGGCTCTGAGAACGATGGGGTATAATCCTTGTATTTGAGTTTTTTGATTCCGGGACGCTCGCGCACGGCGCAAAGTGCGGGGTTAGCTCCCCATTCTATATCGGTCTTGTTGTTCCACCACATCAGTTCATAATCCTTCTGGTCTTTGTTCCAGACGGCGCCGTTGTCGCAGTATTTCATAAGCTGGGCATTGAATGTGACGTTGCTGCCGTCAAGCCACGTCTCCTGAAAACGGGCAAAATGGAATTTGTTGACATTAGAGTCATAGGTCGACCAGGTCTGGAAATAATAGAGCATTTCCTTGCCGGTACCGTTGGGGTCGGCTGCAATGATATTGTCGGCAAGGATAGAGGCCACCTTGCCGTAATCGTGGCTCACATCCGGAAGGATCTGCTTGTATTCCTCGAGTCTGTTGTTTTCAGAACTCCATCGCCATACATAGTCGCCCGCTACAATATCGGCCGTATACCCATGTCCGCGGAAGTTGACAAGAGTCAGATTGGCATTCTCCATACGCCCATAAGAAGTCGAACTCAGACGATACCATAATATAAAGTCATTTCCGCGGCCCATATTACCCGGTTCGTTCTCGTTAAACATGAATCGATGAAAGAAGAGATCTTGAATCTCTTTGCCGCTTATCCACGGTGAGGCACGCAGAATAAGAATATCATTGTACTGTCCGCCCGAGACATTTCCTATTTTCGCATCAAGGTATATTCCGCTTTCCGTATTTTTTTGACCGGTAGGGATACAGTCGATTACCGGCTGTTGGTCGAGATTGCCTTTGCTGTAGCCTCTGACACGAATGGAAGTATACTTTTGTGTGTCAACTCCGGCCTGAACGGCAAGAAGGTCACACAGACGGTCGCCATTGAAGTCGCCTACTGCCAAACGCGTTACAGGTTTGTGAAGATAAAAATTGGATGACGGCACAATCTTGTTGCCGTTATCATCGAGGTTGAAGTTCTTATAATAGAGCAGGCCGTTCTCTACTGTCGGTTCGAGAGAACCGCTGTTTCTTATTTTCTCCAACAATACCGCTCCGTCGAATACCCACACCTCACCGTCGACATTGATGATGATTTCATCCACGCCATCGCCTGTGAAGTCGGCAGTCAGGAGTTGGAATATGCGCTGGACATAGTCATAGCGAGTCTCAGTGGGACGTTTGCCATCGTCCCATTTAAACCATGGGAGCTCGTCGGCCGTCAAAGGTTGCATCGTTGCATTCAGATTGATAAAAGTCCCTTTGTGGTTGTCGGTCCAGTTAGGCTCATTGAGCATTGTGAAACTCTGGGTCCAGTTTTCACCACGGTCATTGAGCACGGTGAGATACACTCCTCCCCGGCCAAAGATTTCCGCTTTGGTCGGATCCCATTTCTGACTACCGTCACTTTTATGGTAGGACCAGAGTAGCATGGGGCGCGACCACTGCATCTCGACAATATACTGCGACCCGCGGTTGTTGGTCATTGACGCCATTTTCCGAAGCCGGCTGACACCTGAATTATATTCTCCCACGTCGCTCAGAAAATTGCCGTCGCGTTTCTCATGGAGGTGCCAGTTGAGGTTGGTCTCATCTTTGTAGAGTAGACCTGAGCGATTCTCGCGTTCCCCTGAATTCAATTGTCCTGACGTGAAGTTGTATGCAATGCTTTGCGGATGCAGATACATGCTGTAGGTCTCGCCTAACGGAGGTACGGGGTCAGCCGAAGCGGCTGTTCTGGAAGGCACATTCCGGCTCGTCAGACCGAGTGTTTCGAGCATTTCTGTATACTCCGAAGGAGCCGCACGGACGCCGCGCACCGGATAGAAATCATTGTCGGCATAAGTATCCGTACTCAATCCCTCACTGTTTAGTCTGAAATGCCGCGCTACACCGTTTTTAGTACTTCTGGTCAGGAGATAATAATAGCCGTTGTAGGTTTTCAGTTCTCCTCCTTCACACCATCCTCGGGTAGTGAGGCCGACTCGTGTACTGTCGATACCGCTACCGCTCAAGTCAAGGAAATAAGCCGGTGCGGCCGAATAGCTGCCGCATACCTTTTTCACCGTGTTGTCAACCTCTCCCTGAGTCGGCAGACGCCATCCCTTGGGGAGGGCGGCAGTCGCCCCCTTCAAATTGTAGAAAGCTTTGCCTGAAACGGTGCTCACATCCGCAGCATCCGCATCTTCCACATAGTGAAGATCTTCGGTCATCCATAAGAGGTCGCCCATGCGGACTGTGGTATAGTTATATCCGTTGGTATCTTCGCATCGCAGGAAGTCAAACCATACCTTGGCATCGGTGCGCGGTTTGAGCATCGTAATGGTGGTCATCTTACCCGATGAACCGGTGAAACGCAACAGGTCGCCTGGCTCAAAATAGAGCTCGACCGTCTTTTTAGCGGTTGCGTTACGCATGCCATAAGGTGCTTGGATATCAGGCGTCTGGAAATCAGGTGCCTGATTTTCAACGGCAGATGCCATATAAAGGGAATTGCCTTGACGGTGCAGCCACTTGATGCTTTTCGTTGTCAGACCATCTGAAACATTGGCAATATAGATGCCGTCAATAAGTCCCGAGAAATCTACCTCAGCCGGACTGCTGTCCAGCATGACCCTGCACGACTTAATCATAAATCCGGTAGTCGAATAGAGGTTGATCACAGCCTCACGTCCTTTGCTACCATTCAGTAGCAGTCGCCCGTCGGACGCCTCGACGGTAAGCCCGGCATCTTTGTCGGTTGGTTTGTCGATGCCGGTGGCTTTAGGCGTAAGAAGTAAGACGTCATCGCCATTCAGTTCGACCGAACAGCCGTGTGTGATGTTTTGTACGACTACTTTGTCGACTGTTTCACTATCTCCCCTTCCGCCAAAGGTGAGGAGATGAGTCACTTCATTTTGCGTCGTGGCATTGCCTGCCAGACTGACAAGCGTCATGGCAATGAATGCCATGCGCATCAAGCGAGTAGGTATTTTATTCATAGATTGGGTAGTTTGTTACGTACTTTGTGATTTGGTACGAATTTAGCCTGCTCAGTTCTTCCGAATGTGGTATTTAATATGGTATTTATCACCCTTTTATAAAATACCACTGATTTTACTTGCAATACCACCCGGACGGTTTGCATTATTTTGTGCATAAAAAAAGAAGGTGTGCTTTGGGGCACACCTTCTGATGCATGTACTGAGAACGCTTGGCTTATTCGTCTACCACGGTAACTATTACCACACGGTTCCAATCATTTTCTTTGTAAGGTTGGTAGTTGATTCCGATGCCTTGTGTCTCTATCCGTTTGGTATCTATCCCGTAATTGTCGATAAGCAGGCTTCTTATTTTCATGGCTCTGCGCATGGACAGATGCAGGTTGGCGTCGGCATTTCCGGTTTGCTTATCCGCATATCCTTCCAGTCTGATTTTGGCATTCGGATATTTCTTCAGATATTCTGCAATGTTCACAAACTGGATCTCTTGCCCGTTGATCGGATCGGCCTTTCCGCTGTTGAATAAGAATGACGCCAATGTGAAAGGCTCGCCTTTGGATTTCACCGGTTCGGCAGAAACTTTCTGAGTGACCACGACCGTATCCTTTATTCCGTTCCGGTTGTAAATCATCGGAGCCTGAGTTTGCAGTTCCTCGTGGATAATTTCCCGTAAAGTCTCTCTCAGGTCTTTTTCCGGAGCTTTGATGGTCACCGGTTTGAAACTCCGCTTCTTGAAGTGATAGGTAACTCCTACGGTCAGTGCGCAATTGTTTTCGTATGACTTCCCTACGATACGGCCGTCGAAACGGTCGGGCATAAGGGCTGTCTGCAACTCCATATTGACATCAAACCCTTTGGGCAATTTATATTTCCCCATTAGAGAGAAATTGGTGGATATGGAGTTGACCTTGGCCGTCCCCTTGTGAGGGAAGGAGTGTATGTATCCGATACCGACAGCGGGAATAATGTCCCATTTGCGTTCCGGTTGGTAACCGGCGATCAGGTTGATGAGGCTTACCTGAAAATCGGCGTGCAGGTTCATATAACGCAGATAACGTCTGTAACTGCCGTCCGGACGGACAGCCACGATGTCGCGAACCGGGTCGTTGGGACCATAAATCAGTCCGTTGTCCAGCGGATCGTTTACATAAAGACCTTGGGGCGTGCTGAAACCGTTGAGGCTGTATCCCTGTGCCTGCAGACGTGCTCCCCAGAATGGAGAAAACCATTTGCCGCCGGTGATCGACAGGGCCGGGGTGATGCGTTTGCCGAATTTGAGGATGCTTGCATCTTTACTGAAAAAGACTTGGGCACCGACTCCCATTTCAATATACCAGTCGGTTCCGAGCGAAGACTTTTCCGGTTGTGCCGTCTCTTTGGAATTCTCTATTGCCATTACCGGCATACTTAACGCGAATAATGCGATCGTTATATTAAATAGTCTCTTTTTCATCATTATTCCATGTTTATGAGGTTAAGAATGATGGCTTCGTCTTCTGTCCCGTATTGCGAGAATGCTTCAAAGACTACATTGGTCGCGTCCTCGTACATGTAAGAATTCCGTGCGCTGTAGTACTTGAAATGTATGATCTGACCGGGAGTATTGGAGCCGATAATTTCCATTGAGAAAACAACTTGTCCGTATTCATTGCTGATTACTTTTCCTATGCCTCGGCAATCATCGCCGACAAAGGCCGCCAACTGGTCGTTTGCCTGGAAATAGGGAGCGATATTGCCCGGCAATGCAACAACCGCCTTCATCTTTAGCGGGTATTTGCCGCTCATGCTGATGTCAAGGGTTTGAGGGGCGTCTTCCGTTCCGTATGCCGATTCCGCTTTGAAATCTATCAGACCTTCTGTCTTATAAAGATAAGTGTTGGTGGCGCTATAGTACCGGAAACTGATTTTGGCATCCGGATTGTCGGTGCTTTTGATGACCATTTTGTATACCGGCTTCTCATCGATCATCGTCAGTTTTCCTACTCCACAGCACTCTTCACCGATAAAAGCCGCCACTTTGTCTTCGCTGTTTGCATAAACCTGAAGTTCGTCCGGTATGCGTACTACTGCCGTCATGCTGTTCTCCAGCAGCAGATAAATCTCTTCCGGCTTTTCTTCCGTACCGAATCTGCCGTTTGCTGCAAAGGGTACTGCTACCGGATATTTATAGATATTATTCTTCTCCGTCGAATAATATTTGAAATAAATATTCTGTACCGCTTCTTCCGTTCCTCTGATTTCAAATTCGTACGTCCGTTTGCCGTCTTCACGGATTTTCAGTTCGCCTACGCCTCTGCAATCGTTGTCAACGAATGCTGCCATAATATCGGCATCTTGCGGAGTGGCTGTGAAGTTATCGGGCATCACAACTGTTGCATTCATGTACCGGGGATATTTTCCGGATAAGTCGAATGGAGCGATTTCCGGACTTTCGGCAGTGCCATAGTTTGCATTCTGCTCGAAGGCGAAAAGATCTTCGCAGATATACATTTTCTTGTTTTTGGCGCTGTAGTACTTCAATGAAACCTTATGGGCTTCCGAGTTGTTCCCCTTGATATAGATGAAAAATAATTTCTGGTTGCCATTATACTCCACGCTGCCTACTCCCCGACAATCATCACCGACGAAAGCCGCCATCTGGTCTGCATCGTCTGCGTAGGTCTCAAGGTAGTCGGAAAGGCGTACAATGGCTGTCATGCTGAATTGGAATATTCCACTTCCCGGTTCCGTCCATTGTGGCGGCGCTTCGTCACTCATAAGATCCAGTTTCCAATCCGGAGTTCCCTTGTTGCCCTCCTCGCTGGCAATCCAGTTGGGCATATCGACGTAGCCGTTCAAATCTACTTTCCAGTCCGGTGTCGGGAAAGTGGCATACGCAATGTCTTCTTCTTTGCAATTGCTCAGGCACAGAAGAGTGATTGCCGAAAAGATGATATATTTGAAATGTTTCATTTTTATTCGTTTTATGTAAATATCGGAAAGGGCAGGAGTGCTCTTTCCGATATTTTTCAGTTCATACTATTTCTTCTCAACTTTGTAGATGTTGTTGACACCGTTAACTTTCACATTCAGCATGTAGACACCGGAGGTGAGGCCTTCGAGGTCGGTCAGGGTTCTGTTGATGTAACCGCTGGCACTCTTTTCGGCACTGTAGTTCTTCACCAAGCGTCCGGAAATGTCATTCATACTTATTTCGAAAACAGCTCCCGGTTCGACAGACATTACAATGTGCAGTTCATTTTCGAAAGGATTCGGATAGACAGTACCCATGTCTTCACTTGTAAAGTTCAGCAGGTACGGTTTCTGAATACTTCCCTTCACAGAGTTGGAAGAATAATCAAACTCTGCACCGGTCTGTGCTACAACCTTGCCTTTGCGTTCCAATGCGAATGAGATGGTCTCTTGTCCTTCGCCATTGATATTGATGAAGTACAGAGTCGAATCGTTGGCAGGATTCTTCACGGCTTCTCCGACACCTCTTAGTTCACCGCCGGCATAAGCAAGGATGCGGTCGCCTGCTTCGATGATACCGTTTACGGTAGCCACCACAGACATGTTCTGGGCATATTGCTTGTTCTCATAGCCTGCAGGTTCTTCGGCCATGGCCATGGCGCGGGTTCTGCCTGCCGTTGTGCCGCTGATGCTCGGGTAAACCAGACTGGTTGCTTCACCTCCTCTGTACAGCATGTAACCTTTACCGGCTTCCATGTAGGTAAGGTTACCTAACCAGCCTAAATTACCGCCGAACATAGAGAATCCGCTTTGTCCTTTCACGATATCGCCTTCTTGCGCATTGTATCCGGCTAAGGCCTCTTTCAGCGTCAGATTGACGTTGGGCAGATAACCGATATAGTTCCATCCTTCCTTGACAGACAGGGTCAGGTCTTCTTTGGATTTAACGGCAGTTCCGATAACGGATACGGTTTGCGGCTCAGAGGATTTGATCAGGTACATGTGCTTGTTGTCAAATCCGGTGGCAGTCATCGTTCCGATCCATTGAGACGTTTCCGGCAGATAGGAGACGAACTTGCCGTTTGTCTCGTCCTTCACGAAGTCTCCGGAGCTCCATTCGTTATTCTTCAGGATTTCCTGTACATTCTTCAAAGACTCGGTCGCTACGTTGAATGAAACCCAGTTCCATCCTTCGTCTACTGCAACGTTCTGAACCATCATTTCTTTAGCGTCGAAGATGAGCGGGTTGACCGCACTTCCTTTCACTGCGTCACTTTCGAAGGTGATTGTCTCGGAAGTGGTTGCCATGTAGATCTTGCCTGTGCTGGCATCCCAGATTCTGAACTCAAGGTTGTCATTCCTGCTGCTGTTATTGTAGACTGTCAGGAACGCATACCACATGTCGTTCACTTTCAGGTACTGATTGTTGGCTACTCCCACGCATTTACCGTTACTGAATGCAGCCAGCATATCCTCCTTGTCGATGGAGAAGATGTTGTTGATTCGAAGTTTACCGTAAACATTCATGCTGTACTTGAAGTCTTTCGGGTTGACAGACCAGTCGGGCTTTTCTCCGTTGACTTTGATGTTGATGGCCAATGCTTCGGATACATTGTTATCGTTACGCATGTAGATCACTTCATCATAAGAACCGATGTTCAGCCCTTCGTCGATCGTGAATGTGATGTTCTGGTGCGATTTAGGGTTGATGGAACCTTCAGACGGAGTAACATCCATCCATGACGGCATGTTCTCGATTGTGAAGTGCTGGATAGAGCCTCCCAGGTTCTGCGCTTGTACGTCGAAGGTCAGAGGTGCGTTCACTTTCTTTTCGAGGTTCAGCTCTTCCTCGCTCCACTTCAACTGGTTACGGTCGATGTATGCAGACCATGTGATCGGTGAAACGATCTCATTGCCGTTAATGTCGCGAACTCCGTCTACGGTGAAGGTAACGATGGTCTTTTCCACCTTTTCCCACGGTTCGTTCAAGTTGATGATCAAAGCGTCGTCGTTGACAACGAAATCATACAGCAGGTTGGCAACCGGACCTTTGTCCTTGACCGGTGCGATGTCCGATGCTTCCAGATTTCCTTCGTTGACAACTCCGTCCGGAATGATGCGGGTAGGATCGTCCTGAACTTTCTTGTCCGAAAGGGTGAACTGAAGTTCTTTGGTTCCCTGCCATTCGATGTAGTGTTCGAACGGATAGTAAACCAACAGCCCTTTTTCCGTACCGTCGAGGCGTTCGTTGTTGCTTTCCGAAATGATGGATTCGCCTTTATATAAGTTCCAGAAACGGAAGTCGTCGATAGAACCTTTGAAGAAGTAATCTTTGTTGGTAGTGGTCAGGTCTTCTTCCGAAGTCCATACACGTGCTCCCAGATAAGTCTTGGCAGCGGCAATGCCACCCAGATCCTGTGCCTCGAAGTAGCTGTTGAGCTTACCGTCGATCAATATCTGTGCACGTCCGGTAGTACGGTTCACTGCCAGTGCAAAGTGGTGCCAGTTGTTGTCCAGGTAATCACCGTTGGCGGTAGCTTTCACTTCGTTGTTGCGGAATGTCAGGATACCGTCTTCAAATCCGATGAAGAACAGATCTTTGGAACCTCCCATATCTGCACCGTCACCGCGTCCGCTGGCTACGAGTGCCGCGTTGGTCTGTCCCGGCTCGCCTTTGAACCAGAATTCGATGGTGTAATCCATGGAGCTGGTCAGAACGGCACTGCTTGTCGTAATCGTCAGATACTGGTTGCCGTTAAAGTGTGCCGAACGTCCGTCGGGCAATACCCATTCGCCGCCCTTCATCTCAAGATTGGCTCCGCGTGCTTTGTCTTCGATAACCGAGCCTTTGGCCTCGTTCATCGGATAGTAAGCCAGCAGGTTGTTGTCGTTTCCGGACAACAGGTTCAGGCTGTTGGTCTGTAAGCGTCCCGAGGTCAGCAAGGTATCCCAGATACGGACATTGTGCATCTTACCGGCATAATAACCGTTCTCTGTCGCAATGCTGCGTCCGAAGACAAAGTTACCTTCTCCGGTATACGTCTCGGCTTGTATGCTGTGGATGTATTCAACGAAGTTGTAATAAGCGGAAACGCGTCCGTCTTTATCGAGTTCCACTGCTACATGTGCCCATGTACCCTGGTCGTAAGGAACAGCCTCTTGGCTGACAATTTCGGTAGAGCCGACTTTTACTTTCAGTTTATTGTCGGCGGTGATACCGAATTCAAACGATTCGTTTCTGTTGCCATGGCTGAAGAATACGGCATCTTGCGGCTGGTCTTCCAATACCCACATCTCGACGGTGATGTCCTTTCCGTTCCAGTTGCGGTCGAATTGCGATTCAAAATAATCGTTGATACCGTCGAAGCGTACGGAAGTGGAGTGGTCGGTCTTGGTTCCGTTACGTACGCCGGTTACCTGGAAGTTGTTGACCGTGAGTAAACCGTCGGAAATCGTTTCGTTGAAGTTCAGACGGATCTCGTCATTGATGGTCAGGATTCCGTTGGCAGGCTGGGCGCTTCCGAACAGTCTCGGGCAGTACATATCTTTGATACCGCTTCTGACTTCTGAAATGTTTTCTACTTCTACATTGTCAATCAGACACACACTTACCACACGGAGGTCGTAACGCTGATCGGACATGTCATCCAGGAACCATTTGTAGTTGATTGTTCCGGCGTCTTTGGCATCGATCATGGTAGCGCTCATGCCTGCATTTATTGCGGCGTCATAGTACTCCTGCTTGTTGTAGAAATTCATTAAGGTACCTTTGTCCCAGTCGTCATCCGAACCGGAAGCAGCCTTGTACTGAAGTTTCAGGTGGTGGAAGTTATCATAGTTCACATCGAATCCGTCGATAACCACATCCATATAGTGTTTTTCCACACCGTTGACGAGGGTGGTCGGCAACTTGGTGTTGTAGGTCCAGTTGTTACCGGGCTTTTTGATATTCACATCCGAACAAGACGGGGTGAAGTGAACAGAGAAGGTCAATGTATCACTGATCACCGGAGTCGGAGAGGTGGGGTCGCACTGGCATTGTGAGAAGATGGCAATCTGCAGGTTGTCGTAGTTCATCACTTTACCTTTCCGGATTTCCAGCGTTTTGTTCAGCACTCCTTCGGCAGGAATCATGATCGAACGGCCGTTTCCGATAGGTGCTCCGTCCATGAACAGCTGGGCACCGTCCGGGTTGGTGTCATCCAGAATCTTCAGATCATACCATCCGTCTTCGTTGATAGCCGATTCGTTGGTCAGGACGATCGGTAGATAAGCGCTCTTGCCGGAAGGCACATTTTCTATCAGCGACTGCTGGCCTTCGGGAACACTGATTTTCGGCATTTCAATCTGTAAGGTCGCTTCGTCGATGACGTGGTTCTGTTCCGGTTCATAATACCGGGCCACATATTCGCCTTCGTAAGGACAAGCCGTTGCACCGGCACGGGTGATGAATATCATCGTAGAGAGCTGTTTGGCATCACTGTCGATATCCTTATACTCGATGTACTGGTTGTCTTTCTCGTATCCCACTTCGTGGAAAACATCCACTGTCAGGTAATCATCGTCACCGTCTTCTGCCAATACGAATCCCTGTGTCTGGGTCGTCTCTTCGGATTGGCTCCAGGAACCTCCGTGCTCGGTATTCAGCTCTTCTTCCAGAAGGAAGGAAGTACCTGTTTTCATCAAGGTCATTCCCAGTTCGCCGGCTGTCTTGGCACCGAGGGTGATGTGGAACTCCTGCGTGTTCTCCTTTGTCTGGGTAAATGATTCGCTGTACTCGATATTGGATCCGGCATGGAACGAGTAGTTCTGCAAAGGCTTGCCGGAGCTCTTCGCTTTTACTTTCGCTTGCTCATTGGCACGCAACTGTTTCTCCCAGTTCTTGATGGACTGGTTGATGACGTTGATCGTATCATTGTCCGGAACGATGATGTTTCCTTTGGCGTCTGTCTTGGAAAGCAATGCGTCCGGATAGATAATGCAGTAGCTCGGACCGTTTGTCGGGTCGTTCGGGTCTCCCTTGGTCTTGTCTTGTATGGTCTCGTCGGTGTTGCTCTTTCCGAAGTCTTCGTGGTCTTCGGCAATATATGAAGCATATACGGTCTGTCCCGTAGAGTTTGCTCTGGTCTTCATGGTGTCGTAGAATTCCGCATCTTCAGTGATATTGGTTGCAGAACCTGTGTACGGAACCAGCCATTTGTTACGGGTATCTGTCAGATTGGGAATCAGCTGTCCCTCGATGTGCAGTTGAGGATAAGCGAACAGCGTGCTGAAACGTTCGGATAATCCGATTCCCTCTGTTTTGACCAATACATAGTTTCCGGTATAATTCCCGGCATCATCTACACCGGCGAGTATTTCATCACCGACCTGCTTGTACATCTCATGCTGTTCTTTGGAGCGGATGGTCAGGTTCTCTGTCTTGCCTAATACGATGTTCGTAGAGTATCCGACATACAGGTCGCCGCCGGCACCTACATACAGTGGGTCATCGCTCGTCTGGAAACGAGTGGTCGTGGTCATGACACGTTCGGTACCGACACTTCCCGATACCTGCTCTTCATGAGTGAGTCCGATGGATATGTCGTTGTTGACTTCGGTCTCCGTAATCATACCGGCACCTACACCGGTAAACGTCATGACCTTACCTCCTAAATAGGTCTTGTGCATTTCGCTTCCGGAGTTTGTAACCGCACCGTTGTAGGTCGATGTCGTCTTGCTGCTTGCTCCTTTTTCCAGGTAAGCGTAACTTTTGCTTCCCGGCGGGTCGCGCAGTACGAACATAATCTTGTCGGGTCCTTCCGTCACGAAAGAATTGCCTTGTTGGCGTTGTCCTATAAAATAGGCTGAGATGGGATCCGGCCACGGGCTGGCTGTTCCTTCATCGCCGATTTTGAAAGTGGCTTCTATGTTGGATATTCCTGTTGTGAAATCCGGCTGTAAAGCCTGTACTTCGAAAGTACCCAGACCGTTTTCATCGCATTTCACAGTCTCTTGTACTCCCTCTTTGTTGCAGAATTGCTTGCTGAATGAAACCTCCGCATCACTGACGGCGACCTCATCGGTGTTGACACTTGTCTTCAAACTACCGTCTGCATTGTAGTAAGGATATGCTTCGAATATTTTGGCCTGGAATTTATACCATTTGCCCTGTTCGAATACAGGTTTCTCCAACAGATAACCGTCGGTCTCTGTCCATAAGGGAACCTGGGTTGCCTCTCCTAATGCATTCAGTACGCTGACCTTGGAATTTCCCATGTAGGCGAGGTCTTTTCCTGTGGCATCCTGTTGGGTGATTCTCAGGGTCGTATTGGTGCGTGCAATAAACATTTGCTGCTTATTGTAACGTACGGTGTCCGAGTAATCGGTGTATTCATAAACCGGTGCATTGGGGTCTTTGTTTACCTGTATGGAATCTCTGTATTCACGTACGGATTCTGACAGGTTGAAACTGCTGGTAAGATCGAGCTGCCCTTTGCCGCCGCTGAACGACTCGTAGCTCTTGCCGGGAACAGACAGTGTGACACTGAATTTCTCCGGGATAATGTCGGCTACGAATTCTCCGGTTTCTGCATTCGGATAGATCACGATGTCCTGACCTGCCGTCCATTTGACACTGTTCTGCTTGGCTTTGTCCTGATTGGAAGGCTTGAAATGGTCCATTACTACCGTACTGTCTTTAAGAGCTACCTTGTAGGCTTCGTTGATGTATTCCAAAGTCAATGAAACTCCGTCGGCGAGGTTGTTCTTGGACAAAGAGTGTCCTATCGGATAGGCCTCCTGGATGGTACCACCGGCTATACGTCCGATATAACGGATGGTGGTGCTGTCTTTCAGTTGGAGATTGTTGAGGTCATCCTGGTAGTTCCGGTCGGTACCGTTGCTGTTCGTGATTTTTCCTCCATTGGCGAATATGTGGTTCGACTTCACGGCTTTTACTTCGTGGGTTCCTACCGGTACCGATATGGTGAATTCACCCTTGCTGTCGGTCTGGATGATACTGCCGTTGCTTCTTACCACTGTGACGCCGTCTACGGTAAACGTAACTCCTTCAACCGGAATCGTGCTGTTGTAGTAAGTCACAAAACCCTGGACCTTGAAGGATGATTTGTCTGTGAAGTTAACCGTGTGGTTTTGGGCGTCCGCATTGATGATACGCACCTCCTGGCTGGGAGAGAAGGTGTGAATGCCCATGCGCGGGATGATCGAATAGGATGTGCCGTTGCCGGTATATGGTACGGCATGAATCGTATACGAACCATCTGCAGAAGTGATGCCCTTGTATCCCAACTGTTCGGGTGTGGGGATGTTGGTTGCATCCAGCACAGCGTCACCTTCGATTGTTCCGTGGTTTTCGTTGTAATTGGTTCCCTTGTAAGAGGTGTCGTAGAATTCCCGGGCGGTCGAATAGTCGAATGTATAGTAACCGATCAGGCCGCTTTCGTTGCCGGCAAGATAACGGGTGTAGTCGCGGGCGATCGTTGCCGCATCAAGAGCCTTGTCCCAGATTCTGATTTCATCGATGTTTCCGGTGAAGCCCTCTCCGAAGGTTACCTGATTCTCCGGTCCTGTAAATTGGCTTCCCTTTTTGTATGCTGCTTTGGCTACGCATTCCTTGTTTATGTACAGGTGCAAAGAATCTTGTGAATAGGTAGCGGATACATGCAGGTAAGGACTGGTCTTGGTATATGTGCTTAATCGGGCGGTCGATTCTATCGACTGGTTGTTGGTGGCGTTCCCGACTTTGAAATACAGTTTGTCATTGGTGATATAGAAAGAGTACATGTTCTCTTTCTTCACGATAAACTGCTGTGTCTTGGCCTTCACATCCTTTGGACTTATCCAGGCCTGCAGGGTGATGGCATTGGTATTGCCGGACAGGAAAGAAGACTTGTCGATCTTCAGATAACCGCCTTTCAGCTCATAGCTGTATCCGGGGATTTCATCCTCGGTCTCAAGACGTACCTCCACGTCTTGTACGGCTTGTCCGTTTTCAAATGTAACCCGGCCGTACACATCACCGGTTGGGGTACGGAAACCGATTTGTGTCGGTTTGTACTTGGATTGCAGAGGTTCGCCGTCTGCACATTTGAGTACTCCGTAAACCTTGTAATCGTAGATGACTCCCGGTACACAGTTCTTGTCTTCCGTGTTGTATTGCGTGATGCTGGCCGATGCATCTACCATTTGTATCTGCTGGTATTCCGAATCATCGGCGTCGTGGCGTTTTCTCTGGATGATGAACTTGTCAAAGCCTCCCTCCGAGTAGTCGACTTCCCATTTCAGTTCTACACGGTCGTAGAAGTAACCTTTTGAAACCGTCAGGCTTTTCATGTCTCCGATTTCAGAAGAGAGGATGGTGTTGGTTGCCGCTGCATTGCTCGTGTTATAGTTGCCGCCGGGAATAACCTGTAGCATATAATAGTAGATGTTGCACAAGTTGATCAGGCTGTCTACGTATTGATGTTTCAGGAAATCCTCCTTCTTCAGATAAATCTCCTCTTTCGTATTGGCCGTCTTGTTCATACGGGAGATCAGGAATTTACTTCCTGTGGACCACAGGTTGTTTTCATTCATGGTTTCCCAGGTGATGTGGACTTTGTATTTGTTGTTCTCGTCCAATTTGGCTGCAACCGTTCGGGGATTAATGTCGGCGTGCTCTGTCGATAGATAGAGCTCTTTCGTTAAATCCCAATGGTTGGCGGTGTTACCGGTCCGTTGCAACCGGTAGCTGTAACTCTTGCTTACGTTCTGCTGGGCGAAGTATTCGTCACTGTAGGCATATTGGGTCTTTGAATTGTCGTATTCGATACGGGCAATGGTCTCCCAGTTGCTTTTATCAGATTCACATCTTTGCAGTACGAATCCATGGGTATAGAAATCCACGCCTTTGGTACCTCCTACGGAAAGGATGTCCCAGGTTACTTCTACCGTTCTTTTTACATCATTGAATGCGACGTCTAAGTTTTTGGGCCGGGTGTATGCCGGTACCTTGAACGAAGAAGAACTTACGGAATATTCCGCATTGGTCTGCGGGGTCTTATACGTGTATTTCAGCGTATAGCTTTTGGCACTCTCCGAGATATTCGGTATGGTGATGGTGTTGCCGCTGAAGGTCGCGTTTATTTTTTCGCTTCCGGAGAACAGCTCGAAACTGCCTTTGGTATCCATGCCGGAAGTTCCGTTTTTCTTATAGACCAGGTAAGTCTTGTTGGCCTGCGTGCTGAAGCTCGTGCTTGTAATGCTCACAGCACCCAAAGAGGGAACGGTCACATTTCTACTGGCAGACATCGGGTCTGATTTGTAGACTCCGTTGACATCCCATGTACCGTTTATCGATACTTTGGCGTCACCGGCCGACAAGGTGTTGCTGGAATACCACTCAACGACTTTGTAGTAGCATTCATTTCCACCGCTTACACCGTGTGCCGAGTCGTTGTAGCCCCAGCCCGAATAGATTTGTACTGTCTTTCCGTTTACTTCTGTGAGGTGATAGCCCTTGTTGACATCACTTGCCGATAGACGGAAGATGGTATTTCCGTTGAACTTGACTTCGGCATTTTCGATATAACCGTTTTCGTTGGCCGGTCCGAAGTGGTCGTCACCTTGCCGGAATGCAACTACGACACAACCTTTGTTGTTGTCAAACCAAGCCTGAAAATACCGTGTTGCGTCTTGCCACGTATTTCGTGCAGACACTTGCGCGGTAGAGATCAATAAGAAAAGGACGATAAGATGTCTTGTCCAATTCTTTCGGGTTTTAGATAAGATCCTTTTTTTATTCATATTTTCTCTTTTTAAAATTCCATAATAGCTCTGACCAATGCTGACTCGGTCTTCTTTAACGAAGCCGATTTGAAACTGTCGGCATACCCTGTGGTCGGCATTTCTATGCACATTGCTTCCGTCGGATCATCGCCTTCGGTCGATGACCAATAGCCGGCTTCCGGTTTGAGGGCAACATAAGCCTTGTTTATCAGGATGGTGTTCAGCATTGTCTTTAAAGTGGAGATGGCTTCCCAATCTTTCTCTGTGGGGACTACCCATGCCGGACCGATGCTGTCACACCATTTTCCGGCCGCTTCCCATGTGATCGAGTCGTTGCTCTCTGTGATTGACAAGACCTTTCCGTGCGCCCCGCTTTCATTAACCTCATAGACGATGCCTAATGGCGTCGTTTTATCTACTGCATAGTAGATATCTCCTACCTTGTAGGTGTTCTTCGTGGCGGGTTTGCTTGTCAGTTCGCTCCACGACAGTTTGCGTATCGCACGAACGCCTAAGGTGGTCTCTTTCCTGGCTTCTATGCGTTCGCCTGACGGGATATCCAGACTGACGAAAACCAAAGAGTCCTGTCCCGTAGAAGAGGTTATGGTACTTGTCTTTATGTATTTCTCATCCGCCTGGATGGGGGTGTTCGGGTCTTTGATCGATACGTCTTTGAAGGCGATGCCGTATGCGTATTTTACATCTCTTTCGGTAGACGCCCAATAAAAGTCCTGTGATAGAGGAGTGCCGTTTGCAGCGGTCAGCTCTGCATTCAACTTGTCGGCATTTCTTTGTATGAGCTGCAGCTCTTCGACTGATGGCAGATACCAGTTGTCTCCTGCTTCTCTTGATTGGCCGAATGCCGGATAGTTGCTTTCCCAGTCTACGGTGCCGGCTATTACCGACATGTTGTTGGCGCCGTCTGCCAGGTCTGCCGCAGCCATATACTCTACTTGGGTACTCCATGCCGCTGTACTTTCGTTCAGAGACAGAAGCAGTCCGCTGCGGGCCATTTTGTCGGATGTTATGATGATGCCTTCCGCTTTCCCGTTTTGATAAAATACTTCTCCGGTATTATATGCTTCGGTATTTACGATAAAGGAAGGCTCTGTCCAGTTCAGCTTTCCATTGGATACGGATAAAACCTGCCCTTCCAGCCCCATACCTAAAACGTGCCACTTCTTGTCGGAGGTGTTCCAGTAGAGGAGGTCGCCGTCTTTGGTTCCTTCCGGTTTGTTGGTCAATTGCTCATAATCGGTGACTCCTCCGGTTGAACTGCTCGGGAGAACGATCGTATTGACATTTTCTCCATTCTCGTCTGTGATACTTAAGGAGGTACCTTCCAATTTCAATTTCTGCCTTTCGTTGACCAGGTATTTGGCATCGTTCTCAAATTCGGATACTTTCTTGGGAGTATCTGTCAGGCTCTTATAGCTGCCGGTCGTTGCCACTTCCGACAGTTTCGGCGTTCCGGACAGGTCTTCGTACTTACCGCTGATCGCTATTGGCATAAACAGAGGGGCTCCTTCCAGATCTTCGTATTTACCGCTTGTGGCTACGTTGGCCAGTGCCGGTTTCCCTTCCAGATCCTCGTATTTGCCACTTGTGGCTACACCGGCGAATTCCGGTTTGTCTGCCAGGTCTTCGTATTTACCGGTTACAGCTACCTCTGCAAGTTCCGGCTTGTCTGCCAGGTCTTCATAGCTGCCGCTTGTAGCCACCTCTGCAAATTCCGGTCTGTTTGCCAGGTCTTCATAATTGCCGCTTGTAGCCACTTCTGCAAATTCCGGTTTGCCCTGCAGGCTTTCGTACATGCCGTCAAATCCATTACCGGCTTTTTCTGCGTAAAGGGCGAAAGGTACGCTCAGCAATTGAGTCGTACTGCTGATGGAGTAGTTGCTGCCACCGGTCGGATCGATTTCGGTCTCTGCAAAGAAAGGTCCTTGCGACCAGTCTATCAAGGCTATGGCACCTGTGGTCGGCCGGCCGTCACCTATTATTATACTGACCAGGCCATTGGCGTTGGTCGTTGGCGAATGCGTCTCGCTATAGACGAGGCTGCCGGTAGCACTTCCCCGCAAGATACTGATTCGCATTCCGATTGTCTTGTTCCCCAGCAGTTTGTTCGCTTCATCTCTCACTACTGCCTGATAACTCATTTTGAGCGGCACGTTCTCTTGAGCGCGCACCGACAGTGTGACGATAAAAGACAAACAAATAGCTAAGAGACATCTGATTCTCTTCGTGGTTGTTCTCATAAGCTAAGTGTTATTTTTTAATGATTTTGAATGTTTTATATATGGATTGTTCTTTCAGTAGATATAAGTAGTACATACCGGGAGGGTAGGAACTGACTTCCATTCGTGTGTCGAATTCATTGATTTCCGTGATTCGTAAAACCTTTCCGGAGGAGTCGGCCAGTCTGGCGGTGTATCCGGAAAAGTCTGTCCCGTTGAAAGACAAAATGAAATAGTCCGTTGCCGGATTGGGATATACCTTTACCGATAGGGTTACTTTCGGTGCAAGGTCTATATCGACAGGAACTGTGCTGATTTCATAAATTTGCTGAACACCCGGATAGATGCTTCCGGTACTGTTACTCGCTCCGGCATAAAATACCTGCCCGATTGAATAACTGACACTTCCGGAATGGGTATTCGCGTTTCCATTTCCGGCGTTTACACTTGTTTGACCGTATGCGTGCTGAACGCCCAGACAGCAAACTAAAAAGAATAGGATCGACAATCTCATGGTTTTTTATGTTGTTTTTAATTATGGCATAAATAAAATCGTTCTTGATCTTGTTGATGTTTTGCAATTCTGACATTAGAAAATGTCAAAAAAATGATAAGTTCGCTTTACCTGTCTGTCGTTATTTGAATGGAAACAAACTCTTAGAGTACAAAGTTAATATATTATAAGAAATGTATGTTGCTGTTACTTTTACGCTTGTACGTTAAAGTATCTCTGTTATACGATTTAGTATATACTATCTGAAAAACAGTCGATTACGCGTATTTGGCTTTTGACGTATAGTATAAATTTTGTTATATTTTATATTAAAAATTGTTCTTTAGGCTTATTGCTAAGAAGTGCGAATGGGAGGTATGATGAAGGGCGGTAATCTTTCCATTTGTCGTGAAAGAGCCGTACCGGAAAGGTAAAAAGTTCCGTTATTCATCCGTGGCGGATGATACTTTTTTATAAATTTGCAGTTGGATTTCAATGCGATAAGGTCATGAAAAAGTGGCGGAATATAATATTGGGAAGCATTATAATTGTTGGTGTATTCAATTGTTTCTTTCCGTTTTTCTTCGGATTCCCGATTCCGAGAGGCACAAGGATTTGTGCCGGTTATAGCACCTATTATAAGAATTGGAAAGGGATATACTATATATCCGTCGAGCATGCCCTGAACTTAATCAATCATGGACATTGGGGATATTTGGAAGATGTGGACGAAACAACATTTACGGTACTGGACGATAACTGGGCAAAAGACAGTAAATCGGTATGGTATATGGATAAAATCATAAAACCGGCAGATGTGGCATCCTTTCATTTGGATAAGAGCGGCTTGCCGAAAGACAGAAATTATGTATATGTCTATGGCGCAGACATTGATAATTTTCGCCCTACGAAATGCGGCATAGATGTGCAGACGGCAGAATACTTTGTCTGTAAACACGATGGACAGGATGGAAGCTGGATGCGCGACAAGGATTTTGTCTATCTTGATGAGAGGAAGCTCGACGTGGACAGGAATACGTTTGCTCCTTTGGGGAATAGTTATTGGTGGACGGATAGAGAATATCTGTATAGGGATGGCTGGGACAGTACTGTTGAAAAAAATGTTTTGATAAGAGTGGATTCCCTTCAATCGCCGGTCGATACACTGAGTGCCGGTTGCTATTATCTGCGTAACGGTAGAAACATTGTCCATCTCGGCACGGTCGTTGCCAAGGATATTGATGTGGAACGGTTCGAGGAGGTCGGTTTGGATAAATGTATCGTCAATGATATGTTGTTCTATCAAGGAGAACGGATCTTGAAGGATTCCCTCGATGTATCAGCGGCCAAGTTTTACTTTTACGGACATATCGCTGCCGATGGGAAACATGTCTTTTATGGCCGGAAACAATTGAA
>CAVCAX010000337.1:0-3395 GCA_963599995.1 Coprobacillus sp. CAG:698
CCACGGTCCATGTCTACCACTTCAAATTGTAGGTTCTTATAAGTAAAGGTATCTCCTGCTTTTGGGATACGCCCGATAAGAAACATAGCCAAACCTCCCAAGGTGGTGAAATCTTCCGAGTCTATATCTTCGTAAGAAAAGATACCCATCTCTTCCATAAAGTCGCCGATGTTCATAGAAGCCTCTACCAACAGCGAACCGTCTTGGCGGCGGACGATTTCTTCCTCTTCCGTATCATCTTCTTCAAGAATATCTCCGAAGATACTTTCGGTCAGATCATACAGGGTGATAATGCCTTCCGTGCTGCCATACTCGTTAACAACAACCGCGAACTTGTTTTTGTTCTTCTTGAATAGCTCTAAAACTTTTTTCGCGTATAGACTTTCGGGTATGAAGAGGGCGGGACGGGCTATTTTGCGCAGGTCGAATTCTTGTTCGCTGCCCACCATAAGGATAATGTCCTTTACCGAAACCACACCGATGATTTCATCTTTGTTTTCATTGACCAGCAGATATTTACTGAAGTGTTCGGTATCGATGATGTGCATCACCTCTTCTTTGGTTTCGTTGGGGTGGAGCACTATCAGGTCACGCCGGTGGGTCATCAATTCGTTGGCACGTTTATCCGAGAAACGGAATACATCTTTCAGCATCTCCGTCTCTTCTTTATCGATTACCCCCTGTTCGGAACTTTGATGAAGAATCATTTTCAACTCCTCCTGCGTCATGATGCGTTCTTCGCTTTTCAGCCCGATGAGTCTGTTGAGAAGACGGGTCGAAACGCTCAGCAGCCATACGAAAGGGTAAGAGACCTTGGTCAGAAGGATCATGATGGGGCTGAACATCGTGGCGTATCGTTCCGGATTGCTCAGTGCGATGGATTTCGGGACAAGTTCGCCGACGATGAGCGACAGATAAGTGATGACGGCTACGGTAGTAATCATGGCAAGATTCCGGGCATAGGCTTCCAGTCCGGGAATCATGGAAAAGAGTGGCGTTACATCATCAGTGATGGCTACACCACCGAAAGCACCCGATATGATGCCGATCAGTGTGATACCGATTTGGATGGTAGAAAGGAACTTTTCGGGTTCTTCCAATTGTTTCAGAACTCCTCGTGCGGACTTGTTTCCTTTGCTTACAAGGGTTTCCAGACGTGTCTTGCTTGAAGATACCAAGGCGATTTCATACATGGCAAAGACGCCGTTTAAGAGAAGTAAGAGAATGATGATTATGAATTCCATATAGTATATGAATGGTTTCTGTTCCGAAAATTACTCGAATCTATTGATACACTGCCTATATGGAGAGTATATTAATGAATATTTAACGTAATATGAGGTTTCGTTTTTATTATGAGACTTTATTTTTTGTGAGCTTTCGTTTAATCATACCGGACAGGTGGTATCATCCGGTCGTCTGTTCTTGGGTTGTTCGGGAGTATATCCGTCTGTCTTTACAGTCATGCGTGCTGCGAGTCTTTTGTCAATAACGGTACCTCTTATCTGATGGAGTGGTTGTGCCGTTGCCGTTATGAGGAGATTGAGAAAGAACAGAAGAAATACGGATCGCTTTTTCATAGGACTGGTTTTTAATGTTACAAAAATAGACAAAAAATGTTACTCTTTTCATTATTATCCGGTATTTTTGCCGGCATTAATCACTTGAATATGTAATCGTCATGAGAACAATCCGATTGATAACATGTAATGATGCTATGCAGGCGCATATCTTTCAAGGAGCTTTGGAAAATGCGGGAATAGCATCACTGTTGCATAATGAAAATCTGTCATCATTGTTGAAGGGTTATGTAAGCAATATTTCCGGTGTCGATATCTTTGTTGATGAGAAAGATTATGAACGTGCCCTTCAAGTGTTGCGTGATAATCAGAGTCTTCCGGAGGATCTGAAATATTGCCCTTATTGCGGTTCGGCAGATATTACATTTAAATTGCGGAGCGACAGACGGATACGGGCGGTTTGCGCTGCGATATTGTCTTTGCTGGTCACGGCACCTCCCGGAGACAATCATTGGACTTATAAATGCAATCATTGCAAAGCCCTCTTTGATAAACCGGTTTCTGCGGATTACGAGAGAGAGACAGAATCCCGAATTTAATTTTTAATGCAAATGTTTTAATACGATGAAAAGAAAAAGTTTATTATTGGTTTGCCTGCTGTGGGCAGTGCTTCCGTTTTATGCGGCACAAGTAGATACGCTGATGGTAAAAAGCCCTTCTATGAACAAGGAAGTGCAAGTGGTAGTGGTTGTTCCTGATATTGCTTTGGGTGAAAAAGGGGTTGATTGTCCGGTGGTATACCTGTTACATGGCTTCGGCGGTAATGCCAAAACATGGGTCGGTATTCGTCCCGAACTTCCGCAGATTGCCGATGAGAAGGGAATTATTTTTGCATGTCCCGATGGCAAGAACAGTTGGTATTGGGATAGTCCGAAGAATAAGGATTACCGTTACGAAACTTTTATCTCTTCAGAATTGATCGATTACATAGACAGCCATTATAAGACGATAGCCGACCGTCGCGGACGTGCCATTACCGGACTTAGTATGGGTGGACATGGAGCACTTTGGAACGCCATCCGGCATAAAGATGTGTTCGGTGCGGCAGGCAGTACCAGTGGCGGAGTCGATATCCGTCAGTTCCCGAAGAACTGGTTGATGTCCGAACAATTGGGAGAAATCGAAGAGAACAGGCAGGTGTGGGATGACCATACGGTTATCAACCAGGTGGATAAATTAAAGAATGGTGATCTGGCGCTGATTGTGGATTGTGGGGAGGCGGATTTCTTCCTGGATGTAAATAAGAACCTGCACAACCGTTTGTTGGAGCTGAAGATCGATCACGATTTCATCACTCGTCCGGGAGCGCACAACAGTGAGTATTGGAATAACTCCATCGACTATCAGATTCTTTTTTTCAGCAAATTCTTTAAGAAGTGAGGAACAGTCGGGAGATAGTTGACCGAAAGTTGGATTCAATCAAAGAGGTATGAATATTGTACATTGCGATACCAATTCTTGTGCGGAACACTGATTTTTACCGCACATGACGTGATGTATCCTCTCTCGTCCGCAGCATAGCTATAAGTGGTAACTTCTTCGCTGTTTTCTATTGTCAACTGGCCCGGAAGAAAAGACAGGGGTGCTCCGAGTATATGGGCGTAGAAAGCTTCTGTATGGAAAGAGAGAGGGTAGCGTTCTGATAGGAACAGGAATGGTAGCTTACTTCTCTCATTGGATATGCCGGGGTGGCTTTCATTGACACCGGTGGTGAATGTGTCTTGACAGGCGTTTACTTGTTCCGTTATATTCATTGTACCGTTGTCCGGGATACTGATTGATATTTCGGAAGACAAGTTGCCGTCAATGCTTTCT
>CAVCAX010000337.1:3486-19959 GCA_963599995.1 Coprobacillus sp. CAG:698
GATTCCGGTGAGGTTTTCATCTCCTGTCGTTGAGTAAGAGAATGTATATGTACGGATTGTACCGCCTGGCTCTTTGCGGATACACAAGGTGGCATACCCTTTCTCATTCAGCTGATAAGTAGACACGTTTCCGCTTTCATCGGTTATGATCACCCTCTCTGGTTCATAACTGACCCGGCTGTTGACGCTATGCGTGTATTCACCTTCGAGCAGTCTGTCCGTATAAGTCTGCTTGGTGATGTGCCGGGTTAATTTTCCATCTGCATAGATGAATTTCTGTTCGGTAGTAACTCTTTCCTCTCCGGAACCGGTCGTTTCGGTAATGGTGAGACAGGCTATGTTCTCTTTCGTACTTTCTTCTTCATTCTCATTACATGCCGTCAGCGTCAGGGAAAGGAATAGGGAAAGGAAGAAATGGCGTTGCATTCGTTTCATTATCTTATTTTGTTAAGGTCTTATCCCGTCTCCGAGGCGGACTGTGTATGTGGTGCCGGTATCCGGTGTCTCTTTATCCGCTTCTTCCTCTTTGGGAGGATAAGTCCCATCGATAATGCCGAGAGCCACGCTGAATAGTGTCTCTTCTTTATTTCCAAGTGGCAGGTAGGTCACTAAATTGGTGGTCGATGTCGGGTCTATTGTATATTTGGCAGTAAAGTTTCCTCCTATATGCGCTTCACCTGCACAGTTGTAGACAGTACATACTACCGGATTCAACGACCAGCCGTATGTAGAGTTGACAAAACTTTCGGTTGCTACTCCCATGGCAGGCAGTGCCGTACCTAATATCTCCCAATTCTCAAACGGGAACAGACAGTCATAAAGAGTCCCTGCCATCCCCGTAGTAGTGCTGCTGGTTAGTATGAACCCTTTTTGGATGTTCATATTCACTCCGTTTCCTATCAGTTGCGGGTCGAAGAGCAGGTCGAAGTCTTTATAGGATTGCTTGTCGTTATATTCCAGATGGGCACAGATTTTTCCCACTGCACTTCCCGGTGCCAACAGAGAAGCCAATAACTGCGCACATTCCAATGATCCTCCGGTATTGTTGCGCAAGTCGAGCACGAAGTGAGTCACGCCGGCACCGGCAAATTCCCGGGAGATATCGCGCAGCTTGTCGTTGTATTTCTCCTTGTCATCGGCAGTTCCTGCTGTGAAATGGTTGTAGACCACATATCCCACTTTTACCCCTGTGGCAGTGGTTACAATTTCGTATACGGGAATCGGGTCGTCCTCTACTATTTGTTCGGCTCCGATGTTGGCGGTTCCGGTCTCTATAACCACACCTTTCTGCTTTTCGGTCTGCTTATCCTCATCCTTGATATTCTGCAACTCGTATTTTCCCAAGGTCAGCGTCATGGCCTTTCCTGTTTGGAGGAGGGTCTTTTCATTTTTCTTGGTGATGTATTCACCGTCTGCTTTCACTATCCATCCTCCACGTTCCAGACCGGCCGCTGAGGCAGGAGAGCCGGGGCGGACATTGGTGATTAAGGCATTGTAAAGTGTATCTACATCAGCATTCTTATAGAGCGTATAGTCGAAACCGTATTCGGGAGACTGTACCTTATTCAGTGTGTCTATGTACGAATAGTTCTTGTCGAGAGTGGAATAAATCACTTTTTTGAGGAACTCTGCGGGAGCCAGAAAATATTGGCTGGGAGTTACCGAAGGCATTTCATCGTACCAAAGGTATTCCAGACGCATTACGCTGTCTATCCATATATCCAGGTCGGTCTCTTCGGCATACTCCGGCCAGCGGTCTACTCCGCAGGAGAAAAGGCCGGATAACATCACGATGAACAATATAGGGGTGAACAGTATGTTTCTTATCTTCATATCTTGATCGTCTTTAGGAGTTGCAAATGTAGGAAATACTTCGCTTATCTACCACAATTGTGGTATAAAAATGCCTTTATTGTGTGATAGCCTGTAAACATCGTTTGCCTTATCTTTGCCGCCATGAAGAATATAGCAGCTTTATTATCAGGTGGAGTAGACAGCTCGGTAGTCGTTCATCTCCTATGTGAACAGGGGTATAAGCCCTCGTTGTTTTATATTAAGATAGGTATGGACGGTGCGGAATACATGGACTGCTCTGCCGAAGAGGATATAGAACTTGCCACGGCTACGGCCCGGCGGTATGGTTTGCCATTGGAAATCGTCGATCTGCATCGTGAATATTGGGACAATGTGGCGGCCTATGCCATTGATAAAATACGGAAAGGGCAGACGCCCAATCCCGATGTGATGTGCAATAAGTTGATTAAATTCGGATGCTTTGAGCAGCGTGTCGGAAAGGACTTCGACTTTACAGCCACAGGGCATTATGCAACCACATTGCTGCGTGATGGTAAGACTTGGCTCGGTACTGCCAAAGATCCGGTGAAAGACCAGACAGATTTTCTTGCCCAGATCGATTATCTTCAAGTATCCAAATTGATGTTTCCTATCGGGCATTTGATGAAACATGAAGTGCGCGAGATTGCACGCAATGCCAAACTCCCCAGTGCGTATAGAAAAGACAGTCAGGGCATTTGCTTCTTAGGCAAGATAAACTACAATGATTTCGTCCGTCGTTTTCTCGGAGAGAAAGAAGGGGCGGTGATCGAGTGGGAGACAGGAAAGCGGATCGGAACCCACCGGGGATATTGGTTTCACACCATCGGCCAGCGTAAAGGACTGGGATTGGGAGGCGGCCCTTGGTTCGTGATAAAGAAGGATATTGAAGAGAATATTATCTATGTGTCTCATGGTTATGGCACGGAAGCGCAATATGGTACGGAATTTTCCCTTTCCGATTTTCACTTTATCACCGGAAATCCCTGGAAGGAAGACCTGGAGAAAGAGGAAGTGAATATCACCTTTAAGATTCGTCATACTCCGGAGTTCATCAAGGGGCGCCTTACCCGCAAAGGTGACACTTTCCATGTGCTTTCTTCCGAAAAGCTGCAAGGTATCGCTCCCGGACAGTTCGGGGTTATTTACGATGAAAAGTCAGAGGTGTGTGTGGGGAGCGGAGGAATAGAATAGGGGAATAGTGGTTGTTAAATATAATATTCCGCCAGATCCACAATCCCCGCCCGCATGGCATATTTGGTAGCTTCGTGTACATTGTTTACCCCGAGTTTCCGGAAGATGTTTTTCCGGTGGCTGTTGATGGTGTGGAAGCTCAGGTTCTTTTCTGCGGCAATCTCTTTGGTGGTCTTGCCTGATGCAATTTCTTTGAGAATGTTTTTTTCTGTGGCGGTGAGCAGATGATCCTCCTGCATGTTGCCCGAAGATGCCTGTTGGGTGTTTCCGGACAGTAGCAGGTTGGTTACGTGGTTGCAGATGAAGCGCTCTTTGCGGGATGCGCATTGGAGGGCGGTGAGTATCTCTTCTTTCGAGTTGTCCTTCATGACCACTCCGAATGCCATACTGCTGAATAGTATCTGACGGAGAAATCCGATGCTCAATTCATCGGAGAACAGTAGCCAGTCTACCTCCTTAAAACGCTCGCGAAGCACTATCAATTCTTCTGCACCGGCAAAATCAAATAAAGTATAATCGAGGATTACTACTGCTTGTGGGTGCAGGCGCAATTCTCTGATAAGTTCTGCTTTGTTATCTGCAACCAGCAGCTGTGATACGTCTTTCTGCTTGCTGAGCAGAAACATCATACCTGCTTTGGTGATATCCTGATTGTCTGCTATGATATATTCTCTCATGAGTCGTATTTTGTATTGTATTCTTTATCCTCGTAACCACCGGCTGATGTTTCTTTCGGCGGCACTAAACTCAACACCTATCTTAATAAGTTTACGCCCATCGGCTTGATAAGGAATCAAATATCCCTTATCGTCTATTTGCTGCAAAGCTTCCTCTGCCGTCCCGTTCAGTTTAAACTCGAAGACGTAAATGTAAGCGGGAGTCTTTACAACGGCATCTGCCCGTCCGCATGCGCTACGTATCTCTACATCAGTGAATTGCCCCATCAATTTGAACACGAGGTAGAATACCACTTGATAATGGCGTTCGGTTTTATCATTCAGTTCGTATGGAAAATCGGCAAAGAAAGCTTGCAAGCGGGTGAGGAAGGAATCGTAATCACCATTTTCCAACTCGAGGATAAATTTACCAATGTAAAAGCCACGCTCATCATCGACAACGGATGTATAATAAGGGATTAGAAAATCAATAAAACCATATCGTACTTCATCGTTAGGAAACTCCAGCAGATAGTTGCCAAAACGCGGACTGTAATCTTTTATTGTCAGATAACCGCTCTGGTAAATCAGTGGGATCGGATTATTGGCATCTACCCGGTATTCGCTAAATGAAGAGGAGGATGCTTCTACTCCATCAATCAAGGTACGTAAATCATATTCGCTTTTTTTGAGCAGCTCCACAAGAAAAGTTGGGGTACCTGTCTGAAACCAGTAATTGCTGAACTTGTATCCGTCGAAAAGATTGAGCACGCTGAAGGGGTTAAAGACTCCTTCTGCAAATTCGCAGAAATGATAACCGTCATACAATACCTTCATCTTTTGAAGAACTTCTTCCTGTGTAAAACCATTGCGTTCAGCCAATTGTTGTATTTCCGGTGCGAATGTATAGGTCAATTCTTGCATGGTGATACCACAGACCGTAGCATATTGGGGTTTCATACTGATGTCATTCAGCTGATTCAGATCACTGAAGACGCTGACTTGTGCAAATTTCGTCACACCGGTAAGGAAGACGAAACGGAGATAACGGTCGGAACTTTTCAGAACGCCATAGAATGCTTTCAGTATCTGACGGTATTTTTCCATTAAAGGAATATTGCACAATGTCTGCAACAGGGGTTTGTCATATTCGTCCACCAGCACTACTACACCACATCCAGCCTGTTCATTGGCCCGGCTGATAACATAGCTGAACCGTTCTTCCGGACTGCGGTTTTTTTTCTCATCACCATACAGGCTCTCCCACTCTTCAAGATGCTGGTTGAGTATGGCATTCAAATCCTCCGGGGTTTCGTATTTCTTAGCATTCAAGTCCAGATGCAGTATCGGAAATTGTTTCCATTCTTTCTCCATCTGTTCGATGGCCAGTCCTTCGAACAACTCTTTCTTACCTTTAAAGTAAGCTTCAAAAGTAGAAAGCAACAGGCTTTTTCCAAATCGACGCGGGCGACTCAAAAAGTATGGTTTTCCTGTATTCGCTATTCTCCACACGAAAGCAGTCTTGTCTACATACAGATAATTGTTTTTGCGGATGTCCTCAAAAGTCTGTATCCCGATCGGGAGTTTGCGTAATACACTGTTCATTGTTACTTTTTATTGATTGACCATTCAAAGATAGACATTATTTCCATAAACCGTTTCACACGTTGATGAATTTTGAGATATAATGCGAATGAAAATAATACAAGATATTGATAATCAGTGCTTCTGTGAACTCTTGCTTTTGCGGGGCTTGTGCGTATACGTTGAAAGAAAAAGGAGGGTGTCAAAATGTACTTTTCAAAGAATTCACCTCTGCTACAAGTATTTGTGGCAGGGGTGAATTCTAAGTCTTGCTCATTTTGACACTCTCCTCGAAATTCCTGATCGGTTTTATCTTCAGGCCATCGGGTTCGTATTACCAGGAACGTCCTTTGAATACATCCGATTGGGACAACGGTACGATGTTACCGCTCAATGTGAGGGTATTGCTGTTGAAGTTCGGGTTTACGGTTACGGTAGCATTGTTGCCTCCATTGGTCAGTGAGATAAATATCTGAGCCGAAATACCGATGCCCTGTACGCTGAATGAGCAGTTTACGTTTCCTTTCTTGTCAGTAGTAATTTTCATATCCGAAGCATTACCGTCCACTGTTACACCACCGATTCCGTTAGGGCCGGGGTACGGAGTGTTGAAAGCAACCTGTACGGTAGCACGCTGACCGTTCATCATTACAAAGTTTGTGGTGGATGACACGAATGCATTCTGTCCGTTACGGAAGATCACCTGATTGGCTTCAAGCACAAACTGCTTGTTTTTCAGTGCCTGTACTGCCTGTTGGTAGGCTACTGCATCTGCCTCTTGTTCTTCTGCTTTCAGTCTTGCTCTTTCAGCATCTCTCTCTGCCTTGCGGTCGGCACGGCGTACTGCTCTTTCTGATTCCTGTGCATACATCATGGTAGATGCACTTACCAATACTAATGCTAATAATGCAATTAACTTTTTCATAACTTGTTTTTGTTTAGGTTTAATAACGTTGTTCGTTTATTGGAAAAACAAGATATTGGGGATATTGTTCATCTGTACTTCACTATTTTGTATCGTACACTAACGCCTTAATAGATTGATACATTAGTATATCGATACATTATCCTGTCTTTTGCAATAAAAATTATTAAAAGTTTATCTTTCCTTAGATTTTTGATAGTACCTTTGAATGTTTAATGAATCTGTTGAGACATTATGAAGAAGATTGTTACTTTCGGAGAAGTGCTTCTCCGCCTTACCGCTCCCGGAAATCTCCGTTTTTCGCAAACCCGTGATTATGTGGCCACTTTTGGTGGCAGTGAAACCAATGTTGCCGTATCTCTTGCCAATTTTGGTATTCCTACAGAATTTGTGACCCGACTGCCGGACAATGAAATAGCCCGTGCCTGTGTCGGGAATTTACGTTCTCACGGACTCCGTACGGACGGAATAATCTATGGAGGTGACCGCATGGGAATTTACTTTCTTGAAAACGGTGCTTCCTTTCGCAATTCGAAAGTGGTGTACGACCGTGCCGGGTCTTCTTTTTCTACACTTCATCCCGGGATGATTGATTGGGAAGCTATTTTTGCCGATGCCGGTTGGTTTCATTGGTCGGGAGTGGCCGCAGCTTTGTCTCAAAGCGGGGCTGATACCTGCCTGGAAGCATTGCAGACGGCAGATCGTATGGGATTGACTATCTCATGTGACCTGAACTTCCGTAAGAATTTGTGGCAGTATGGGCGTACGGCTGCTGACGTTATGCGCCCGTTGGTACAGTATAGTGATGTGATTTTTGGCGCGGAGCCGGAATATAAAGAGATATTGGGCATTTCGCCTGTCGGTTTCAAAGCGGTGAATACGGATTACCGGCTCGATCTTCAGGGATTTGAGAGGGTAGGCAAGCAGGTGGAGACGCTGGTGCCCCGTTGCAAAAAGATGTTCCTTGAATTGCGGAACTCTTTGTCGGCCAATCATAATCTGTTGGCTGCCGTGCTTTATTCGGACGGTACGTTAAAGCATACGGGGATTTATGACATCGAGCATGAGGTAGACCGCGTGGGTACGGGAGATGCTTTTGTCGGTGGACTTATTTATGGGTTGCTGACTTATCCGCACGATGACCAGAAAGCGTTGGATTTTGCCTTAGCGGCTTCCTGTCTCAAAAATACATTCTACGGAGATTTCAATCTGGCGACTGTTGCCGAAGTGGAAGCGCTGATGAACGGTGACGCTTCCGGAAGAGTACAACGCTAATGCCCGGCAGGTGGCGTTTCACTCTACAAAGAAAGTCACCGAAACCGTATTCCCCTCGTTGTCTACCGCTGTCAGGGAGTGTTTCCCGGGGGAGGGGAGGAAAGACAGCTTGTGGAAGTCCTGTGTCTCGCTCAGATAATTATTGTCGAGATGCCAGTATACGGTTGCCTTCGGATTGTTGTGTACCAGTTCTACGTTCAGTTGTCCTTTGCTGCCATCCAGTTGTTTGGGAAGAAATATCCGGGCATTCATCGTAGGGTAGACAAACTGCATGGGGCGGAGCACATCTTCGCCGCATCCGGGCTTGAAGGGAGGAAGTGGTCTGTATTCCGGATGGTGTTGTTTGTAATACCACTCCCATACGGGAGGCAGGGTAAACCAGCTTTTTTGAATGACAGGTTCCATGCCGATGCAACTTTCGTAGATGCGGGAGGTTCCATCGGCTGACAGGTTGACGAGATGATGATACGGACAGGCTTCAGTCTTTAATCCGGCGGGGAGTATAGGTATGGTGTCTGTCTCTTCGCAGAAACGTCCTTTCAGATGTCCGGAAAGCCGGCATACTTCGGCATCGGTAAATATTCCGGATGGCCTGTCGAACCATTGGGAGGATGGAAGGAGATTGAATACATCGAACAGGACAGGACCAGCCGTACGTGCTCCTACCAGACCCGGTTTTCCCTCTCCGGTAGCGTTTCCCACCCATACACCGACGGCATAACGGGGGGTGACTCCTACGGCCCATGCGTCCCGAAAGCCGTAACTCGTTCCTGTTTTCCAGGCAATGGTCTGCATCGACGGAATGGTGCGCCAGTCTATCTCTTCCGGTCTGTTTACCTCTTTAATGGCATCGAAGGTTTGCCAGACGGCGCCCGGAGAGAGTGATAAATGCGAACCTGCGGCTGGCAGATGACGGGTGGATGTGGAGAGTGATGTGGAGTCGGGGAGCAATAAGGAACAATCGGTCTGCTCCAATCCTCTCAAACACCGTGCCATTCCGGCATAGGCTACGGTGATGTCCCATAAGGTTCCCTCGGCACCTCCTAAGATAAGTGATAAACCATAATGGGAAGCCGGACGGGTCAGGGTCGTGAGTCCCATCTGTTTCAGCAGGTTGTAGAATTTGGGAACGCCGTAATGTTGCAGCATGCTGACGGTCGGAATATTCAGTGAGCGTGCAATCGCTTCCGCTGCCGGAACGGCGCCCTCGAACTGCCGGCTGAAATTCTGTGGAGCAAAGCCGTTGATATTTATAGGAACATCCGGCAACAACGTGCGGGGAAGGATACTGCCTTCCTGCAACATGGCATAGTAAAGAAAAGGTTTCAGAATGCTTCCCGTACTGCGCGGTGCACGGATGATGTCTACCTGATTGCCGCTTTTGTCTTTGTTGAAGTGCAGATTGCCACAGTAAGCGATGGGCTGGTTCTTTTCTATGTCGATAACGAGTATGGCCATGTTGCGGATGTCACTGCGGGAGAATTCGTTGTTCCAGCGTTCCACCAGTTCTTCCACTTGCAATTGTATTCCACGGTCGATGGTACTCACTGAGTAAGTCCCGTTGTGGGTCCGGTAGAAATAATCTGTCAGATGCGGGGCTGTCTGTGGTAATGGCTTGGGTTCCTGTGGCAAAGGTTCGTTGAGGGCAAGTTCATAATCGGAGTCACTCAACGTACCGTTCTTGTGAAGGCGTGTCAGCAAGCGGTTGCGCTTGTCGAGCAAGGACCGGCGGCTTTTGGAAAGATGTATCATGGCGGGTGAATTGGGAAGTACGGCAAGCATGGCCGCTTCGGCCCACGACAAATCTTTTGCTGCATGCCCGAAGTAGCGCCAGGCTGCAGCATCCAGGCCCACTACATTTCCTCCGAAAGGGGCGTGGGAGACATACAAAGAGAGTATCTTTTCTTTGGAATAACGGAACTCCAACCGGGTGGCCCATATCATTTCGATGAATTTTTCACCGAATGTACGCGGTTTGTTTCGGGCAAGGCGGATCGTCTGCATCGTAAGTGTGCTCCCTCCGCTGATAATGCGTCCGGCTTTCAGGTTCTGGCAGACGGCTCTGGCGGTTGCTAGCGGGTCTACGCCCCAATGCCAGTAGAAATGATTGTCTTCGAAGGCTAAGAGACAGGTCTTTATTTTTTCCGGTGTGGTGGTGCGTGGAGGGAAACGCCATTGTCCGTCCGGAGCAATACGGGCACCGAGCAGTTCATGATGACGGTCGGCTACGACGGTAGAGTAGGGCACCTGAAACAGTTGCCGGGGAAGGCAAAAGATATACCAGACAATCAGGAGGGCAATGCCTCCCCCGATTATCCGGCTTTTTCTCTTTTTCCATCTTTTCATTCCTGTTCCTTGTCTGCGTTCATCCTTATCTCTTGTCTTGCTCCTCCCAGGGCTTACCGTTCGACGGTTACTTTGCCGGCCCGTGTCCTCGCCTGTGCTCCGGCATCATACATCGCTTCGCACTGGATAGCCGGTAATACGAATGTACCTGCATAGGTGGCTTGCAACCTTACGGTGAATGTTTTAGACTGCCCTCGTTTCAGATTGAAATAGGTCAGTACACGGTCATCACGGATATCCCGATAAGAGTAACTGTTGTTGCTATCTGCACCGTTGGCCTGTTCCGGATCGGTTGTCATGCGCTCATTGTATATTTCCCAGCCAGATGGAATGAGGTGGGTCAGGGCAATGTCGGAGTAGTCGGTGGTGCCACTGATGTTGGCTACGGTGACCGTTGCCATGAAGTCACTGCCTTGTTTCAGCGTTTCGGGGGCAATGGCTGTTCCGTTCATATCCGTGTACTTCACATCCAGGCGCAGGTTATTTGCCAAGGCGGGCAGGGTATCGTTCAACAGTTGTATTCTGGTTATCAGGTCTACGTTCAAAGCTCCTTTACCCTTGTTCTTCACAGTTACCGAACCGCTTCCGGGTGCGACGGACAATGCTTTCTCGAATACGGCCTTGGCTGATTTTACCGCCGGCTGTTGTTTGCCGTACATCGTCCAGGTGAAGTCGAGAGTGCCCGATAATTTTTCTGCCAGCCGCCCCATTGCCATCAATGCAAATGCGGTAGATTGTGTACTGAACCAATCTTCACGGGACAGATTCTTAGAAACCTTTTGTGCCTGTGTGAATGCTTCCCGCTCGCGCCCCATGAGCAATAAGGTCTCCAGGATCATGGCTTCGTCACGATCGCACGAACCGTACACATAACTTCCGGTCGAAGGTGAATACGGCTCTACCGTTGTCTTGGCATTAAATACCAGTTCATTGGCGGCTTGCATCTTTCCGTTCAGTGCATAAGCGGCGGCCAGTCTCCATTTGGCCTGCAACGAAAGGTCCTGCTGCATCTCTTTCATCCGGTTCATGGCTCCGTGTTCCGGTGCGCCTGCCAGCGCTAATGTATATAAGCGGAAAGCCTGCTGCAGGTCCGCCTGCCAATAATAACCGGTATCTTGTTGAGGCGTACGCCAGTTTTGTGCAGCCGAACGCTGGAACCGTTTCCATCTGTTCAGCACATTGGTATTTACGGCATATCCTTTTTCTTGCGCCATCACTAAGAACATTCCGGCATACGAGGTGATCCATTCATTGGCGGAAGCATTGCCCGGCCAGTACACGAATCCTCCGTTGGGCAACTGCCGGCTGTAAAGTTGCCTGATGGCTTCCTGTACGTTTGCTTTTATCTTACCGGCTTCTGCTTCGTCTACTGCTTTGAACTGGCCCACGAACAGCAACGGAAGGGCTTTCGATGTCAACTGCTCTGTGCAGGAATGTTGATAATTATACAGAAAATCGAACCGGCGGCTGATATCTACCGACGGGATACGCGATACCTCCAGTTTTACACTGTTTTCGGGTGAATGGCTGACAGGTCTGTATGAGAGTTCGCAGCTTTGTCCGCTTTCTATCCATTTGCTTTCACGCAGGGTGATGGCCGGATTCGGATTGCGGACTTCTATTTCGATGGTTTCCGAGACTTTCCTGCCTGCTCCTTCGGCTGTCAGCCGTACAGTGGTCTTTCCCGGTTTGCTGCCGGTTTTTAGTCTGAAATAAGCCAACCGGTCGCCGGGCTCTGCAAACGTAACGGATTGCTGATGCTCACCGTTTACTTGTGCGCTGCCCGATACGGAAACGGATACTTTTACATTTTTTACCTCCTTCTCCATGGCAAATACGTTGACTGGCAACAGTATCTCTTCTTGGGTACTGAGTATGCGTGGCAGTGTGGAGAGAATCATCAGTGGCGTACGTACCGGAACTGTCTTCTCCGCATGGCCGTAAGCTCCGTTTTCTCCGGCTACCACCATGGTGCGTACCGAACCTACGTACATCGGGAGAGTTATCCGGTGTGTCCGGCTCTTTCCTTTGCCCAGACTGAACGGACCGATGAAGCGTACTACCGGCTTGAAACGGTTGGCCTTCGTGTCTGCCGGTTTTAAGGTCTCATCGCCTCCGGTACTGAAAAGCGAATTATAACTGCCTGTATATGCTCCCAACACATCGTCGTACATATCCCATGTCCGGATGCCCAGTGCCTCACGGGCATAAAAGTCATTCCATGGATCGGGAGTCTTGAAATTAGTCAAATCCAGTAATCCGTCGTCTACAATAGCTAAGGTATAGGTCATCGCTTTTCCTTTCTTCTCGCTGACTGTTACGCTGAATCCCGTTTCGGGACGTAGCACGTCCGGCATCTGAATCTGTGGCTCGAGCACGGTCTCTTTGTTGGTTACGAAGACGGGCATCACTCCATACATGCGGATCGGTAAATCATTGATCGTCTGTGCATGAGGTTGCAGCAGGCTGATGTGCAGGTAAACATTCGGTGCCATTTCCGGCGTTACCTTGAACTGATATTTCGTGTCTTCCCAGTTGGAAACGTCTATCCATTCGCGTTGCAGTACGGTTGAGCCGTTCTCCAGCGTGGCAAGTGCCCGTCCTCCCGCCGATGCAGGGATAATGGCCGTTACAGTCTCGCCGATTCCGTAAGAGTCTTTGTCGATAGAGAAAGCCAGCATCTTGATGCCGCTCGGATCGGTTTTGGACGAACGTCCACGCCATTCCGGCCAGTCTACATACACCGTACCTCCGGTGGCATGTCCACTTTCCGTATCCTTCACATATACCAGATAACGTCCCCAATCCGGATAGTCGATCCGGAATTTGAAACTGCCTTTCCCATTCACCGTGTTTATCTTTCCGGCAGCTACGGGCGTATAGGAACTACTGTTGACGTACGTCTCGAAAGACTCGCGGGAATTTTCCCACCACCAGCTCCAGTCGATACGGTAAATCTTATATTCCAGTCCCGAACGGTTTATCGGCTTCCCGTCCGGATTTACAGTCACAACATCAAAAATATGATCCTTGTCAGTCTCTATATATTTGCTTTGGGGTTGATTCAGATTGATGCCCACATACGAGCTGAAAGGAGAGTAGGGTACACTCATGGTGTAGATACTTGCATCTCCGCCCGGCTCGAACACCCTGGCCGTGATATTTGCTTGCAGCATTCCGGGGGCATTTCCCGATTCCGGTAACTTGAGTGCAAACGAAGCGTTTCCTTCCGCATCCAGCATCCCGCTGAATACATCTGTCCGTGAAGAGGTGAATTCCGTGGCCGGATTGTTGAATATATACTGTCCGTAATTCTTGAATTGTGTGTTGACTTTGGATAGTGACATCTCTGCTTTGGCCTTCAGCCGGGATGCTTTGGCGCCTGTCAGCCATGCCGATGACAAGGTGGCCCGTACTTCTCCATCTGTGGTTTTCAGCATATTCCCAGGCAATTGCAGGCTTATTTTCAACCGGTTAGGCTTCACGGTCTCTATCCGCAGTGATTTATGGAAAGCGGTTCCTCCCACCTTTATATAGGCATTCCACAAGCCGGTAGGGTCTTCCGCTTTTGTCGGTACGGCAAATGTGTAGAGTCCGTTCATTCCGTTTGTAGAAATGAGTTTCTGGTAGAATTGTCCTTTCGGATTGTAAATTTCCAATGCAACGGGATGCTTGTCGGGGATTCGTTTGTTGCGGTCTTCGAGCATGAACGAGATATGTAGGGTATCTCCGGGACGCCATACCCCTCTTTCACCATATACAAAACCTTTCAGGCCTTTCTGTATATCCTTGCCACCGACATCGAAGCGGCTGACGGATTGTTCTTCGCCATCGGCTACTCTTACGTATGCCTTTTGCTTTCCGGATTCCGCTACAACAATGAAAGGTACTCCTTTCGGGTCGATAACGGCAAATCCGTTCTTGTCGGTTTCCGTTTCGCCTATCGGTTGCAATTGAAAGTTGTAAACTGTTACTTTGGCCTTTTCTACCGGATCCGTATCGAGTATATTGTTGACAGCCACCCATAATCTGTTAACGGAGTTTCGTTTTACGATCATGCCTAAGTTGGAGGCGAGTACATTGCAGGATACCGTTCGTTCCGATTCCATGTAATAAGAGATATGACAGGGATTGTTCCGCTCTTCCCAACGGTATTTCTGCCAGTCCATCTTTTCCGAACCGTTATAATAATAGTAGGCCTGCGGAGTATCCCATTCCGCTTCGTCCTCTTCCGACAGTTGTTCCGAAGACACCTTGATCAGTTTCCCCGAATCTTCGGAGATTTGAAGTTCTTTGTCCTCTTCTCCACACGGATAGGCGGAATAGGCCTGTTTGAATGAAAGTATGATGCGATAAATGGCACCCGGCTCCTGATTGATCAATCCGGAAAGGTCGATCGAATAATCTTCCCATTTGTGGATATCCTTCGAAAGGTCTCTGTCCAGACGCAAAGTCTGCTTGTAAACCAATCGGCCCGAGCGTCTCAGCTCATTGGAGGATGCCAGAGAATTGCTCTGCATAAACATCAGTACGTTGCTTTCGTAGATACGAATAACACTCAGGTCTACAGCATGCAGGCTGACTGCCCGGAAAGGTATTATCAGATTCTTTGAGTCGGGTAGGATTGCTGCTTCTGTACGCAGTTCCACTTGCGGTTTCAAGCTTGGCCGGCTGAAAGAGATAGCGTGGGAGGTACCTAACTTTTTCCCTTCCGTGTTTTTCACTCCTTCGTATATTCTTACTGTCAGTTTGTCGGCCCGGTTCGGTTCAAAGTACACATTCACCTTGTTGTTTATCACTTGAAAGGTATACGAAGCGAGTTCTGGTATTTCGATCAGTCCTTTCAAGTCTTGGGTGTCCGATATCGGATCCGAGAAAGTGATCTGCATTCCGTTTTCGGGTTGTTCGATGGGTTGGGCAGACATGAAATGAAAGACGCTTTTGGCTGGTATTGTGACCAATTCTACCATTTCCCGGCCGACTCCGGCCGCTTTCCCATCCAACTTAATAACCAGTTCGTAATCCCTTTCTATTCTCGGAATACGGCTGATGCTGAAAGTGTATCGTGTCGGATTTCCGGTCTCCTCTATGGAAATGTTATAAGAAGAGGCCTCGTTGCTGCTGGCGGATAGTATTTTTTCCACCAGTGCATTATCTACTTTATCGCTGAAACGGATTTCTCCCTTTACCGATGCATAATCGGGGGTAGCAGCGGTTATGTCCAACGGCTCCGTTGTCAATGTGAAATTCTTCTCCTGTACGCGGAATGAGAAGTTGAATTCTTTCAGTCGTTTGTCGACAGTCACAAATTCTCCCAGTTGGAATGAGCCTTCGTACATGGTCCCTTGCTTCAGTGCTCCCTCTTCCGGAAGAAATTCAATCGTATTGTTGCTTATCCAATACGCTTTTCCTTTCAGTGAAGGCGAGAAGTGGAACGGGTTCTCTTTCAGCTCATGGTTTAAGTCTACTACGGGTTGATCTTGTGCCAGTTCTATCCGTATGGGAGACGATTGTGAGATAACTCCGCCTGTATAGGCATTGATGTACGGAGCAAATTCTGAAGAAGGGATAATCTCTTTCTGACTGCCTGCACATGAGTTCAAGCCAATGATGATGATCGAAAGGCAAGAAAGAAGAACCGGGATAATGACTGTCCGTTTCATAATTCAAAGAATTTATCGTTCAATGAACAAATTTAGATGAAAATCACGAGATTTCCACACATGTCGGATATAAAAAGTTTTTTTATACACGGCTCTTTCATAAAAAATACTTTGAAATTTCAATGTTTGTGGCTGATAGGCATTTAGGAGCAGCCAAACGTCGCTATTGACACAACATAGACTAAATGCCATCTGTCTCTGTTGATGTAAAATCAACATAATCAGTAGTTATCAGTTTGTTCCGAGTTTAAATGAAAAGAACCGTTGTTTTTATACCGTTTCACTATCATGAGACGACCGTCTCTCAATTGTGTAACGATCGTCTCTCAATCGTGAAATGTACGTCTCATAACCGTGAAACGTAAATTTCGCTTAGGTGTTTTCATTCCACCGGAACTATAGTTGCAATTTCTGAGAAAAAACACCGGATAAAGATAGAGTGTGGCTACGGTTCTTTCATTTAACCTTACTTGGGCATGTATACCCCACCCATGCAAGTCGTGCATGGGTAGGGGCTTTATACACACAATCAAACAAATTTAAATGAAAGGGCCGTGTTTTTTATAGAGGAAAGATAGTGAAAGGTATATATTCTATGGATGTATTTTTTTACGGAATTTCCGGATATCTTGAATAACTTCACCGGACAGACCTTGCCCGAAAATAGAAGCGCCTTTTGACAAAATGTCAATATGATATTTTAATTCGTGCAGAATTCATTTATTAAGTCAAAAGATATGAGTGACGCTAAAAATCTTCTGCATTTTTATATTGAATATTTGAAAAAGCTACTAATATGAGTGATTACCTATTAGTAATATCTTATATTTTCTGTTTTGCTTGCACTTTGTATCAAAAATGCGTGTTTACTGTTCTTTGTTCTATTCCGAATTTGATTGGCTCCTACCAGCTGTTAGCGTAAAAAGCACCCCCGAATGAGGAAAATATATTTTTCCCGTAGAGACTCTTATAGTTTCTCGTAGAGGAACGAGTCGTT
>CAVCAX010000338.1:0-2288 GCA_963599995.1 Coprobacillus sp. CAG:698
ACTTGATAGTGTATAATAGCGGAGAGCTGAATGTAAAGCAGCAAATTACTTTCTCTAAAAGAAAAGGAAAGGTCAGTGATCTACTTGATGAGCTGGTAAAGGATAAGAAGCTTAAGTACGAGAATGCCAATAATTATATTGTATTCTCGAAAAGAGAGGAAAATGTTTCGCCTCAGCAAGTTAGCAAAAGAAAGATAACCGGCACGGTAGTAGATAAGGACGGGGTTCCTATTATCGGGGTTACTGTCATGGAAAAAGGAGAGATTTCCCGTGGAACAATCACTGATATAGATGGAAAGTACACATTGGATATTTCCGGCGACGAACTTCAATTTAGTTATGTAGGTTATCTGACTCAGGTGGTGAAGATAAGAAAAAATGTGTCATCTTGTAATGTCGTTTTGGAGGAAGATACAAAAACATTGGATGAAGTTGTGGTAATCGGATATGGTACGGCGAAGAAAAAAGATTTGGCCGGTTCTGTTGTACGTGCAGATTTGAACACATTGAAAGAATCTCCCAATATAAGCTTGGCCTCTGCTCTTCAAGGCACAGTACCCGGTTTGAATGTAGGAGCAGTAACTACGGCAGGCGCTGATCCCAGTATTTCAATACGTGGTCGGAACTCCATCTCAGGAACGACAGCTCCTCTGATTGTATTGGACGGTATCATTTTCCGTGGAAATCTGGTTGATATCAATACGAATGACATAGAGTCCATCGATGTATTGAAAGACGCAAGTGCTGCGGCTATTTATGGCTCTCAAGCCAGTAATGGTGTTATACTGATTACATCAAAATCTGCAAAAGTGGTTGGAAAGCCGAAATTGGAGTACAACGGTTCATATTCAGTACAGGAACTGTCCACCAGTAAGATGAAGCCGATGAATCGGGAAGATTATTTGCAGTTTGTGGCCGACCGTTTTCTTGAGGAGAGCCGTATGGGGGATGATCTGTCGTCTCTAAATCCGGATTGGGATGTCACGAATCATTTGATGGATTCGCATGCCGTAAATGGCTATCTGGACGGAACGGATACAAATTGGTGGGATACTTTTACAAACAATAATCCCTATATTCAGTCTCATGATTTGAGTATTCGTGGCAAAAACACACTGAGCAGCTATTATATGTCATTAGGATATGTAGACCAGAATAATGTGATTATAAATGATACTTATAAAAGATACAACATCCGCATTAATTTGGATACCAAGATAACGGACTGGTTGAAAATCGGTACGCAGTCATTCTTCACATTAAGCGATTATTCGGGCGCTTCACCGTCATTAGCCAATGTCATTCATTTATCTCCCTTGGTATCTTTAACCGATGATAACGGAGAACAGATCACGTATCCTTATTTGTCTATATACAATCCGATGAAAGAGATCGAGAATGATGATCTTCAGAAGCGGTATAATATTATGGCTAATTTCTATTTGGATTTGAACGTGCCATTTGTCAAAGGTTTGAACTACCGGATGAATTTCTCTCAGAATTTGATTACGGCGAAAACTTTTACATTCAGACGTAAAGATGAAAATGAACTGGCCAATGGAAGTAAGACGAATGCAAGCCAGTATGATTGGACTCTTGATAATATATTGACGTATAAACGCCTGTTCGGGAAGCATGATGTAAATATGACTTTTGTGTATGGTGTCGAAAAACGCCAGTATGAATCTACGGGAGCTTCAGGAACCAATTTTACAAATACGGTGTTGGGATATAATTATCTGCAGGCAGCAAAGAGCGACCAGCAATATATCTCTTCTTCCGCTTGGGAGGAGGCCAGTTTGTATTCCATGCTTCGTTTGGGATATACATATAACGACCGTTACATATTTACCGGAACAGTCAGACGCGACGGTTTTTCGGGCTTTGGCCGTAATAACAAGTTTGCGGTTTTCCCCTCTGCTGCCGTTGCCTGGCGCATTAGCGAAGAAGATTTTATCAAAGGAAAGGTTAATTGGATAGATGATCTTAAACTTCGTTTATCTTATGGGGTAAGCGGGAATCGTACAGTGTCACGCTATCAGACATTGGCAACTTTGGGCTTTACGGATGCTTATCTTTACGGTGATGGGGCTTCGGCGGAGAAGGGAGTTCATGTTCTTACCATGGCAAATAATGACCTGAAATGGGAGACAACCAATACGTTCAATGTAGGAGTTGACTTTAGCTTGCTGAACAATAGACTGTTCGGTTCTATTGAGTATTACAAGTCAAGTACACATGATTTGCTTTATGCAGTCAGCCTTCCTAATTATAATGCAGTATGGTCC
>CAVCAX010000338.1:2298-5206 GCA_963599995.1 Coprobacillus sp. CAG:698
GTATGGTCCAATACCAGCAATATTGGTAAATTGTCTAACTGGGGAACGGAATTTAGTATAACGGGAGTCCCTGTCAAGACAAAGGATTTTAGTTGGGATGTGACATTTAATTTTTCTTTAAACAGAAATAAGGTTGTCAGTATAACAGGTATTGATGCAGATGGAGATGGTAAAGAAGATGATTTGGTCTCCAGCAATATTTTTATAGATGAACCTTATGGTGTTATCTATGATTACAAACAGATCGGAATGTGGCAGATGGAGGATCATCTGGCAGGAAGGATTCCCGAAGGTTTTACTTACGGAACTTATAAAGTAGCGGACTTGGATGGCGATGGAAAGATTTCCGCTGCTAATGATCGCCAGATACTTGGGTACACGGATCCTGCTTATCGTTTCAGTATTCAGAATACGTTTAATTATAAAAACTGGGAGTTGAAGGTATTTATTAATTCAATTCAGGGTGGCAATAAGTACTACTACGGGCGTCCCGCAAGTGCTTTAGCTAATCCGGATTATATTTATCAATATAACTCTTTCAGTTTTGACTATTGGACTCCTGAGAATCCAGATGCCCGGTATCGTCAAATCGGAACTTATCCGTCTGTATTAGGCAACGCTTATTCTCCATTGGTCCAACGTAATTTTGTACGATTGCAAGACTTGACGCTTGCATATACTTTCCCGTCCAAATGGATGAAGAAGATCGGAATAGATTATCTGAAACTATACGTAACAGGAAAAAATCTCTTTACGATAACCGATTGGGACGGATGGGATCCTGAGTCGGGAACAGGGCTTGTAGAAACGGCCTACCCTCTTATGAGAAGTTATACATTTGGTATTAATTTTAGTTTTTAATAAAAATTGATGCAATTATGAAATCTATCAAAACATTCCTTCTTGCTGTTTTCGCAGGTTGCATTCTTAATTCTTGCGATGAGAATGAATTTTTAAAGGAAAAACCGTTATCAATATATACAGCGGAAAACTCATTGGTGACAGCAGCCGATTTTCAAGCTGCAGTGAATTATCTATATTATGGTGTCAGGTATCAACTGTTCGAAGGTAGCCAGAATAGTAGGTATGCATTGATGTATGCAACCGATTTGGCACATGCTGCATACGATACCAAATTGTTGAATACCTATAAGGCGAATATGATTCCGACAGCCGGAGAGGTACTTAATATATGGAGATTTTCTTATTCATATATTAATCAGGCAAATCTGATACTTACCCGTATCAAGGATACCAGTATTGACGAAGCAACCAAAAACAAACTTTGCGGGCAAGCCTTATGTATCAGAGCTTTCGGGTATAAAATCTTGGCAAACCTGTATGGCGGAGTGCCATTGTTGTTGGAAGAAATAACCGGCATCCGCCGTGATGCGGTAAGGGCTACGAGAGAGGAAGTATATACTCAGTGCAAGAATGACTTGCTGGAAGCTATCTCTCTCCTGGATAACATAGATAATGTCCGTGATGGTGAAGTTTCCAAACAGGTGGCGCAGCATTTCCTGGCTGAAGTCTACATTTGTCTCGGAAATAACGATGAAGCGATTAAAGCGGCTACGGATGTAATAGAGTATCCTGCTATGGCACTGATGACCAAACGTTTCGGCTCTGCTTCCGATAAAGAGGGAAGTCCGTTTTCTGATTTGTTTAAGATTAACAACCAGAATCGTGGATCCGGAAATACCGAGTCATTGTGGGTCGCCCAGTATGATTATCTGAATCCGGCTTCCAGTACTTACTTTTTAGACCGATTGGCATTTACTTTCATTCCGCAATATTATACAATTACAATTACGGTAGACGGAGTTACCACTACCGCCTTCAGTAGGACGATGGAGAAAGGAGGTGCCGGTGCCGGATGGATGCAACCGACAAAGCATGTCGCAGATGAAATCTGGGAAGAAGGTGACCTGCGGAATGCTCCTTACTTGATTGTCCGTGATTTCAAGATTGATAACCCTGCATCTCCGGCTTATGGAAAATGGTTTGTGGCTGATGGCTATTGTACGCAGGCTCATCGTTTTCGGAACTGGTATCCGTTCTTCATGAAAACAGTAAGTGGAAGTGTGCCTGAAGAACTTTGGCAAAAAGACCGTAACGGGAATCCTGTCTTGACAGGATTGGGTGAACATGTGGTTACCAGCGCTGCCCAGCATAGATATACTGATTCGTATATATGCCGGTTGGCGGAAACCTATTTGCTTCGTGCGGAAGCTTATTTGAATAAGGGAGATAAAGAGAAGGCGGCAGATGATATTAATACCGTCCGTTCCCGTTCGAATGCACCTTTGGTTGAACCGGCTGATGTCGATATAGACTATTTGCTTGATGAACGCTTGCGTGAACTGACTTTTGAAGAACTGAGAATGTGTACGCTTTGCCGTATGGGCAAGCTGGTCGAACGCACCAAGAAGTATAATTCTACCTATATAGGAAGAGATGGTAAGGAAGGCGAATCAAGCGGACTGTCTATGCAAGAGTATCATAATTTGTGGCCGATTCCATACAGTGAGATTGAACGGAACACAGAGGCTGTATTAGAGCAGAATCCCGGTTATACCAATTAGCCGTTTAAGCTCTGAATTAATTTATTTACTGTTTTAAAATAAAAAAACATGAAACGATTTTTCTATATATTTTTTTGTTTGGCTCTTTTTGTCGAAAATGTGTTGGATGTTAAAGCCCAACCGGCTCAGAAATTAGTAAATGTGGTTATATCTCCAAATCATAAAGACTGGCGGTATAAAGCCGGTGAAGAGGTTGTCTTTACAGTGCAGGTATTGAAGAATGGAAATCTGATGGAAAATGTGACGGTCGATTACGAACTTGGTCCGGAGTATTTTCCTGATATCCTCAAAAAAGATGTTCTTCTGAAAGACGGGAAAATGGT
>CAVCAX010000339.1:0-11927 GCA_963599995.1 Coprobacillus sp. CAG:698
GATCCTTTCTTTTGGTATCTTTTCTTTCGTATCAAGACGAAAGAAAAGTACACACATCCGAAAGAAAAGTACATTATTAGATGCTAACATCCTCAAACTTATACAACTCCCAATCCCCGTTTCCCTCTTTTCTCTTAAAATAGAGAATATTGGAGAGACCGTTTCCTATTCCCTTCAGGGCAACGATTTTGACATCAGAATCATCAATGCTTTTTTGTCCGTAATTAATGTTCGACAAGCGGTCGGTGGGCAGTTCCGGCTTAAAGGCAAACCATTGGTTCAGGTCGAGGGTGGTTTCCAGCACCGAGAAGTCATCATCCGGATCGGTCGTGACAAAGGCGAGCGGCTGTTTGATACGACGGCTCTGAAACAGGCTGTCGGTCGCAAAGTGTCCGAAGAATTCTACAAAACTTTCATTGTCTCCCTTCTTAAGCGGGCGCAGGTCGATTGCTTCCAAGATCCACGCTCCCTTTATCCGTTCAAAGTAGTATTTCTTCATCTTATGGGTCCGGATAAAGATCCACTCCACCTGCACGGATGTCAGTGTGGTGTCTCCTACCAAATCCATATCTTCCTCACGGTCGAAAAGAAGCGTATAATAACTCTGTTTCGTAAACAGATCATCGTGCTTCCAGTATTTTTTGTCTATTTTAGAAGGTTCGTCACCGTTGTAGAAAGACAGTGGAAACTTAATGCGCTGCCGCTGCAAGTCGTCATCGGAGGCAAAGTTATAGATGAAGTCATCGAACGACTCGTCTGCCTCTGTCGGCTTCGGTTCTTCCGGTGCCTTTACACGGTGGAGTGTATCGGTCCGATGAAGGACCGAATCCACCTCATGGGTAAGAGATGCAAAAGGGTCGATCTCCGTCTTCTTATTCCCGCAGGAAGCAAGAAGGACAAGAGCCACGACTCCCGCAATAGTCTTTTTCATTATTTCAGTTTAGCTCTTAATTTCTCAAGCATATCTACCGTCATACTTTCCAAATCATAGGCCGGCTTCCAGCCCCACTCGTTGCGGGCACAGGTATCGTCCAGACTATCGGGCCAACTGTCGGCGATGCGCTGTTTCAGAGGATCTACCTGGTAAATCATCTTGAAATCGGGCACATGCTTGCGGATGGCCTCATAGATGGTTTCCGGACCGAAACTCATGGAAGCGATGTTGAAAGCATTGCGGTGAACCAGCTTTTCCGGATCGGCTTCCATCAACGAGATGGCGGCATTCAAGGCATCCGGCATATACATCATATCCATCAGCGTGCCTTTGGCGATGGGGCATACAAATGTTTCCCCCTTCACGGCAGAATAATATATATCGACCGCATAATCCGTCGTACCACCACCCGGAGGAGTCACGTTGGATATGATTCCGGGAAAACGGACGGCACGCGTATCGACGCCGTATTTATTATGGTAATAGTCGCTCAGTAGTTCCGTGGTCACTTTGGAGATGCCATACATGGTACGCGGACGCTGAATGGTGTCTTGCGGAGTCTTCGTATGAGGGGTATCCGCCCCGAACGAGCCGATGGAACTCGGAGTAAAGACTGCACAGCCGTGGATACGTGCCGTTTCGAGCACATTCCAAAGACCGTCGATACCGATCTTCCAAGCCAACTTAGGTTTTGATTCGGCCACCACAGACAATAAGGCCGCCAGATTATAGATAGTGTCAATATTATATTGCTTCACAACAGACTCAATCATACCGGCATCGGTTACATCAACCACAGCCGAAGGGCCTGACTCTTTCAATTCTCCTTTAGGTTCTGCACCCGGTATATAACCGGCTACAACGTGTTCATTTCCATAGCGGTTGCGCAATTCCATCGTGAGTTCCGAACCGATCTGTCCGGTAGCTCCAATTACCAAAATATTTTTCATTCTTCCAACTTATAGAGTATATTAAGCTAAATGATGCGCAAAGTAAGTACTTTTTTTCCATTTTTATAGCAAATAGTCATTGTTATTTGAAGAAAAATAATGTCCTTTGCATAGAAACTAAAATTCCAAAAGCTATGTACGGTAAAATGAAAGAACACCTCAGCAATACGCTTGCTGAAATTAAAGAAGCCGGCCTCTATAAAGAAGAACGACTGATTGAAAGTGCGCAACAAGCTGCCATCACTGTAAAAGGAAAAGAAGTGCTGAACTTCTGTGCCAACAACTATCTGGGTCTCTCAAACCATCCCCGCCTGATAGAAGGGGCGAAGAAGATGATGGACCGCCGCGGATACGGCATGTCTTCTGTCCGGTTCATCTGCGGGACACAGGATATCCACAAAGAGCTGGAAGCTGCCATTTCCGATTATTTCCAGACGGAAGATACCATTTTATATGCAGCCTGTTTCGATGCCAACGGCGGTGTGTTCGAACCGCTTCTTACCGAGGAAGATGCCATCATCTCCGACTCATTGAACCATGCTTCCATCATCGACGGCGTGCGTCTTTGTAAGGCAAAACGCTACCGCTACGCCAATGCCGACATGGCAGAATTGGAAAAATGCCTGCAGGAAGCCCAGGCACAACGTTTCCGCATCATCGTTACGGACGGTGTCTTTTCGATGGACGGCAATGTGGCTCCGATGGATAAGATCTGCGACCTTGCCGAGAAATACGACGCCCTGGTCATGGTAGACGAGTCTCACTCTGCCGGAGTGGTAGGTGCCACGGGACACGGTGTAAGCGAACTGTATCATACTTACGGACGTGTGGATATCTATACCGGCACCTTGGGCAAGGCCTTTGGCGGTGCACTGGGTGGCTTCACCACCGGACGCAAAGAGATCATCGACCTGTTGCGCCAGCGCAGCCGTCCTTACCTGTTCTCCAACTCCTTGGCGCCGGGCATCATCGGTGCCAGTCTCGAAGTGTTCAAGATGCTGAAAGAAAGCAACGCACTCCACGACAAGTTAATGGAGAATGTCAACTATTTCCGCGACAAGATGATGGCTGCCGGATTCGACATCAAACCGACCCAAAGCGCCATCTGCGCCGTCATGCTGTATGATGCCAAATTATCTCAAGACTATGCAGCCCGCATGCTCGAAGAGGGCATCTATGTAACGGGATTCTACTATCCGGTCGTACCGAAAGGACAGGCACGTATCCGTGTCCAGATTTCTGCCGGACACGAGAAGGTTCATCTGGATAAATGTATCGATGCATTCATCAAGGTGGGCAAAGAACTTGGCGTGTTGAAATAATGGAAGAGCTTACCCTCACCACCCCCGCCCTCCTGTTTTCAGCAGTCTCTCTGATTCTGCTGGCATACACGAACCGGTTCCTGTCGTATGCGCAACTGGTGCGCCAGTTGCGCGACCGCTACATGGAGAACCCGACGGACATCACCGTGGCACAGATAGAGAATCTGCGCAAACGGCTCAACCTCACCCGCACAATGCAGGGATTGGGCATTGCCAGCCTGTTCTTCTGTGTGGTCAGCATGTTTTTGATTTATATCGGACTCCAACTAATATCGGCATATATCTTCGGACTGGCATTGCTGCTGCTGATTGCGTCACTGGGAGTGTCTTTCAGAGAGATACAGATATCAACCCGCTCACTGGAAATCTATCTGAGCGCCATGGAACGGGGAACGCCACAAAAGAAATAGAAAAAAACACCACAAAAGAAATAAGAAAAAGGAGGTGTGACAAAATACACACCTCCTTTTACAATATCATCTACCGGTTTCACAATATTCAATATTATCCACCGGCCTGTATCCAACAGAATAGAACCTTATTTACGCTGTTCCATTTGAGAATCGATAAAGAAGATTCCTGCATCACCGGCTTTCTTGATTTTATCAACGATGCCTTGTGCCGTTGCCTCTTCTTCCACCTGTTCGCGGACAAATCCCCAAAGGAAGTCCTGAGTGGCATTGTCTTTTTCGGCTGAAGCTACAGCCACCAATTCATCAATCAATTGAGAAACATGGCATTCGTGTTTGTAAACGTGCTCAAATACTTCCAACGGAGTACCCCATCCTGTAGGAACGACGTCTACCTTATCCACTTTGGCTGTACCGCCGCGTTTGATTACGTAGCTGGCCATGGCATAAGCATGTTCCAACTCTTCCTGAGACTGTTTTTTCATCCAATGAGCAAATCCGCAGAAACCTTCTTTCTCAAAGTAGAAAGACATAGACAAATACAGGTTAGCAGACCACATCTCGGCAGTTATCTGCTCGTTAATTGCATTTTGTAATTTCTCTGAAATCATAATCGTTTGTATTTAGTTGATTGAAATGATTACAAAAATAACAAGAATATTATTTGGTTTGTTCAGCTGACTCTATTTTTTTAATTTTATTATACCAACTCATCCGAGAGATACCCCTTGGGCAGTTCGCGGCAATTATAACCGGATGCCATGATTTCGCCATAAGCACCGGCAGAACGGATGGCTATCAAGTCGCCTCGCTTCGCCCGGTTCAGGTCTATCGCCTTGCCGAAAACATCGGACGATTCACAGATCGGTCCTACCACATCGTACGTTTGCACCGCCTCGTCAGAAGTGATGTTCTCCATCTTATGATGTGCCTGATAAAGGGCCGGACGGATCAGATCCGTCATTCCGGCGTCGAGTATGGCAAATTGCTTGTTCACACCTTGTTTCACATACAGCACTTTAGAGATAAGCGTACCACACTGGCCCACCACGGCACGCCCCAACTCAAAGTGCAGTGTCTGGTGAGGCCGCAGCTTCAACTGTCCGGCATACGTGGAGAAATAACTCTTGAAATCGGGGATCGGCTGACGGTTGGGGTGATCGTAATCGATACCCAGTCCGCCGCCTACATTGATGTGTTCCACAAATATCTGACGCGCCTCAAGTTTATCCTGCAACTCGTTCACACGATTGCAAAGGGCGATAAAGTCTCCCATATCCAATATCTGCGAACCGATATGAAAATGCAGGCCGATGAAACGGACATTCTTCATCTCCTGTGCCACGTCGATCACCTTATCCATATCTTCCATGCTGATACCGAACTTATTCTCTGCCAGTCCGGTCGTAATATTCGCATGGGTATGCGCCCCCACATTGGGGTTGATACGGAAAGCGACATTGGCCACCTTGCCTTTCGCGGCAGCCAGTTCGTTGATGACTTCCAGTTCGGGGATAGACTCTACATTGAAGCAGAAAATGTTGTAATCCAGACCGAGCTCGATCTCCCAATCTGCCTTGCCTACACCGGCAAAAACGATCCTCTGCGTCGGAAAACCGGCTTTCACCGCTGCACGTATCTCACCGCCACTCACACAATCGGCTCCCAAACCGCCCTCACGGACAATGGAAAGCACCTTCGGATTGGCATTTGCCTTTACCGCATAATGCACGTCAAAACGTTCGTAACGGGCTACTTCTTTATTAATGGCATCCAGCGTATCGCGCAAGACTTTCGTATCATAATAATAAAAAGGTGTACGCAACTCACGAAACTTATCAATAGGGAATATTCCTTTCATAAAAAAACACTTTGTTTAGTTTTAGCCACAGAAAAGACAGAGGACACAGAGTTTTTATTTTGATTATCGAATAATTTAAAACTCCGTGTCCTCTGTACTTTCCGTAATGAAATGTGATTATTATTTTCCGTTGAACAGCATATCACTCAGCGACTGTAATGCTGCTTTCTTATCGCACTCGCGAATGAGGAAGGAGATGTTGTAGTTACTGCCTCCGAACGAAATCATACGCACCGGAATGTCGCGCATCGCATCGAGCGCCTTCGCTTCAAACCCGACATTCTCCCATTCAAGGTCACCCACCACACAGATGATGCACATATCCTTGTCGACGGTCACCGTGCCGTATTTCTTCAAGTCATCCAGAATCTCATTCAGATGCTTGGTGTTGTCAACCGTCACAGACACGCCCACTTCTGATGTACAGATCATGTCGATGGAAGTCTGATAGCTCTCGAAGATTTCGAATACCTTGCGCAAGAAACCGTGAGCGAGCAACATGCGGCTGGATTTTATCTTGATAGCGGTGATGTTGTCTTTGGCAGCCACCGCCTTGATCTTTCCTTTCTCCGTATCATTGGAAATCAGTGTGCCCGGAGCTTTGGGGTCCATCGTATTGAGCAGGCGAACCGGTATATTGGCATACTTGGCAGGCTGAATACAGGTAGGATGAAGAATCTTCGCGCCAAAATACGCCAACTCGGCAGCCTCTTCGAAGTGCAACTGACGCACCGGCGTTGTCTTGTCTACGATGCGCGGATCGTTGTTGTGCATACCGTCGATGTCCGTCCAGATCTGAATTTCGGAAGCGTTGATGGCCGCACCGATCAGTGAAGCGGTATAGTCACTTCCGCCGCGTTGCAGGTTATCGATTTCCCCGTAAGCATTGCGGCAGATGAAACCTTGCGTGATGTAGATCTCCGCATCTGGATAAAGCTCCAGTTGTGCCAGCAATTTCTCCTTTATATAAATAGGGTCGGGTTCTGCGTTTTTATCAGTACGCATGAATTCTAAAGCCGGAAGCAATACAGACTTCACGCCACATTCCTGCAAATAGTAGTTCACCATGGCAGTAGAAATCAGCTCGCCTTGCGCCAGCACTACCTTCTCTTCGAACAGGGTGAAGAGGTCCTTCGTATACGAACGGATGTAGTCGAAATGAGATTTGATGACTTCCAATCCTTTCTGTTTATATTCCGGTGTAGCATAAAGTTCGTCAACATGCTGTTTATATTTGGTCTCCAGCTTATTGATAATCTCGTTGGCACCTTCCGGATTCTTCTTGTACAGATAGTCGGAAATCTCCACCAATGTGTTTGTCGTCCCCGACATAGCCGAGAGAACAACAATCTTTCTTTCACCATCGGTAATCAATTTGGCCACTTCCTTCATCCGCTGTGCAGAACCTACGGAAGTTCCTCCAAACTTTAAAACTTTCATTTTCGTTACTGTATTAAAATTAGTATGTATGGTTAATTATTATCTCCTGCAAATTCATCGGTCACATCTTTAATGCAATGCTCCGCACACCGGTACACGCGGCCGGGATACTCTTTCAGCAATTGCAGATTGTGGGTGGTCATCACCACCGATGAACCCGATTCACAAATGCTATGCAACAGTTCTACAATCGCCTTTCCCGTCTCTACATCGAGATTTCCCGTAGGTTCGTCCGCCAGAATGATAGCCGGCGAGTTGAGCACGGCACGCGCTATCACGATGCGTTGCTGCTCGCCGCCGGAGAGTTCATTAGGCAACTTATACCCTTTGTTGCTCATGCCGACCAACTGCAGCACCTCCTCAATGCGTTCCTTTATCTCCGTCTTGTTCTTCCATCCGGTAGCCTTAAGCACGAATTCAAGATTATTATAGACGGTACGGTCCGTCAGCAACTGAAAATCCTGGAACACGATGCCGAGCTTACGCCTCAACTGCGGAATATACTTACGCTTGATCGTCCGCATGTTGTATCCCAAAACTTCCGCTTCACCATCGGCAATATCGAGTTCGCCATAAAAAGTTTTCAATAAACTCGTCTTGCCCGAACCTACCTTTCCCACCAGATAGACAAACTCACCTTTGTGCAACTGCAACGTGACGTCAGTCAGCACACAGAGTTCCTGCTGGTGTATCTCTACATGATTATATGTAATTAATGCTTCGTCCATGAGCCGCTATGTCTTACCTGCAATTCGCGTGCGAGGTCCTCGATGCGATAACCTTTGGAAGTCAACAGAACAATGAGGTGATAGATCAGATCGGAACCTTCATAAATCAGCCGTTCACCGGTTCCGTTTGTAGCTTCGATCACGGTCTCTACCGCCTCTTCACCCACTTTCTGGGCAATTTTATTGATGCCCGATTGAAAAAGGCTGGTCGTGTATGATTTTTCCGGCATCTCTTCGTGACGCTTGTCGATGAAATCCTGCAATAACTTCAGGAACATGACGGGCTCTTCGTTTTTCTCGCCCCAGCAAGTATCCGTACCCGTATGGCAAACAGGGCCTGTGGGATTCACCTGAATCAACAGCGTATCATTGTCACAATCCGACTTGATGGAAACCACGTTCAAGAAATTACCACTCTCCTCCCCTTTGGTCCAAAGGCGGTTTTTAGTACGGCTGAAGAAAGTCACCTTCCCGGTTTCCACTGTCTTCTCATAGGCTTCCCTGTTCATAAAACCGAGCATCAACACCTTACGGGTGTCATTGTCTTGTATAATAGCGGGAATCAACCCGTTCATTTTGTCAAAATCCAACATTTTATTTACAATTTTACAATTTACGATTTACGATTGGAATTACTCTTCAGCTCTCCACTCCTCAGTTCTCTCTTCTTACAGTAATTCCTTGGCGGCAAAGATACGATTTTAAATCGGGAATCTTTATTTCTCCGAAATGAAAAACGCTGGCTGCCAGTGCGGCATCTGCTTTTCCTAAGGTGAAAGCATCCCGAAAATGCTCCATTTTCCCCGCACCACCCGAAGCGATGACCGGAATAGAGAGCTGCTCCGCCAGTGCGGCAAGGGCTTCATTGGCGTATCCGGTTTTCACGCCGTCGTGGTTCATGCTGGTAAAAAGAATTTCACCGGCACCGCGTTCTTGAGCTTCTTTCGTCCATGTCAGAAGCTCTCTGTCTGTTTCGACGCGTCCGCCATTAAGATAACATTTCCAGCCGTTCTCCGTCATCTTTGCATCTACGGCAAGCACACAAACCTGCGATCCGAAATGCTTGGCGATGTCGTCTATCAGCTGCGGGTTACGGATGGCAGCGGAGTTAATGGATATCTTATCCGCTCCGGCATTCAACAAACGGTCTACATCCCCCAATTCATTGATGCCTCCACCCACCGTAAAAGGTATATTGATATTGGCGGCAATCCGTTTTACCAGTTCTGCAAAAGTCTTACGCCCTTCGTAACTGGCAGTGATATCAAGAAAAGTCAGTTCATCTGCTCCCTGCTCGCTATAAGCGCGCCCCAACTCGACCGGGTCGCCGGCCTGGCGGAGATTTACAAAGTTAGTTCCCTTTACGGTTTGTCCGTCTTTGATATCCAGACAAGGTATAATTCTTTTTGCTAACACGATATTATCTATAATTTATTTCCTAAGATGATGATCAATCCAAAAAGCGACGGAGATCTTTCAACGTGATACGCCCTTCGTAAAGCGCCTTTCCGAAAATAACGGCAGGCACTCCGGCTTCATGCAGCGCCTCGATGTCACCGATATTGCTTACCCCACCGCTCGCTATCAGATAGAGAGCGGGATGCTCGGCAAGTATTTCCTTGTACAGTTCGATGGAAGGCCCTGCAAGCATACCGTCACAACTGATATCCGTACAGATCACCTTCTTTATCCCCTTATGGATATACTCTTTCAAAAAAGGAAAAAGTTCGCAGGTGCTTTCGTCTTTCCAACCGTTGACAGCTATCTTATGATCCTTCACATCCGCTCCGAGAATGATCTTCTCACACCCGTAAGTGTCGAGCCAATGAGTGAACAGCGCCGGATTTTTCACAGCAATACTGCCTCCCGTCACCATTTGGGCACCGCTTTCGAAAGCGATAACCAAGTCTTCATCACTCTTCACCCCACCGCCGAAATCTATAATCAGCGAAGTGCGGGCGGCAATCAGTTCCAGCGTATGATAGTTCACCACGTGATTGGAAGCCGCTCCGTCAAGATCTACCACATGCAGACGCCGGATTCCGTTGGCTTCGAGTTCTTTGGCTACTTCCAACGGATTCTCGTTGTACACCTTCTTACTGTCATAATCTCCCTGGGAAAGACGGACGCACTTCCCGTCGATAATGTCGATAGCCGGAATAATTTCAATCATCTGTATCTGTCTATAATTTATTTCTTATCTTATTTCTTATCAAGAAAGTTTCTTAAAATTCTCTCTCCTACCGCGCCGCTTTTTTCGGGATGAAACTGCGTGGCATAATAATTATCCTTATGCAGTGCTGCGCTGAAAGGATGTATATAGTCTGTTTCCGCTGCTGTAAATTCGCAAACGGGCACATAAAAACTATGCACGAAATACACAAACTCATCCTGCGTAAAGCCCGCGAACAAGTCGCTTTTCAGATGTCCGATCGTGTTCCACCCCATGTGAGGCACTTTATCTTCATGCTTCTGAGGGACAAAACGCTTCACCGGAACATCAAAAATGCCCAGACAATCGACATCCCCCTCTTCGGAACGGCTGCACATCAACTGCATCCCCAAACAAATTCCCAATACCGGCTGGCGCAGATTCTTTATCAGCTCATCCATGCCGTTTGCCCGAAGATACTTCATTGTCGTTTCCGCTTCTCCCACTCCGGGGAAAATCACCTTATCGGCAGCCTGCAGCACTTCCTTGTCTGCAGTGATCACCGCTTCCACGCCAAGGCGCTTCAAGGCATAATCCACCGAACGAATATTTCCGGCATTGTATTTTATTACAGCAACGTTCATTCTTGTTTTCAGTTTTCAGTTGAAAGTTGAAAGTTGAGAGTGAAAATTACCTTACTGTGACAATGGTTCGGTAATCGGCACTGACAACCGTCCGCTGTCAACTAATTAAATATTACGGTTTTATTTTTATAAGTCAGTACCTTACGCTCGATATGCTTCTGCACGGCACGCGAAAGAACGATCTTCTCCAAATCTTTTCCCTTGTTCACAAGGTCTTCAATGGAGTCTTTATGCGTGATGCGAACCACATCCTGTTCGATAATAGGTCCTGCATCCAGTTCGGTTGTCACATAATGGCTGGTGGCACCGATGATCTTCACCCCTCTTTCAAAGGCGGCATGGTAAGGTCGGGCGCCCACAAACGCCGGGAGAAACGAGTGATGGATATTGATAATCTTATTGGGATACGCATTGATCATCTGCTCGGAAATCACCTGCATATAACGGGCCAATACGATAAACGTGATATTATTCTGTGCCAACAGTTCCATTTCCTTGCGTTCCTGCTCTTCCTTCGTCTCCTTGGTAATGGGAAACAGATGGAACGGGATACCAAAACGCTCGGCAACGTGTTGCAAATCGGGATGATTACTGATAATCAAAGGAATATCCACATTCCATTCACCTGCCGTATACCGTGCCAGCATATCAAACAGACAATGCGACATTTTGGATACAAAGATGGCCATGCGCGGTTTTACATCCGAGAAATACAGACGGAAACTCATGTCGTACTTCTGCCCGTAAAGTGTTTCAAAATAATCTTCTATTTTCTCCTTCGGAACCAGAAAGTCTTTCAATTCCCATTCTATACGCATAAAAAAGATGTTCTCCACATGGTCTACGTACTGATCCAAATAGATAATATTTCCTTTGTTCACCGTGATAAAGTCTGTCACTTCCGCCAGGATTCCCGGTCTGTCCGGACAGTGCAATAACAGTTTGGCAGTTGTCATCATTGTATTTACTATTTAACTACATTCATGCGGCATCATTTCACCGTCTACGATTTTAGCTTGCAAAAATAACCAAATATTGCAAAACCACGAATAAACAGAGCAAAAAGTTTACTTTTAAAGCAAAAAATATAACAGATAGAAAGAATAAAGCCATAAATCCGGATGTAATATAGTCTCTCCCCCAAAAACAATGTTGCTACATTCCAACAGGGCTTTTCTGCTCCAACAGAAAACCGAAAAGCGAAAAAGGAAGAAAGCCATCCGGTAGAAACCGAAAAAAGGACTGAATTAAAAGTCTTTTTTGCCAGAGATAAAAGCGTCTCATAATGAAGCACTAAGAAAAAAATGACTATTTTATTCGCAAAAAACTTTTCAAAACTATTGCACATTACGTAAAAACAGCTACCTTTGCACCCGCAATCGAGAGAGATAGCTGATTAAAATGAAATACTGGTGCGTTAGTTCAGTTGGTTAGAATACATGCCTGTCACGCATGGGGTCACGGGTTCGAGTCCCGTACGCACCGC
>CAVCAX010000340.1:0-2977 GCA_963599995.1 Coprobacillus sp. CAG:698
ATAGGACATTCGTTACAATTTAACGAAGATACAAGCAAAGTTTTGGGGGCTGGCCTCGGTTTTTATTACGCCGGTGTAGAAAAACTCGATTTTTCTATATAATTTTGTTTTGAATTAAAATACATAATACCATGTTAGTTATAAGTAGTAGAGAATTTAGAGAAAACCAGAAGAAATACTTCGACTCGGTTGACAATGGAGAACAAGTAATTGTCCAAAGAGGAAAAGATCGTTCATATAAGCTCGTTCCTGTGACAAATAGTGATATTTGTATGACAGAGGAAGAGTTCTACGAAAAGATTGACCGTTCTATTCAACAGGTTAAAGAAGGTAAAGTGTTGAGGATATCAACCGATGATGACCTTAAAAAATTACTTGATTTATGATTGAATATGAATTGGAGTTTACGCAAGAGGCGCTGGATGATATTAAGAAACATAAAAAAAACGGCAACAAACCGTTGCTAAAAAAACTAGAGAAACTTCTACTGGAATTGAAACAACATCCTTTTACTGGCACTGGGCAAGTTGAAATGCTGAAACATTATCAAGAGGAAACTTGGTCACGGAGAATCAACAATGAACATCGTCTTGTTTACCGTATCAAAGACGATGTGATAATAGTACTTGTATTGTCAGCATACGGACATTATAAATAGAAAAGGCATCTGTACTCAATAAAATAAGATACAGATGCCTAAAATTATTTCAACCGTTACCGGTCGTACAACAATGTAATATGAATGTTATTTGCCTTTGCAACTTCCACCGGTACAACGCGGCTTAATCTGCTTGAAGAAGTCATTGCCTTTATCATCTACCAGGATAAATGCCGGGAAATCCTCCACTTCGATCTTCCAGATAGCTTCCATACCCAATTCGGGATACTCCACGCACTCAATGCTCTTAATGTTATTCTGAGCAAGGATAGCAGCCGGACCACCGATAGAGCCGAGATAAAAACCACCGTATTTCTTGCAAGCATCCGTCACCTGCTGGCTACGGTTACCCTTGGCAAGCATAATCATACTGCCGCCGTGGCTTTGGAACAGGTCTACATACGGGTCCATACGTCCGGCAGTAGTCGGTCCCATAGAGCCGCAAGCCATACCGGCAGGTGTCTTTGCCGGACCGGCATAATAAATAGGATGGTCTTTGATATATTGAGGCAGATCTTCACCACGGTCCAAACGCTCTTTCAATTTGGCATGAGCAATGTCACGTCCTACGATGATCGTACCGTTCAGCGACAAACGGGTAGCCACCGGATATTTAGTCAACTCTTTCAGAATCTCCGGCATCGGACGGTTCAAATCGATCTTCACTACATTGCCCTCACCGGCATTGCGGAGTTCTTCAGGAATCAGGCTGCCCGGATTATCATCGAGTTTTTCAATCCAGATACCATCCTTATTGATTTTACATTTGATGTTACGGTCGGCAGAGCAGGAAACTCCCAAACCGACAGGACATGATGCACCGTGACGAGGCAGGCGGATGATACGTACATCGTGTGCCAAATACTTACCACCGAACTGTGCACCGAGACCGATCTTATGAGCTTCTTCGAGCACCAGTTTTTCAAGTTCGATATCACGGAAAGCACGGCCGTACTCATTACCCGTAGTGGGCAACTCATCATAATAATGGGTAGAAGCCAATTTCACAGTCAGCAGGTTCTTTTCAGCAGAAGTACCACCGATTACGAATGCAATGTGATAAGGAGGACAGGCTGCCGTACCGAGAGTTTTCATCTTCTCAACCAAGAACGGAACCAATGTTGCCGGATTCAAGATAGCCTTTGTTTCCTGATACAGATAAGTTTTATTGGCAGATCCACCACCCTTGGTTACGCAAAGGAATCTGTATTCCATGCCCTCCGTAGCTTCGATATCGATCTGGGCAGGCAGGTTACATTTGGTATTCACTTCATCGTACATAGTCAGGGGAGCATTCTGCGAATAGCGCAGGTTCTCTTCCGTATAAGTTTTGTAAACACCCAGCGAAAGAGCTTCTTCATCGGAATATCCGGTCCATACCTGTTGTCCTTTTTCACCGTGAACGATGGCCGTACCGGTATCCTGGCAGAAAGGAAGTACACCTTTAGATGCCACTTCCGCATTGCGAAGAAAAGTCAGTGCTACATATTTGTCATTCTCGCTGGCTTCCGGATCACTCAATATCTTCGCAACCTGTTCGTTATGCGAACGGCGAAGCATGAACGACACATCACGGAATGCAGCATTTGCCATAGCTGTCAGACCCTCTTTCGCTACTTTCAGGATCGGATTTCCTTCAAACTCGCTTACCGATACATAGTCTTTTGTAAGCAGATAATACTCAGTCTTATCTTCGCCATGCTCGAACATGGGCTGATACTTAAACGGAGGTGTTGCCATATTTTTACTTTTTATTACGTAATGTTAGTTAGTGTGGCAAAGGTAACAATAGTTTTTCGAAGTACAGAAAAATGGAGAACTAAAAAAGATAAACAAAAGGGGGCATAGGCATATCAGGATGAAGAAAGAGCAAACAAAGGGAAAAAACAAAAGCGTCACCACTGCTTGTTGGAGACGCTTTTGAATAAAGTAAATATCGTATAGCTATTTTTTAACAGCCTAACATCAGGAAACGAGTCTGACCCTTGTAGACACAAAAAACAATAGTATACCCGGTTTCCTCATGGTATGAGCTTACTCCTTACAATAATTATAGACTTTCAGATTCTCGACGCGGCTCTTAAAATCACCGGCTTTCTGCAACGGGAAGACAAGTGTGCGGAAATATTGCATGGAGTCTTTTCCGCAGTTAAAATAAAGTCTCTTGGCATTCAACCGATCTATCAGTTTACCATCTACTTTAAGTGTTGTCGAATGAGGTGTGCCTTCTATCTGTAGATTCACTTTCTTTCCCTCACACACTTTGTATCTGAAAGTATCCAAATAGCCGTCACGTGCAAATCCGACATGCCCTTTCAC
>CAVCAX010000340.1:2987-4010 GCA_963599995.1 Coprobacillus sp. CAG:698
GATAAAAGACCGCTTCCGGAGAGCGGAAAAGTACGGTACCCGGAAGCTCCTCCTTACCATCCAAATCAAAACTTACCGTATAATCATATCCGATTTCAGTTAAATCATTTCTACTTCCTGCAGGTACATCCGTTTTTTCATAAACTAAAGACTCCGGTTTCCCGGCTCTTCCCAACCGATTCACTCCAGGCGCCTCACTTAATACGGCACGCGCCTCATCGAACTTTGTATAAGACAACGTTGTATTCTTTCCCGTCCACATCTTCACAGCCAATGTCTGCAAAGCTGGAAAAGTGCGATAATGAATATCCTTTACCGTAATTCCATTACCGACATGATCATTCCACAAAGCAAACATACCACCTAATATCGACGGATGTCTCTCCTCAAACACATCTTTCCTTATAACTGCCGGCGTCCACTCTTTATACAGTTCTTCTTCATTCAGATAATCGTGGTAATATGAAGCTCCCGGTACAATATATACCGACCAGTCATACATACTTATCAATTGGTACCCCTCTGCAATCATCTCTTTCGGATTGGCAAAACCGGGAGACCATAGATTCATGACTACATTTTCCGACTTCACGGAAGTAGTCCCTTTGGCATGAGTCAATGCTCCCCATACGCAAGCTTGTTTCCCATACCCTTCTACCAGATCGATATAATGATCCGTAAACTCGCGGAACTTTTCCACTAACTCCTGCGTCTCATTAGAGTATTCATCCGTACCGATATGTACCCGTTTCCCACAGAATACCGGTTCGTCACCTTCCAAATACTCTTTAAAAAGAGCATCAATAAAAGGATATGTTTCGGGAGAAAATAGATCCAGATGAGCCATACCGTATTTTTTACTGCCAATTTCAGGCTTATACTGCGTGAAAGCCAACGAGTGGGCGGGGACATCAATTTCCGGAATAATCTCTACTCCCAATTCCATCGCCTGTTTCTGTAAAGCAATAAATTCTTTCTTAGTATAAAAACCATCATAGGCTACCAATTCCGGATATGTCTCCG
>CAVCAX010000340.1:4020-5919 GCA_963599995.1 Coprobacillus sp. CAG:698
ATGCCGAGTAGGTTTTACTCCAATCATGTTCAAAATACTGTTTAGAGCCATTGTCATTCAAATGAATCTGCAATGTATTCATTTTATAATACGACATGATTTTCACTAAATCCTGCAAATAAGATAACGGAATAAACTTTCGGGCACAATCGAGCATAAAACCACGCAAGGGATAATCAGGATAATCTCGGATTTCCCCCTTGGGCAAACAACGGCCTTCGCTTTGTTCAGCCATCTGTAGCAAAGTACGGGTTCCCCAGTACACACCTTCTGTCTGAGGAGCCGACAAGAATATTTTATCGGATATTTTAATGGAATATCCCTCTTTACCTAAATGTTTATCCGGTTTCAATGCCAATACAATATCACCGGTCTTTGCTTTTCCCGATACAACTTCTGGTTTTCTTTGAAACAGCTTAAGGCAATCATCGGCCATTAGTCTGGCTATATGGAGCAACTCCGGTTGTCTTGCATCATACACAATCCTTGTTTCGTTATCCAAGGTCATGAGTCCTTGAGCGGGTTTCCACTCTTTCAACTCCGGAACTACAAACGGTTTCTCGGAAGGCGAAGCCGTCATCCCGCCCACCATAACCAAACACAACAATAACAGACTCCATTTCTTACAAATCATTCTTTCCATTTTTTAGGGATTATCAAATACAAATTACTATAATCCGGTTAGCCTACTTGCTATATCCCGGATTCTGGTCATTAATAGAAATCATATCATTGGTGGTCAATTCCATTTGTGGAATAGGAATCAATTGATTACGTACCAGATATGTATTCCAGTCTTCTTCGCCATCACTGGGATACCAGTATTCTCTCCAAGGGGCGGCATACTTATTTTCAATGCCATAGTGATAACAGGCAGAAGTGATGTGATGGTTGTTGTTGCGTTCAAGTAGCTTCTTGCGCCATTCGATGCCCCGTCTTCTTGTATCTGTAAATCCATCAAATTCCGCCGCCAATTCGAAGAGGCGCTCATGGAAGACATATTCCCGCACAGCCTCTTTGGACAGAGTAGCCGACAAATCTTTCGGATAAGTGGATGTCGGTTTAGCCGAATTACGAGCACGCTGCAACACCCTGTTTACCAAAGCAACGGCAGTGCCGGTATTTCCTAATTCATTTTCCACATCTGCCATTAACAAAAGGAAATCTGAAAAACGATATACATACAGGTTATTATTGGCATAACGTCCGGAGCAGTCATTAGTCATATACTTTCCGAAATAAGGCCAGTCATTAATATTCCAATCCGCCGATCCCTTTGTCTTGCAATAAGCATTACGGAATAAAGAGTCCAGTTCTTCAACTTTCGGATTAGTCGGATCCTCATATTCACCATTGATATAATCGATAGAATCCACCAATTCCCTATGGGTTGTTACTATCGGTACTTTAATTGGCGGTCTTCCCGGTCTGATTATCGAATCTACCCATGTCGTATCATTAAAAGATTTTGCTACATAAGGATATGAAACCAGCCATTCGTCCGACGGCATTTTGTTAACATACTTCACCCATTTAGAGATAAAAGTAACTTTCAAACGCGGATCATCCTGATAAGTGCCATGTGCCCAGTCATAAAAAGATTTATTGGGTTGCGAGCGTCCCCAAGTTTCCCCCTGAGAAGTGTTCTGAGGAGAAAAAGTCCAATGCAATGAATTGTATCCAACATTCTCAGTCGTATTTTTAGTAGCATCGATTACAAAAACAAACTCCTTAGAAAAGCTGAGACGCGTACCATTGTATAGAGTATTAAAATCCGATTCCAATTCAAAATCGCTTTTGTTCAATACCAAGTCACCATATTCTTTTGCTTTTTTAAAATAAGCGGTACTGCTTTGCATTTCCGGCCATGTCTCTTTTAAAATACCCGCAGCCCAATAG
>CAVCAX010000340.1:5929-6656 GCA_963599995.1 Coprobacillus sp. CAG:698
GTATTTATTAGGAGCTGTAGGCTTGTTGCTTGCCAAAGAAGACATTTCATCCAAATCGACAGCTGCTTCTGTCCAGTCTTTTACAATCTGATCAATTGTCTGTTGGCGGGTAGCACGTGATACGGCGAGACTTTCCCTATCAGAGGGCGTCAGTCGCAAGGGTACTCCTCCATAAAAAGAATAAAGGACATAATAGCATACCCCTCGCATAAATTTAGCTTGAGCTACCATATTGGCTTTCGTACTCCAATCGGCACTTTCACCCTCTTCGCATGCTTTTATGAAAATATTACAGTTCGCAATTGCCTGATAGAGCGCGCCCCATACAAGATTATTAAACTCATTTTCAGTAGGGATAGCTCCTGCTGTATACTGGCAACGGTTATCAGAGGTATTATAAGAAGTCCAACACAAGCCGGAAGCCTCCGTATTAACTTCAGGAAGCAATTGCGCAAAAGATCCTTGTACAGCCATCAGACCATAAATTCCGGTCAAAGCCATTTGTGCAGACTGTTCATCGCTGTATACCACTTTAGAGTTCGTAGTATACTTTGGATCTTCGTCCAAACAAGCCCCCAATACAACCGATATTAAAAACAGATAAATTATATTGATTCTTTTCATAATCAAACCAGAATATTAGAATGAAACATTAAGTCCAAAAATAAACGAACGTGTATGAGGCATAGAACTCGTATCGATACCCGGACGTGTCCCGTCAAAAGCA
>CAVCAX010000340.1:6754-10764 GCA_963599995.1 Coprobacillus sp. CAG:698
GGAGTAATCGGTTATTATAAATGCATTTTTCACTGACGCATAAACCCCAATATTGTTAAACCCAATTTTTGAAACCAGCTTTCTCGGCAGATTGTATCCCAGCGTAATATCCGAACAACGTAGATAACTTCCATCTTCCACATATCTGTCCATTATAACTTTAGGCGTTACCGCACTTGGCGAAGGCATTTCGTTTCCATGATATTCCCCTATCCACGGATTATCGCTTCTCCACATTTTCTCAAAAGAGCTTTTATAAATCATACTGGTAGAGTTAGACGGTAAAATAGAATAACGCGCATTCGTATTCAAAATATCATTTCCCTGCACACCGATAAATGCCATAGACAGTGATAAGTTTTTCCATCTGAAATCGGTCTGAAACCCATAAGTAAAGTCCGGATTCGGATCCCCCAGGATGACCCGGTCTTTTTCATTAATGGCACCGTCACCGTTCTGATCAACAAACTTCAGATTACCGGCTTTTACCGTCCCTACAGATTTTGTCGCATCTATCTGTTTTATATAAGGATCATTCTCCTGGATAATTCCATCCGTCTGATAGCCATAAAACAACCCCGGAGCTTTTCCGGCAATAAATATATTCGCTTCACCGAAGTGATCACCCAGGCTGTTTCCCATATACGCTTTCCAGTATTGTCCCGTTCCCCACTCTTCTTCCGGCAATCCAAAATCCAGAATCTCCGAGCGGTTGAAAGCTATATTGCCAGAGAGCGACCATGTAAAATCTTTCGTACGGATGAGATCTCCATGCAACGAAACCTCCACTCCCTTATTGGAAAGACTTCCCTGATTGATCGTCATTGATTTGTAACCTGTTGAAGGTGGCAAGTCACGCTGTATGAGCAAATCTTTAGTCTTTTTAGAATACAGATCGACCGTACCTCCGATGCGGTCCTGAAAAAAGGAAAAGTCAACCCCGACATTATAAGAGACTGTCCGCTCCCATTTCAGTCCTTCATTTTCCATTTTATCTACGACAAGACCTATCAGTTTATCGCCACTACCCGTTGCCCCTTGTGCCGGCTTTTCCGCCCCCTGCGGTGTATTCGTAAATTGCGTTCCATAACTCGAGAATGTACTGTACGGATCAATGGATTGAGAACCCGTTTCACCATACCCGGCACGAAGTTTCAATTGATTGATCCATAAATGGTCTTTTATGAAATCTTCCTGTTCCAGACGCCATGCAACTGTTGCGGCAGGGAAATATGCCCACTGGTTACCTTTTTTGAACTTACTGGAACCATCACCACGAATAGATGCCGTCAGTAAATAACGCCCTTGCAGGAAACTCAAATTCGTACGCGCTAAAAAGGCCAACAACTGATAATCACGCTGGGCTGGCTGTTTGTATTCTACATTACCGGCCATGTGCATTCCATTCGAACGGAAACTATAGTTGTTAAAATCATTTCCGACAGTCAGTGTATTCAATGACCGATATACATCATACGTAACACCAGCTGTAGCATTGATATTCACAATACCCTTTACTTCATGATTAAACTGGAATACGTTCTCTACCGAATAGTTACTACGGTTAAAATCAGATTGAGTAATATAACCATTCTGTGCCGAACCTGTATAGAGTGTAATATTGAACCAACGGTCACGGTCTTGAATAGAAATGTTGCCACCGGCACGCAAGTTATATGACAAAAATTTAAAGATTTTCCAATTCAAATCCAGTGATCCCCGGAATGTTTTTTCAATGGTGGTATCATCATAATCTTCCACCCATGTCCAAATTGTAGCCCGATCGGCAAGATTCGGAGTAGTCAATTCCATTTCTTCCTGTGACTTGACATAAGGGGCACTCGACAGAGCGACATTTGAGATAGAGCCTGTGGCGCCACCTGTCGTATTGCCACCTGACATCATATCATTTTGCTTGATAGACCCATTCACGGAAATTGCCATTGTTACATTCTTAGCAAGTATAGAATTCAGATTCAAACGAAAATCCCCCTGCTTCAAACCGGTACCTTCCACCAGTCCTTCAATATCCTTATAAGAAGCGGATGCAAAATAGGTTGTTTTCTCAGAGCCACCATTCAAAGTTACAGAATAGTTTTGTGAAAAGGCTGTACTATATATCTCTTTCTGCCAGTTTGTCGGACTCAACAAGGTCCACTTCTCTTGCAATTTGGAGTTTTCACCATTTTTCCGGTATACACCGCCATCTTGCAAAAAGAACTGGAAAGAATCATTCCATTCATTTTCACCTGTCTCCTTATTTGTTTTCCATAGATTCCAATCTCCGTTGTCATCCTTTTGGTAACCTCCACCATATACCAAACGGTATTGAGCATATTCCTCAAGACTCATCAAATCCAACAAATTGGCAGCATTAGCAACAGTAAAGTTAGCCGAAACTCCTACAGTCGTCTTTCCCGACTTACCCTTCTTTGTAGTAATCAAAATAACTCCATTCGCACCACGAGAACCATAAATTGCAGTAGCCGAAGCGTCTTTCAAAACCTCAATACTTTCAATATCGGCCGGATTCAAAGAACTCAATGCATTGGTTGCAATGGTAAAAGTACCGTCATTGCCGGAATTGGCAAATTCTCCCGTAGAAGCCTGAGGAATATTATCGATAACATACAAAGGCTGATTATCTCCACGTAACGAATTGGCGCCACGAATCGTCACCGAAGAAGCAGCACCCGGAGCATCAATAGAAGCTCCGATCGAAAGCCCGGCAATCTTTCCTTGTAACATATTGTCAATAGAGGCAATTTTTCCAACTTCTTTTTCATCGGGACGATAGGAAGAGACTGCTCCCGTCAAGTCGTTTTTCTTCATTGTACCGTAGCCTACCACTATTACCTCATCCAACATCTCACTGTCGTCCTTCAGGACAACATCAATTTTACGCTGCTTGCCCACGGTTATTTCCTGCGTAGACATACCGATGAAGCTATAGATCAATACTGATTTCTCAGATGAAACTGATATGCTATAATTACCATCTATATCAGTAATCGTACCATTTGTAGAACCCTTCAGTTGCACATTGGCCCCTGGCATTCCAAAGCCGTCTTCTGCTGTCACTGTTCCTTTTACCATTATCTGTGAAAAAGCCAGAGCAGGGAGAAATAACAAACAAGACAACGCTAAAATGCGTCCCTGTGTTTTTCTTTCCATAATACTTAGATTTTATTAATATATAATTTTTTTTGTACAACTGCCATTATTGGTATGCACTTGTATCAGATAGCCCCCTTTTTCTAACGAAATCAATGGGATTACATTGGTTATAGTATCTAAATGGCCCTGCATTGTGATTTTCCCATCCAGCGCATAGATTTCATACGAAGCATCACTTATATATTCCTCTTTAGACAGAATTAAAACTATTTCTCTTTCCGTCGGGTTAAGATAAAATGAAAAGATCTCATCATTCACTCCACTCCTCGTATTCTTCATTCCGGAAGGATTTAAATCCACCTTCGTAATCAATGTATCCACGTTAGATGCAAGTATATCATTCTGTGCACGTATCAAACTCTTGTAATCACTGACAGGTTGGTCATTGCCCATATCAAAGTACATTGTTCCGCGGCAATCCTTTTCTATGATAAATTCCTGCTTGCGTTTTGTCTGATTGACACCATTATAGTACTTCATTGTCCCATTGCAATCCCATGAATTCAAATCCGGATCAAAATTACTGTCATTCATTCCATACTTTTCAAACAGATCCTTATACCCTTCTTCTCCGTTATTCACAAGCAATATTCCGTAAGACATTGATATTTTGTCTTTAGGAAAGCCGTAATTGGTAAACCAGTTATAAGCTTCGGGGTAATAATCCCAATAATAGGTTTCTTTGTTGGGTCCATAAAGTTGGAAAGTAAAATAATCGACATCTTTTATCAAGTCCTTAGAAAAACCTCCGTAAGATACTTTATGCAAAGAACAAGTAAATGTTTTATCTTTTCCGGCCATTACCTCATTAATCAGACGTCCCACGATCTCAT
>CAVCAX010000341.1:0-2664 GCA_963599995.1 Coprobacillus sp. CAG:698
CCGTAAATACTCCATATTATTGTTTTTTTTTAAAATAAATACTCTGTGAAACTCTGTGTTACCCTGTGGTGAATCATCCGAAGAGCGCCCTAAACGCCTCTTCCACCTTCCTGACCGGCACCAGCTCTATTTTTAATTTCTTTGTCTCGATTCCCTGCAAGTTGTATTTGGGCAGTAGAAAACGTTTGAACCCCAATTTTTCGGCTTCTCCTATACGCTGTTCGATTCTGTTCACCGGGCGTATTTCTCCGGACAGACCGATTTCTCCTGCCATGCAGACTTCCGGTTCGATGGCGGCATCCATATTGGATGAGAGGATAGCGCTGATTACAGCGAGGTCGATGGCAGGGTCATTGACTTTCAATCCACCGGCTATATTGAGAAATACATCCTTCTGTGCCAACTTGAAGCCTACCCGCTTTTCGAGTACAGCCAGCAGCATGTTCATCCGCCGGATGTCGAAACCGGTGGCGGAACGTTGCGGATTGCCGTATACGGCAGAGCTTACCAGTGCCTGGGTCTCGATGAGAAACGGACGTACCCCTTCGATGGCGGATGCTATGGCTACCCCGCTCATGCCTTCGTGATCTTGTGAGAGCAATAGTTCCGACGGGTTGCTGACCTGGCGGAGCCCGTCTTGGCGCATTTCGTAAATACCCAGTTCGGCAGTACTTCCAAAACGGTTCTTGATACTTCGCAGGATACGGTACATGTAATGCTGGTCGCCCTCAAACTGGAGCACGGTATCAACAATGTGTTCCAGCACCTTAGGACCGGCGATACTCCCTTCTTTATTTATATGCCCGATCAGTAAGACCGGAGTATGCGTCTCTTTGGCAAAGCGGAGGATGGAGGCCGAACACTCGCGCACCTGGGCGATACTGCCGGGAGACGACTCGATGTTTTCCGTAGAAATGGTTTGTATGGAGTCGATGATGACTAAATCGGGACGGGTATTCTTTATATGGACAAAAATCTGTTCCAGAGAAGTTTCGCAGACAATCAGACAATCGCTGGATGTATTTGTCAGGCGGTCGGCGCGTAATTTCAATTGCCGGGCGCTCTCTTCACCGGAGATATACAGAATCCGTCTTTCGGGCATGCGCAGTACGGTTTGGAGTACAAGGGTCGATTTCCCGATGCCCGGCTCACCGCCTATCAGAACCAAAGATCCCGGCACGAGTCCGCCGCCCAACACCCGGTTCAACTCTTCATCGTGCATATCGATGCGCGGTTCATCGTCCGCTTCTATTTCACTTAGAGTGACCGGTTTGGCCTTGGCCGTTTCGATGCCTGACACCGGTCTCCGGTTGGCAGGCTCTTTGCGTATTACTTCTTCTACATACGTATTCCATTCGCCACACGACGGACACTTTCCTACCCATTTGGGGGATTCTTGTCCACAGTTACTGCACACATATACGGTCTTCTCTTTTGCCATTCTCTTTTGTCCTCCTTTTATAAGATGGACAAAAATACGGATATTACAGCACAGATGATGCAGACAGGCACAGATTATTTTCTTAAAAAGCATAATCTGTGCCCGTCTGTACAATCTTGCCGGCTTATAAAGTGATTTCTCCGGCTATCGGGTGGTTCATCCGTTCGCGGATTTCTTCGGGTGTGTAACCGTGTCCCAACAGGAACATTAATTTGGTGACTGCTGATTCCGTAGTACTGTCATATCCGCTGACTATACCGGCTTGCAGCAGCTGGTAACCGGTTTCGTACCGTTCCATTTCCACTGTTCCGGCACTGCATTGGGTGACGTTGACGATTACGATGCCCCGTGCACTTGCTTCGCGCAGCAGGCGTAGGAACCATTGCTTGCGGGGAGCATTGCCCGAACCGTAGGTTTCCAGCACCACCGCACGCAGTCCGTCGATGGAGAGGGTGGCTGCCACCACGTTTTCGTGTATGCCCGGAAAGAGTTTCAGTACAGCTATATTGGTATCCAGCAGATAGTGGGGGCTCAATTTCCGCTTTTCACGGTTGTGATGAATCTGCGAGTGGTTGTATTTGATGTGTATGCCTGCTTCCGCCAACACAGGATAGTTGAAAGAGCGAAAAGCATTGAAGTTTTCTGCGTTTATTTTGGTGGTCCGATTGCCACGCATCAGATGATTTTCGAAAAAGATACATACTTCGGGCACGAGCGGTCTTCCGTTGGCGTCTTGGGCGGATGCTATCTCAATGCTGGTCATCAGATTTTCTTTACCGTCTGTGCGCAGCACACCGATGGGGAGCTGCGAACCGGTGAGGATGACCGGCTTGTCCAGTCCTTCAAGCATAAAGCTCAGTGCCGAGGCGGTGTATGCCATTGTGTCCGTACCGTGAAGGATAACAAAACCGTTGAACTTATCGTAATTATCATAAATGATCTTTACCAGTTTGCGCCATGCTTCCGGTTCCATGTCCGATGAGTCTATGGGAGGATCAAACTGATAAGAGTCGATCGTGCAGTTGGATTTCCGTAATTCGGGAACATGTTTTTGCAACTGCTCGAAGTTGAAGTTTTCAAGCGCTCCGGTTTCTGCATTTTCTATCATTCCAATTGTTCCACCGGTATAAATTATCAATACGGAAGTATTTGATGGGCTCATAGATGTTTATTATGCGATTATTTACTGCAAAGATAATTATATATCTTATATATTCTAACAA
>CAVCAX010000341.1:2717-7761 GCA_963599995.1 Coprobacillus sp. CAG:698
CTGCTGTCGGATTCTTGATAATGCCGGATTGTCGAAAATCTTTTTATTAGAAAATAATCGTAAAAAGTGATAGATTGAACGTTTTTATTGTTACTTTTGCGACATCTTATCAAACAGTAACGAGAAACAATGACTATGATGAAGTACTATCCGCATACAGTCACATCCATGTGCACCATGACCCTTAGGGGTTGAGGGGATAGTATTTGTGTTTCTACGTGAATCACGCTTACAGAAAGTAAGCAAATTCAAATTTAATTATTTTAGTTGTAAATTAAACCATTGCTTTCCGTGAAAGGAGGCATTGCTAAATATAAAGTATCTGCATGAAAGTAATGAAATTCGGCGGAACATCCGTAGGTTCCGTGAACAGCATTTTAAGCGTAAAGAGAATAGTAGAATCGGCCGGTGAACCGGTGATTGTAGTCGTTTCCGCATTGGGCGGTATTACCGATAAGTTGATTAATACCTCGAAGATGGCGGCTATGGGCGATGCGGCTTATGAAGGAGAATTCCGCGAGATTGTGTATCGTCATGTGGAGATGATCAAGGAGGTGATTCCGGCGGGGGAGAGGCAAGCTTCTTTGCAACGCCGGGTCGGGGAACTGCTTAATGAACTGAAAGATATCTTCCAGGGAATTTATCTGATTAAAGACCTTTCTCCGAAAACATCGGATACCATTGTAAGCTATGGTGAACGGTTGTCTTCCATTATTGTGGCCGAGTTGATTGATGGCGCCCAATGGTTCGATTCGCGTACTTTTATAAAGACGGAGCGGAAGCATTCCAAGCATACGCTCGATACGGAACTGACCCAGCGGTTGGTGAAAGAGACATTCAGGGAAATTCCGAAAATATCGTTGGTACCTGGATTCATTTCATCGGACAAGCAGACTGGGGATGTTACGAATCTCGGCCGTGGCGGTTCGGACTATACCGCATCTATCATTGCTGCCGCTCTTGATGCCGATAGTCTGGAGATATGGACCGATGTAGACGGATTCATGACAGCCGATCCACGGGTTATTTCCACCGCTTATACCATTAACGAACTGAGTTATGTGGAGGCTACCGAACTTTGTAACTTCGGTGCCAAAGTGGTATATCCGCCCACTATCTATCCGGTTTGCCATAAGAATATCCCCATATTAATAAAGAATACATTCAATCCCGAAGGTACGGGTACCATTATCAAACAGGAGGTTTCCGATCCGCAAACGAAAGCGATTAAAGGTATCTCTTCTATCAATGACACCAGCTTGATTACTGTACAAGGTCTTGGTATGGTGGGGGTGATCGGTGTTAACTACCGCATTTTCAAAGCCTTGGCAAAAAGCGGCATCAGTGTGTTTCTCGTTTCACAGGCCTCTTCAGAAAACAGTACGTCTATCGGTGTGCGCAATGCCGATGCCGATTTGGCTTGCGAGGTGCTGAACGAAGAGTTTGCAAAAGAGATAGAGATGGGAGAGATTTCTCCTATTCAGGCAGAGAAGAATCTGGCTACCGTGGCTATTGTCGGTGAAAATATGAAGCACACTCCGGGCATAGCGGGTAAGCTGTTCGGTACGTTGGGGCGGAACGGTATAAATGTAATAGCTTGCGCACAGGGGGCATCGGAAACGAATATCTCATTTGTGGTCGATTACAAATCACTGCGCAAGTCACTGAATGTTATTCACGACTCTTTCTTCCTGTCTGAGTATCAGGTATTGAATCTCTTTATTTGCGGTATCGGTACGGTAGGCGGCAGCCTGATCGAGCAGATCCGTTCTCAGCAAGAGAAGCTGAAAGTGGAAAACGGATTGAAACTTCATGTGGTGGGTATTGCCGATGCTACGAAAGCCATGTTCAGCCGTGATGGTTTCGACCTGACAAACTACCGCCGGGAGTTGGAAGAAAAGGGAAAAGAGAACACCCTCGAGTCATTGCGTGACGAGATTATCGGCATGAATATCTTTAACTCCGTTTTTGTGGATTGTACGGCGAGCGAGGGAGTAGCTTCCCTTTATAAAGATCTGTTGTCGCACAATGTGTCTGTGGTGGCTGCCAATAAGATAGCCGCCTCCTCCAAGTACGAAAATTATCGCGAACTGAAACAGATAGCCCGTCAACGGGGAGTGAAATACCTGTTTGAAACGAATGTGGGAGCAGGGCTTCCTATCATCAATACCATAAATGACCTGATTCATAGTGGTGATAAGATTCTGAAGATAGAGGCTGTTTTAAGCGGCACATTGAATTATATCTTCAACAAAATCAGTGCCGATATTCCGTTTAGCCGCACGATAAAGATGGCGCAGGAAGAACGCTACTCCGAACCCGATCCGCGTATCGACCTTAGCGGAAAAGATGTAATCCGCAAACTCGTTATTCTGGCACGCGAAGCCGGATATAAACTGGAGCAGGAGGATGTGGAGAAGAATCTCTTTGTGCCGAATGACTTCTTCGAAGGTTCGTTGGATGATTTCTGGAAGCGTGTGCCGAGCCTGGATGCAGACTTCGAAGCCCGCCGGCAGGTATTGGAAAAAGAGAACAAGCATTGGCGCTTCGTTGCCAAACTGGAAAATGGAAAGGCCTCTGTCGGCCTGCAGGAGGTAGGAGCCAATCATCCGTTCTATGGTTTGGAGGGAAGTAACAATATTATCCTTCTGACAACAGAACGTTATAAAGAATATCCGATGATGATTCAGGGATACGGTGCCGGAGCGGGGGTAACTGCTGCGGGAGTTTTTGCGGATATAATGAGTATAGCGAATGTTTAGGAAAGCCTCTCCCCTGACCCCTCTCCGTGGGATAGGGGAGAAGTAAGTGCTGCTGCTTTGTGAGGATAAAGGCTGTGTTGTTTTGTGAGAGAGAAGTTAGTACTGCTTTATAAGAAAGAAATTTGTACAGCTTTGTGAAAATAGAAGTTTGTATCGTTTTATGAAAAGATGAATATGGAAGAATCAACTAAAAGTAACTTTCCCTCCCTCTCCCACGGAGAGGGGGCTGGGGGGCGAGGCCTCAAACACCTCATCATCATCGGCGATGGAATGGCCGATTGGCCGGTAAAATCATTAGGAAACAAGACACTTCTGCAATATGCGAAAACTCCTTATATGGACAAATTGGCCCACATGGGGCGCAATGGCAGGCTGAAAACGGTTGCCGATGGCTTTCATCCCGGTAGTGAGGTGGCAAACATGTCGGTGCTCGGATATGACCTTCCGAAAGTGTACGAAGGACGTGGACCGCTCGAAGCGGCAAGTATTGGAGTAGACTTGCAACCGGGAGAGATGGCGATGCGCTGCAATATTATTTGCATTGAGGGAGACCATATAAAGAATCATTCGGCCGGGCATATTTCGACGGAAGAGGCCGATGTCTTGATTCAATATTTGCAGGAGCATTTGGGCTCAGACCGGGTCCGTTTCCATACCGGTGTTCAATACCGGCATCTGCTGGTTATCAAAGGAGGAAACAAGCAATTGGATTGCACTCCCCCCCATGATGTGCCATTGAAACCTTTCCGGCCGTTGATGGTAAAGCCGTTGGTGCCGGAAGCGGAAGAGACGGCCGCTCTTATCAATGACCTGATTTTGAAGTCACAGGAGTTACTGAAGAATCATCCGCTGAACTTGAAGCGTATGGCCGAAGGCAAGGATCCTGCCAATAGTATCTGGCCTTGGAGCCCGGGATACCGTCCGCAGATGAAAACGTTCTCGGAGGTTTTTCCGGAAGTTAAAAAGGGAGCTGTTATTTCTGCTGTCGATCTGATAAACGGTATCGGTTACTATGCTGGGTTGCGCCGGATAGCAGTAGAGGGGGCGACGGGACTGTATGATACCAATTATGAAAATAAAGTGGCTGCCGCATTGGAAGCACTGAAAACCGATGATTTTGTTTATCTGCATATTGAAGCGAGCGATGAGGCCGGACACGAAGGGGATATCCCTTTGAAACTTCTCACCATCGAGAATTTGGATAAGCGTGTTGTAGGTCCCATTTACGAGGCGGTAAAGGATTGGAGCGAACCGGTATCCATTGCCGTGCTTCCCGATCATCCTACTCCTTGTGAACTTCGTACACATACCAACGAACCGATTCCGTTTCTTATCTGGCATCCGGGTATCGAACCGGACGAAGTGCAGACCTATGATGAAGTAGCCGCTTGCAGTGGTGTTTATGGACTGCTGAAAGAAGATGAGTTCATAAAGACATTTATGAATGAATAACGGACCGGTGCGATACTTTGCCAGACGTGCCGGCGTATCCGTTGGTGAATAAGAAGATTAATCTATTAATTAATAAAAAGAGTGCACAGCTGATTCATGCATTGGCATTGGAGCACATTGTTGAAATTATGAAATATTACAGCACTAACCGTCAGGCGCCTGCCGCTACACTTGAAGAAGCCGTAGTGAAGGGCCTTGCCGCCGATAAGGGACTTTTTATGCCCGAGACGATCAAACCGTTGCCACAGGAATTTTATGATACGATCGAGACGCTTTCTTTTCAGGAGATTGCTTATCGGGTAGCCGATGCTTTCTTTGGTGAAGATGTTCCGGCAGAAACCTTGAAACAGATCGTCTACGATACGTTGAATTTTGATGTGCCGTTGGTGCACGTGAAGGATAATATTTACTCTCTTGAGCTGTTTCATGGTCCTACGCTTGCATTTAAGGACGTAGGCGGCCGTTTTATGGCACGTCTGTTGGGTTATTTTATCCGTAAGGAGGGGAAACGGCAGGTAAATGTACTTGTGGCCACTTCCGGCGATACCGGCAGTGCCGTTGCGAATGGTTTTCTCGGTGTAGAGGGCATTCATGTATATGTGCTTTATCCCAAAGGCAAGGTGAGTGAAATACAGGAAAAGCAATTTACTACGTTGGGACAGAATATTACCGCTCTTGAGGTGGAGGGTACTTTTGATGATTGCCAGGCGCTTGTGAAATCAGCTTTTATGGATAAAGAATTGAATGAGCACCTGCAGCTTACCAGTGCCAATTCTATTAATGTAGCCCGTTTCCTGCCACAGGCATTCTATTCTTTCTATGCTTATGCC
>CAVCAX010000342.1:0-6379 GCA_963599995.1 Coprobacillus sp. CAG:698
TAGAGGAACGACTCGTTCCTCTACGAGAAACCATAAGAGTCTCTACGGGGAAAGTTGTCGGGGTCGCTTTTTACGCTAACAGCAGTCGGATTTCAAACTGTTTTGAAATAGAATATAGAATGACATACACCTGTTTTGAAGATAAATTGCAAGCAAAATGTAGAAATGGCACTCCAAATAATAGTCAGTCTTTCACGTATGTAGCTTTTAGATATATCCAAAATGGAAATGCTGGAGATCTTCAGCGTCAACCCTATCACTTGCTTTAATAAATGGATTCTACGTAAACAGAAATATCATATTGACATTTTGTAAAAAGCACTTTTGTCTTTCGGACAAAGTCTGATGTGATATTCCGGTCTTCAACGCACCTGTTACTTCAACCATAAAAACGTTTTAAATAGAAGAGCCGTGGCTTTAAGTGAAAGACCGGGATGCAAAATACAAACATAGGGCTGAATCGTATGATATATAACTATTTTAATTACCTTTGTAAATACAGTATTGATTCAAAAGAATATGGTGACCGCTTTTAAGCAGATTTTAATTTTTGAACTATTTTACAATGAAGAAGATTTTCATAACTTATGGTGATCAGAGATACCTGGATTCGTTGCAACGAATAAAAAAGTAAGCGGAGTCATTGGCCTTTTTTGATGAAATACATCTTTACAACGACAAATTACTTCCGGATTTGTTTCAAGAATATACCCGGCGGTATAAAAGAGGGGGAGGATACTGGTTATGGAAACCGTATATCCTCTTTGATGCGTGGAACAAGGCCGATGAGGGGGATATAATTGTATATGCCGATGCCGGATGTACTTTGTTGAAGCATAAGGATTGGGATATATATTTCCGGATACTTAAAAAGAAAGACGCCATCTTTTTCATAACAAAGGGCAAAAACAAAAGGTGGTGCAAAAAGGAGGTCTTTACCTTTTTTAATCCGAAGAATAGCCTTTGGAGATATGCCAACCAGATACAGGCCACTTTCTTCATGATAAAAAAGACAAAAAGCAATGACGTGGTAGAGCGTTGGTACCAGTTGGCTGCCACCCATCCTCACCTGTTTTTTGACATGAATGAAGAGGAACGTTCCAAGGAGAACCCTTCCGTGAAAGAGCATAGGCACGATCAGGCCGTACTGACCGGTTGCATCTGCATGTCGAAAGATTTGCGGCGATACTATCTGACACCGGAAAGAATGGAAAAAAGACTTTCATGCGGGCAGGCAGTATTGGCTTCGCGGATTTCGGCAGAAGGTATCCGTGGGGCAGGCATGAACAGTCCCGTTGAGAAGTCATTCGTAACTTACCTCAATGAACTGACGGAAAATCCATTGCGGAAATTCAGAACATTGCTGTTTTTCTATCTAAGCCGCATCTCCGTATAGAGACGGACTTCCCGTTCACCGGATTAAAGCCGGCTGAGCTTCTTCTCCTGCACTTCTTTCGGGTAGAGTTGGTTATATATCTCACGTGTCCGTTTCCAGCGTTTATGAGACCAAAGCCAGTATTGAGGAGCACGTTGAATTGTCTTTTCCAATAAACGGAAATACTGTTCAGTTACATAAAATTGAGGCAAGTCCTTCGGTGAGTCGGTTATTTTCAGAAAGCGAGCCTCGTAATATCCTCTTCGGGGACGGTATACATCCAGATAGAAGATTACGCAATCCGCTATTCTGGAAATCCGTTCGGCACCGGTAAACACCGGTGTGTCATGATTGAGAAAATCTGTCCAGTAGTGAATGTTGTTGTATCCGGGAACCTGATCTGATATGTAACCTACGATATTTTTTTGCCCTTTCTTTTTCCATCCCAATATTGTCCGGAAAGTATCATCCATCTGTATGGATATAGCCCCAAAACGTCCGCGCATGTACAGAAAAAGCTGGTCAAACGCCTTATTCTCCAATGGATGATAGATCTGTCCGCCAATTCCGTCGTTGCCCAAATGCATCGGAAGCGAACTGATCCATTCCCAATTACAATAATGCCCTAAATATATCGAACAAGAGCGGCCTGCCCGAAAAGCTTCTTTGACCTGCTCGATTCCTTCAAAACGCATCCGTTTCTGCATCTGCTTCTTACTCATGGAGAACAATTTCACCGTTTCCATCACATAATCGCAGAAATGAGAGTAGAATCCTTTTTCAATGCGTATGATTTCATCCAGGCTTTTCTCCGGAAACGAAGAGAGCAAGTTTTGCCGGACAACTTTCCGCCGGTAACGGATGCAATAATAAAGAGGAAAATAAAGTAAATCAGAGAATATATAAAGCAGTCTCAATGGCAATAAAGAGATGATATACCAAAAGGCAAAAACCAAGTAATATAAAAGAGATTTCATACAGCCAGATTGATCCATAAAATTTCATGCTTTCGTTTGAATTGGTCCGGCAGAACCAAACAAATGTAACCGGAACCTAAAATATTGAACAAAACTAAAGAAATTTTCCTATACGGACAACCCTTTCGTGTTTTTATTTGGCTTTAATTCACGGCTCTTTTATTTAAATACGTTTTTCTCAAACGGTGCAACATCATCTTTTGTAATGCCGGATTCAGGACTTATTCGGCCTGAATCCGGTATTTAAACCGTTCTCTTTCGGATGCCTTGCGGTATTCGCTAAGAGATTCTTTACTTTTGCGACAAGTCGAAATACAAGACGCCATTTCCTGCTGTTGCTACATAAATCCGTTGCTGACCGGCATTGGCAACAACAGTTAGAAACCGGGCACAACCGATGGAATAATCATAAATGTTTTTCCAAGAACCACCGTTGTCATCGCTGATCCATAAGGCGGTATCGGTATCTCCTAACGGATGATTGGAGCAGCCCACCGCCATCAGTTCTTTACCTTGCTCATTGCGGTTTATTGATATGGAAGACGCATTGCAGATTGGGCTGTTGCCTAATTCTATTTGCTTCCAAGTGTTTCCAAAGTCGGTGCTCTTCCACAACCCTTGATTCCAGAAACCTGCATAAACGACTCCCGTACGGTATGGATCGGCATAGACAAATTGCAATACTTCGTTCTTCTGCCTGTTAAAAGGAAGTCCGCTTCCTATGTTCTCCCAACTATGGCCTCCATCGAGTGTACGATAGATACCGCTGGTCCATTCACCGGCATATAATACACCGGCCTGCTGACAGTCGATGGCTAACATTTGTCCGGTACCACATCCGTTCTTGTATTGGTGATTGACAATTGGAGTCAGGTCTCTGTCTATCTTGAATTCATCTTCAGGAACCGATTTTAGTTTGCCGAAAGGATTGGCATCAGTGGCGTTCCATGTCTCACCCCAGTCGTTGGAGACATAGATGCCGGGGCGACATTGCGAACGGGAATCGCCTTCCACATACGCCCAAAAATGTCCTTTGACAACGGGGTCTTCTTTGATGTCCTGAATGAAGTTTTTATTCTTCATCTCCCACGTTATTTTTGCTGTTTTTCCGTTATCATCGCTTTTGTATAACCGGATGTATTCTCCTTTTCTTTCGGCTACAAAAAGCAACAGGTCCGGATTAGACCGGGACAGGCATATCGTGCGTGCCGGACCATAATTGGCTGAAATGGTAGCAAATGTCTTTCCACTGTCGGTAGATAAAGCAGGGGCGTGGTCACATACTCCGGAAATGAGCTGGTTGGGGCGCAACGGGTGTTGCAATAAAGTCTCACAGCAGATAATTCCGATACCCTTAAAATAGTTACCACAGTAGTTTTTACCCAAATCTTCGGTAATTGTTATTCCCCACCAGTTGGCAATATACAGTTTGTTCGGATCGGTATTGTCCGGTAGAATATGTGATATGCGGGAATCACCCAATCGTTTCGTGTCATTTCCATGCCATGTGGGGAAGCAGGATAAGTTCTCCGAACTGCAATCCGGAGAGATTAACTGCCAGGTGTTTCCCTTGTCGGCAGAGCGGTAAATAGGTATATCCGCCTCTCCCGATGGAATCATTTCGGCTGTATAGAATACGGATGGTTCGAGAGAGGATTGCACTAAGGTACGATAGCAGTTTTCGGAGGGGAGGTCGGGGATGAGCTTAAATGATTTTCCACCGTCCACACTGCGATAGACTCCTGCATCAGCAGTAAACAATATTGTGTTTCCATGATCTGTAACAATCATTTCGTAGATAGCCGCCAATTTATTATTCTCGTATAGAACCTGCCAGCTTTTGCCACAATCGTCCGACATGTATATACGGGTTTTGTTATGCCTTTTGAAATCCTGCAATGATCTGGGGTCTTTGCTGAATCGATAAGATTTCGGATCCTTGCTGTATTTATCGGAGATCGTACAGACGTAAATGCGGTTGTCGCAATATTGCACAGAAGACATACGTTCTCCTTCCAGTCCTTTGCATTCCCATGTCTTGCCACTGTCATGGCTTATCCAAAGACCTTTGGAGAAAGTTCCGGCAGCGACCTCGTTTTTCTTGTCCGGATTGAAAACAAGAAGCTCTCCAAACATACGCGTCGGGCCATTGCCATAATAATCGAGTCCGTCTTTTACTAAGTACCAACTTTCTCCACCGTCATCGGAGGCATGAATACGGCCGGTAAAATGAAAGCTGCGCACGTCACCGGATGCCCGTAACAGATGTTTGTTGTTGAATGGATCTATGGCAAGAGAGTGGCAGTAATGGTCGCTCATCTTTGTCATGCCGGAGTTTTTTACAGTCCAGCTTTTTCCGCCGTCCACACTCTTAAAAATACCGGCCACATCACTTCGGGCATATAGGATATTGCTGTCCTGAGAGTCTTGTACGATACCGGTTATGTATCCGCCACCGCCCATGTCGGACTGGTAAACGGTAATGTTTTGATTTTCTTTATTATAAGTACTTAGCTTTACGGATGAAACCTGACTGTAAGTTGCTGATGAATAACATGCTAATAATGCTGCTGTTAGAAATAGTTTGTTCATTGTAACCTTCATATCTGTTTTTTTGAGTAATTGGGTTTATCATGAGTTTAGATTGAATGTTCACGACCTGTTATCTGTCAATCGGAATCACCATGTTCCATGAACGGGTTGCATTCTCAAAGCCTCCGGGGCCGTCCATTGTCGCGAAAAATATATAGGCAGGCTTGCCATTTTCAAATAGGATGAACGGGCGTTCCAACTGTCCCTGAACCGTGACTGTGCCATCTTCCCATTCCACGGTCTTGGAGTAGGCTTGTGCATCTTTGTCTACTGTCCAGTGGATGCCGTCTTTGGAGTGTGCCATCGCTCCGGCTTTGGATTCGATGGTATATTTCCCCACATGATCTTTGAAAATGATGTGGTATCCGTCTTTATCCTTCCATAAGAACGGGTCTTCGGCTTCTCCCTGGCCGTTTACCTGAAAAATGGGCTGGTTGTTGTTCTGCACTTCATAAGGGCCTTCTATGTGCTTTGCTTTGGCGATTCCCAATGCCATGTCGGAATACTTGTCATTACCGATATATTCCCTTCCTTTAAATATCATTGTCACCGAACCGTCTTCTTCTACAATGGGAGAAGGGTTTGAGGTCAGAAAACTGTAAAAAGTGTTGGGCTTAGTCTTCAATATGGGTTCGTCAAGGCGTGTCCAGGGGCCGTAGAGTGATTTCGATTTGGCGATGCCTATTCTTTTGTTACTACGGGCTACGATGCACCAGGGACTGTCCAAGGTAAGTTGTTCGGCAGTAGGGGTGTCAAAGGGGTGGGTCGAGCCCATATAAATCAGATAGTAAGTATTTCCGTCTTTTAAAATTCGGGGGTTGTGGGCCGAACGTCCGTCCCAATATTGGGCGCCTCTCTCTTTTAATGCGATGTCCGACAGCCGGTAAGGTCCTTGTGGAACATCGCTGGTAGCGTGTACAATCTCCGAGGCGACCATCCATCCCGGATGGAAGGGGAGAGACTTGGGAAAACGGGATACGAATATATGGTATTTGCCATCTTCTCCTTTGATGACAGAGCTGCCCCATACCCACCAGCCTTCACATTCGAAGGCCGGTGTTTTATAGGCTTTCCCGAGTTTATGGAACAACGGGTTCTGTGATTCTGCTTTCTTTTGCTGTACCTCTTGTAAAGTTTGGGCACATAGCGGTATTCCTATCAAAAGACATAGGATGAATAGGATTTTGTTTTTCATGTCTTACTTCATTTGGTTTTATTTCTTGTGAAGCTTTATTTCCAGGCTTACCGCATCCGTACAGGTGAACTCCAATACGGTTTTTTGGTTATCTACGGAGAGTACCCTACAGTAAGGAGTTGCGTCCGTTTCCCATTTCCCTTTCAACTCGATGCGTACCGGTATGGGTTGGCTCGGGTTCCCTATCCAGGGACGGGAGTAGATACTGCGTTCGATGCGTTTTCCCTGTTCATCGTATAT
>CAVCAX010000343.1:0-3051 GCA_963599995.1 Coprobacillus sp. CAG:698
GGCGGCATTCGCGGCGGTAAAAAGAAAATGGATAAATTCTATCCGCGTAGTTTCAATATGGGGGTGAGACGGGAGGTATACCGGGCGCTGGGCGGTTTCTCCAAAATGCGTTTTGGGGAGGATATCGATTTTAGTATCCGGATTTTCAAGGGGAGATACAGATGTCGCTTGTTTCCCGGTGCATGGGTGTATCATAAGCGGCGCACCGATTTGAAGAAGTTCTTTAAGCAAGTACACAATTCCGGTATTGCCCGTATCAACCTTTATAAGAAGTATCCGGAGTCGTTAAAACTGGTGCACCTGCTTCCTGCTGTTTTTACCTTGGGGGTAGCTTTGCTGCTTGTCGGCGCTCTGTTTTGTCCGTATAGCCTTCTTCCGATTCTGCTTTATGCCTTGTTGGTTTGCGTTGATTCTGCTTGCCGTAATCACAGTCTGCGTATCGGAGTTTACTCCATCGCTGCTTCTTTCATACAACTGATCGGTTATGGAACCGGTTTTTGGAGAGCTTGGTGGCAGCGTTGCGTTTTGGGGAGAGGTGAGTTCGAGGCTTTTCAAAAGAACTTTTATAAATAAAGGTACATACCCTATACTGATGAAAGATACACACAAACTGACAATTTGCCAATGGGCAGAGGAAGATCGTCCAAGAGAGAAAATGATGCTGAAAGGTTCGGGTGCCCTGAGCGATGCCGAGTTGCTGGCTATTCTGATTGGCTCCGGCAATACCGAAGAGAGTGCGGTAGAGCTGATGCGGCGGATACTTGTCTCCTGTCACAATGATTTAAACGAACTGGCGCATTGGGAAGTCCGTGACTTCTCTCGTTTTAAAGGCTTCGGTCCGGCGAAAAGCATTGCTATCATGGCCGCTTTGGAATTGGGGAAGCGCCGTAAATTGCAGGAGGTAAAAGAGCGGGCTGTTATCAGTTGCTCGAAGGATATTTACGAACTGTTTCATCCGTTGATGTGCGATCTTGAGTTGGAGGAGTTTTGGGTATTGCTGCTGAATCAGGCGAATAAGGTGATAGAACCCGTGCGTATCAGTACCGGAGGCATCGCCGGGACATTTGTCGATGTACGCTCCATTTTTCGGGAGGCACTGTTGCAGCGTGCCACCCAGATGGCCGTTGTGCACAATCATCCCTCGGGCAATACCCGTCCCAGCCAGGAAGACAAGGCGCTGACACAACGGATACTTGCTGCTGCCAAGACGATGAATATTCATTTGATCGATCATCTGATTGTCTGCGATGGTCAGTATTACAGCTTTGCGGACGAAGGGTTGATTTGAATGGGCTGATTTTTATAATCTGACAAAAGTACATAAAAAGAGGACGGTTATAAACCTTTCTATGCAGAAAAGCATTATTTTTGTCTATCTAATCAATAGCGTTCACGATTATGACAAAGTTTGAAATAGAAGAGAAGATTGTAGAGATGCTTAAAACCGTATTCGATCCGGAGATACCGGTTAATATATACGATTTGGGGCTTATTTATAAAATTGAAGTTGCTGATAACGGAGAGGTGTCTATCGATATGACACTGACAGCACCGAACTGTCCGGCTGCCGATTTCATTATGGAGGATGTCCGTCAGAAGATAGAATCCATAGACGGGGTACCGTCAGCCACCATCAATCTGGTTTTCGAGCCGGAATGGGACAAGGACATGATGAGCGAGGAAGCCAAGCTCGAATTGGGATTCTTGTAAGAGTTGAAAGTCATCAAATAAATGATTATGAAAAATATCTATTTCCTTTCCGATGCTCATTTGGGCTCCCGTGCTATCGAACATGGCCGTACGCAGGAACGGCGGTTGGTGAATTTTTTAGATAGCATCAAGCATAAAGCCGGGGCTGTCTATTTGCTGGGGGATATGTTCGACTTCTGGTATGAGTTTAAACTGGTGGTTCCTAAAGGATATACCCGCTTTTTGGGAAAACTCTCCGAGTTGACGGATATGGGAGTGGAAGTGCATTTCTTTATCGGCAATCATGATATCTGGTGTGGGGATTACCTGTCGAAGGAGTGTGGCGTAATCATTCATCGCAAGCCTCTTACTACCGAGATTTACGGCCGGGAATTTTATTTGGCACACGGCGACGGTCTGGGAGATCCGGACAAGAAGTTCAAGTTTCTGCGTGCGATGTTTCATAGTAAAACATTGCAGACCTTGTTCTCGATGATTCATCCCCGGTGGAGTATCGATTTGGGGCTGACGTGGGCAAAGCATAGTCGCATGAAGCGTGAAGACGGAAAGGAACCTGATTATATGGGTGAAGATAAAGAGTATCTGGTGCTTTATACCAAAGAGTATTTGAAAAACCATCCGAATATAAACTTCTTTATTTACGGGCATCGCCATATCGAACTTGATTTGATGCTGAGTGCGACTGCACGGATACTGATTCTGGGAGATTGGATCAATTACTTCTCGTATGCCGTGTTCGACGGTGAGAATTTATTCCTGGAGAATTACATAGAGGGAGAGACGAAGTTATAGCAGGTCGTGTGTGCTCCTTTTCTTGTCTGTCGGGTAAGAAGCCGGTGAATGGTTATGCAGGAACGATGCATAAAAATAAAAGTCCTTCGCTTGTGCGAAAGGACTTTTATTTTAGCTTTTAAGAGAAAATTAATCTCTTAATATTTTCCGGCTTTGGCAATTCGTTGCGGGATTTCTATGTTGTCCATCTTTCCGGAGAAAAGCTGTGAACCGGCACCGATGGCGAAGACCGGAACATATCCGGCAGAATGGCTTCCGCTTGCCCAGCCGACCATAGCGATTTCGTTTAGAACCTCTTTGGCACGTGCAGCCATCGGCTCACTCTTAGAATACAGACTCTTTTCGAAAACCACTTTGTCTTTAACGAACGATCTCTCGTACTCATCGTGCAGCTTCTTTTCCTGCTCCCAGGAGATAGGAATCTCTTTCCAGAATCCCATGTTGTCTGCCAAGAATGATTTCATCTCTTCCCAAGATACCTTGTTGCCTTTGGATTTTCTCAGTTCACTGATCCGGGCAGAAAGGAAATCTACGGAGTTTTTCTGATAC
>CAVCAX010000343.1:3061-8672 GCA_963599995.1 Coprobacillus sp. CAG:698
GTGCATATCTACCGGTCCCCAATGCCAGGCCGCCGGTTTCGTGGTCGGCAGTGACAACGATCAGTGTCTCTTTGGGATGTTTTTTGTAGAATTCATAAGCTACTTTTACGGCTTCGTCCATATCCACTATTTCATTGAATACAGTAGCAACGTCATTCGAGTGGCAGGCCCAGTCTATCTTGCCGCCTTCCACCATCAGGAAGAATCCCTTGTTTTTTTCTTTGGTCAGAAAGTCGATGGCGCTTTCGGTGATCTGTGCCAAGGTCAGATCGCTTTCTTTGCGGTCGATGGCGTATGGCAGGCTGGAGTTATTGCTACCCTCCTCCTGAATGAGAATCATCTTTTTGGCTTGCGGGGCTTTGGCCTTAAAATCGTTGTAGCCGCGAGCCAGCGTATAACCGTTTTCTTCGAACATCGGGAAGATACTCGGCGCTTCTTTTCCATCTGCAGCCGTAGTAGGTTTTAAGAATCCGGATCCGGCATAGAAGTCAAAATTGGCTTTTGTAAGGTCGATTGCGATTTCGTAATTCATGTTACGGTCGGGCTGGTGTGCATAAAAAGCGGCGGGAGTGGCATGGTCTACACTTACGCTGGTGGCAACACCTACTTTCTTGCCGGCTTTTTTAGCTTTTTCGGCAACGGTTTGCACCGGTTCTTTTTGGGGGTTCACACCGATAGCTCCGTTGTAAGTCTTTGTCCCTGTGGAGAGAGCGGTACCGGCTGCCGATGAGTCTGTTACTGAATTGGTGGCCGAGAAAGTGCTTGCCATTGAGCTTACGGGAAACTGTGTGAAAAGTAACGGCTCTACTCCTATACGTCCGTTTTGCAATTCAGCACGATACATCTCTGTGCCATTCACTTGGTTGACTCCCATTCCATCACCGATGAAATAGAAAACATACTTTGCCTGTCCGTGGGCTACAACGGATATCAGTACAAAGCATAATACATACATTAATCTCTTCATTATATTAGATATTTTTTGATATTGACAGGCAAATATACTAATTATATAAGGAATAGATAAAAAAAACGGTAAACAAATTGCGAGCCTGTCGCAATCAGTTTACCGTTTTGTAAAGTGAACGAAATATTTTTGTTATGCTTTCACGCGTCCTACGTAAGAACCGTCGCGAGTGTCGATTTCGATCGTTTCGCCTTCGTTGATAAACAGCGGAACACGTACCGTTGCACCCGATTCTACTGTTGCGGGCTTCAACGTGTTTGTAGCTGTATCGCCTTTCATACCCGGTTCGGTATAAGTTACTTTCATCTGAACTTTGATAGGCATGTCAGCATAGAGAACGGTTTCTGTAGAAGCATCGGAAACCACATCGAGCACAGCTCCTTCAAGAAGGAAGTCTACTCCGTTGATCAGGTCGTGAGCGATCGGGTGCTGGTCGAAAGTCTCCTGATTCATGAAGATATAATCATCACCTTCTTTATATAGGAATTGGTAAGGACGACGTTCTACACGTACGTCTTCCAGTTTTTCACCGATATTGAAACGGCGTTCAAGAACATAACCGCTTACTACGTCTTTCAGCTTGGTACGCATGAATGTGTTGCCTTTACCCGGCTTTACATGAAGAAATTCGATACAGAAATACAGCTTTCCGTCCATACGGATACAGGTTCCGTTCTTGATGTCTTGAGCGTTAATCATACTTGATATCTTTTATTATTTTAATGTTATTGAGTTTTTTAGTGAACTTTCCGGGTGCAAAAGTAATCTAAATCGGCAAAAAATACAAAATCTTTTGACTAAAAATGAGTTATCTCTTGGTTTATTTAAAAAAAGTGTCTATTTTTGCACCCCGATTACGTAGAATAATAACAATAAAAACAAGATACAGTAATGAAAAGAACATTTCAACCCTCTAACAGAAAGAGAAAGAACAAACACGGTTTCCGTGAGAGAATGGCAACTGCTAACGGTCGCAGAGTATTGGCTGCACGTCGTGCGAAAGGTCGTAAGAAGTTGACTGTTTCTGACGAATACAACGGAGTGAAAGCATAAAGAATTTCCTCTGTAGCGTAGTAAAAAATGAAATTGAAGAAGTAAAGATATCCATCTTTGCTTCTTTTTTTTGCGGGTATGCGAACTGGATATAAGTTTACCGTTATTGCAGATGAGAAAAAAAACAGTATGCTGCTGAATTCAAGAAAAAATAATCCTTTTGCTTGAATATCGCCTGTTTCTGTAACGCATACTTGAGGCTAATAGCCGTTAATAGCATGAAAAATGCATAATTTTGTGCAATTGTATGCATTTATCTTGCATAATATTGAATTGTTTTGAATAAATATGTGCTTTTGACCGGTTTATAAATTCATTTTTCTCCGGGAGATAACTTCAGTTTCTCGTAGAGGAACGACTCGTTCCTCTACGAGAAACCAAAAGAGTCTCTACGGGAAATGTTCATTTCTCATAAAAAGGCGCCATTTTATGCTGGATGCAGTTGAAATGCAGACCGAAATCAAATAGAAAAAAGCTCGGAATATGGAATGGCTGGGAATAAAATGTACGGTGAACACTGTGAAAAATGGGACGAATTATGCTTTGTTGCTCATAACTCTGACAATTCGAGAAGGCAAATTCGGCTGTGAAGACGATTTTGGTGTATCCATTGGATTTCTCTCTGTTTAAACGGATTGTAGAGGACTCAGGATTATCATTTTGTCATTTTGATATACAGATTGCCTTTTCTCTTTACCTGCGCTTCGTTTCCTGAAAATTAAAAACTCTGTAAACTCTATGCTACTGTGTAGTTAAAATTGTATCTTTGACGCGGATTAACAGCTAAGATTTATGACGATAAAGGAATTTTTTTCATTCAAGGCCAATAAATACTTTTGGTTAAATCTGATGGCAATGGCGGCAGTGGTTTGTCTGTTGTTTTTCGGAGCATTGAAATGGCTGGACAGTTATACACGTCACGGTGAGGCCGTTGTCGTGCCGAATGTCAAAGGCATGACAATCAATGAAGCGGAAATGCTTTTCCGTAACCATGGACTGGTCTGTGTCGTGTCGGACTCCAGCTATGTGAAAAACAAGCCGGCCGGAAGTGTTTTGGAGGTGAACCCGCCGGTGGGGGAAAAAGTGAAAGAAGGAAGAATCATTTATCTGACGATCAATACACTGGATATTCCCTTGCGCCCTGTGCCGGATGTGGCGGACAACAGTTCGATGCGCCAGGCACAGGCTAAAATATTGGCTGCAGGATTCAAGTTGTCCGAGAATGAAATGATTCCCGGAGAAAAGGACTGGGTGTATGGCGTGAAGTATATGGGACGTCAATTGGAAATGGGCGATAAAGTTCCCATAGGAGCCACTTTGACGCTGCTGGTGGGAGATGGAGAGGAATTGCCTGCAGACAATGACTCCATTCTGAATGCAGACAGCATAATGGACAGCCGGGAATCATCGGTTGACGATTCGTGGTTTTAAATGAACATCCGTCGATAGTTAGAAAGGAAATTGTATGATAGAGGAATTGCCGGACGATATAGAGAATGATATTGATGACATAGAACCTGTCGGAGAGGAGGCGGAATCCCAGCTGTACGAACACTTCCGGGTGGTTGTGGACAAAGGACAGGCGATGATGAGAGTCGACAAGTATTTGTTCGAACGCATTGTCAATGCCTCGCGTAACCGCATTCAGAAAGCGGCCGAGAATGGCTTTGTAATGGCCAACGGGAAACCGGTGAAAAGCAGCTATAAGGTGAAGCCGCTGGATGTGATTACGGTGATGATGGACCGTCCGCGTTATGAGAATGAAATCATTCCGGAAGATATTCCTCTCGACATCGTATATGAAGATAAATATGTGATGGTGGTGAACAAACCGCCCGGACTGGTGGTACACCCGGGGCATGGGAATTACCACGGTACATTGGTCAATGCGCTGGCATGGCACATGAAGGACAATCCCGACTATGACGCCAACGATCCCCACGTAGGGTTGGTACACCGTATCGACAAGGATACCTCCGGACTGCTGGTTATTGCAAAAACACCGGATGCGAAAACGAATCTCGGCATTCAGTTTTTTAATAAGACAACGAAACGGCGTTATCGTGCATTGGTATGGGGAAATGTGGAGCAGGACGAAGGGACGATCGTCGGCAACATCGCCCGAAACCCGAAGGACCGGATGCAGATGGCGGTAATGTCCGACCCGACTGTGGGCAAACATGCCGTGACACACTACCGCGTGCTCGAACGTTTGGGATATGTGACGTTGGTGGAGTGTATCCTGGAAACAGGACGGACGCATCAGATCAGAGTCCACATGAAGCACATCGGGCATGTCTTGTTCAATGACGAACGCTATGGCGGGCATGAGATTCTGAAAGGAACTCATTTTAGTAAATACAAACAATTTGTAAACAACTGCTTTGACACTTGCCCACGACAGGCCTTGCATGCCATGACATTGGGGTTTGTGCATCCTGTTACGGGTGAAGAGATGTATTTCACCTCGGAAATGCCCGATGATATGAGCCGGCTGATAGAGAAGTGGAGAAGCTATATAAGTAACAGAGAAATAGAATGAAACGCACAATTGCTATCGTGGCAGGAGGTGATACCTCCGAATTTCATGTATCCCTGCGTAGTGCACAGGGGATATACTCTTTTATAGACAAGGAGAAGTATGATCTGTATATCGTCGAGATGGAAGGACTTCGTTGGGAAGTGCAACTGCCGGACGGAGGCAAGGTGCCGGTAGACCGCAATGATTTCAGCTTTATGAAAGGGGCGGAGAAGGTGAAGTTCGATTTTGCCTATATCACCATTCACGGCACCCCGGGCGAAGACGGGCGTCTTCAGGGCTATTTCGATATGATGCGCATCCCTTATTCCTGTTGCGGGGTGCTGGCGGCTGCCATGACTTATAATAAGTTTGCCTGCAACCACTACCTAAAGGCTTTCGGTATCCGGATTTCCGATTCGTTGCTGCTTCGTCAGGGGCAGACTGTTTCGGATGAAGACGTAATAGAGAAAATCGGTCTGCCTTGCTTCATCAAGCCGAGCCTGGGAGGGTCCAGCTTCGGAGTGACGAAAGTGAAAACCCGTGAACAGATACAGCCGGCCATCCGGAAAGCCTTCGGTGAAGCGCAGGAGGTGCTGGTCGAAGCATTCATGGATGGCACTGAGATAACTTGCGGCTGCTACAAAACAAAACAGAAATCAGTGGTGTTTCCTATAACGGAGGTGGTGACCGGCAATGAATTTTTCGATTACGATGCCAAATACAACGGGCAAGTGGATGAGATCACTCCGGCCCGTATTACCGAAGAACTGACACGCCGTGTACAGACATTGACTTCTGCCATTTATGACATCCTGGGGTGTTCGGGCATTATCCGTATCGATTACATCATTACAGCCGGAGACAAGATAAATCTGCTTGAAGTAAATACGACTCCCGGAATGACAGCTACCAGCTTTATTCCGCAGCAGGTGCGTGCTGCCGGCTTAGACATAAAGGAGGTGATGACTGATATAATAGAGAATAAATTCCAGTGATGCGTTATGATGAATACAACAGAGTTTGATGAAATCCGTCCTTATAATGACGAAGAACTTCCCCGAATATTCGAG
>CAVCAX010000343.1:8682-11844 GCA_963599995.1 Coprobacillus sp. CAG:698
ATCCGGCCTTTCAGAAAGCCGCTTGTTCTGTGGTTCCGAATGTGCCTTTTGAAATCTTGGCCCAGAAAATGCGTGCTTGCCGGACAAAACTGGATTTCCAGAAGGCTTTCTGTTATGACATCCTTTGGAAACTGGCCGAAAGGCATGCGAACGGGCTGACGCTCGACCACACGGCACTGCCGGACAAAAAGAAGGCTTATGTGTATATAACCAACCATCGGGATATCATTCTTGATTCGGGATTCCTGTCGGTTTTGCTTGTGGATCAGGGTATGGATACGGTAGAGATTGCGATTGGAGACAATCTGTTGATTTACCCGTGGATTAAGAAGTTCGTACGCGTCAATAAGTCGTTTATCGTGCAGCGTGCACTGACCATGCGCCAGATGCTGGAATCTTCTGCCCGCATGTCGCGATACATACACTACACAATCACGGAGAAGAATCAGTCCATCTGGATTGCACAGCGCGAGGGACGTGCCAAAGACTCCAATGACCGTACGCAGGAGAGTGTGCTCAAGATGCTGGCCATGGGGGGTGAAGGAGATCTTATAGATCGTCTGATGGAGATAAACATCGCTCCGATGGCGATTTCGTATGAATATGACCCTTGTGATTTTCTGAAAGCACAGGAGTTTCAGTTGAAGCGGGACATCGAGGGTTATAAGAAAACAACGCAGGATGATTTGCGTAATATGGAAACAGGGCTGTTCGGGTATAAGGGAAAAGTACATTTCCAGGCTGCCCCCTGCATAAATGATGCGCTTGAAAAGATGGACCGCAGCCTGCCGAAGACGGAACTGTTTGCGCACATCGCTTCGTTGATAGACAAACGCATCCATAGTAGTTACCGTTTGTATCCGGGCAATTACATCGCTCATGATTTGTGGACGGGGACCGGTGAGTTTGCCGGTTGCTATACTCCGGAAGAAAAGGCTCATTTCGAGAACTATATAGAACAGCAGTTGGACAAAATCGATATCCCGAATAAGGATATTCCGTTCCTGCGTGAAAAAATGCTGCTGATGTATGCGAATCCGTTGACTAATTATCTGGCTGCCAGGTGACAGGACCGGACGGCTTTTGTACTGACCCGATAAAGATATTAAAGATGAATAAACTGTTTACAGGTCTCCTCCTGTTTCTCTCCATGCTTTTCTCTTGCCGGCAGAAGGGCGAGTTTAAGTCGTTGTCGGTAGATGATTTTGAGTCTCTGATAGAAGCTGCCGATGTGCAACGTCTGGATGTCCGTACATTGGCCGAGTATTCGGAAGAGCACATTCCGGCTTCGGTCAATATCAACGTGCTTGATGATTCGTTTGCTGCAATTGCCGATTCTACTCTTCAGAAAGACAAGCCGGTAGCGGTTTATTGCCGCAGCGGAAAGCGAAGCAAGAAGGCGGCAGGTATTTTGAGTGAACGGGGGTATCAGGTTTTTGAATTGGACAAGGGATTTACTGCCTGGCAACAGGCGGGAAAGGCCGTTGAACATTAATTCTTTTTACGGTAAGGGTCTCATTCTTTTCACGGTAAAAGTTTCTCTGGTCCGTTCGGGGGCTTTGAGACAGAACCGGTTGGTCGCCGATGCGGTTCGGTTCCGATCGGGGACGTTCGATATTATAATCGGTTTGTCGGGTGATAAAGCCCGGCAAACCGTTTTTTCTACATAAAAGGTTTATTATTACACACGGGTCTTGGTAGTTCTCCGTAATCTTGCAGTCGTCAAAACTGCGATTTTTTTTATTGAATATATAATTAATAAAATTGGAGACTATGAAATTCAAAATTTTACTTTTGTTTACCTTAACCTTATTAATGCCGATGGTTTCATCGGCTGCTACTTCTGTCAGGGAAGTGGAAGGCTGGTTCGAATCGGGCTATGTCACTTGGAATCTGACGGAAGGGGTTTCTGCCTATCGTGTTTATTGCAAGCCGGTCGGCGGCTCTTATTCCGGATTGGATGCGCAACTGGTGCGTGATTACGGAGATTACGGGCGTGCGGATGTGGTCGGCATTAAAGCCGGAACTTATCAGTTTAAGATCGTGCCGGTGGATGAAGAGGGAACGGAGATGACTGAGCTGGCTGTCGAGTCCTCCGTGTTTGAAGTGAAAGCACACGACCGTGCGGGATTTGCTTTTCATAATGATAAGGTTCCCGGCGGATACAAAGCCGACGGTACGTTGAAGGACAATGCGGTGGTGCTGTACATAACCAATAAGAACAAGGACGACATCACGTTTGATGTTATAACGAGCAATAAAGGGGCGGTAACGTCCTGTACCGGTTTTCAGACGATCCTGAATGGCTTTAAGAAAGGGTATGACAAACGTCCGTTGGTGATTCGGCTGGTCGGGCAGGTGACCACTGCCGCCGATGCGGATAAGGGCGATATTGTGGTAGATATGGGAGGAAAAGAGGTCTGTCAGGGCATTACGATTGAAGGAATCGGCAACGATGCTGTGGCCGATGGCTGGGGCATCCGCGTCAAAGGCGGGCGTCTGGTGGAAATCCGTAATATAGGGTTTATGAAATGCGATAGTGAGGAGAGGGACAATGTGGGCTTACAGCAGGACAACCAGTATATCTGGGTGCACAATTGTGACTTCTTTTACGGGTTGCCGGGAAGTGATTCCGATCAGGTAAAAGGAGACGGGGCGCTTGACTGTAAGAAATCGAACTATGTAACTCTTTCATACAATCACTTCTGGGACAGTGGAAAGGCTTGCCTGTTGGGTAATGACGATGGTGAGAACGGGTATCTGGTGACTTATCACCACAATTGGTTTGATCATTCGGATAGCCGCCATCCAAGGGTACGCCTTTTCTCTGCGCACGTTTACAATAATTATTTTGACGGATGTAGTAAGTATGGGATAGGCGCCACGATGAGCTCCAGTATCTTTGTGGAGAACAACTATTTCCGGAACACCAATAAGCCGATGTTGATATCTCTGCAGGGATCTGATATAAGCAACGGTCAGGGTACTTTCTCCAAAGAAGCCGGCGGTATGATTAAGGCTTTCGGCAATGTGTTTACCGAGAAATCTTCCAACTTCAAATATGTTACTTATCAGGAGAACCATACGGAATTTGATGCTTATGAGGCTTCTTCCCGTGACGAACAAGTTCCGTCGGGTGTAGTTGCCAAGAAAGGAGGAGCG
>CAVCAX010000343.1:11854-17763 GCA_963599995.1 Coprobacillus sp. CAG:698
CTTTGATACGGATGCAGCGAAGATGTATCGCTATACTCCGGATGCCGCCAATGACGTGCCGGCTGTCTTGAAGGGCCGGTTGGGTGCCGGACGCATGCAGCATGGCGATTTCCAGTGGACTTTTGACAATAGCAAGGATGACACGGATTACGGTGTTAATGCAGGGTTGAAAGCGGCTATTTTGGCTTATAAAACCGGTCTGGTGGGTATCTTCGGCAGTGCTTCGGATAGTGGCGGTGATGGTGGCGAAGATGGCGGTGACGGCAAGGATGACGATAAGCCGGTACTTCCGGCTGACGGAGATTATTCCTGCCATTTTACCAGTAAGAAACCTTCGAATTCATTTTATTCGATAACCGGGAGTTATTCGGATGCCAAGGGACAGGCAACGGTCAATGGTACGACTTATACCCATTGTTTGAAAATGGAGACCGCTACCTCTGTGAAATTCAGCATAGAAGAAGCCATGACGCTGACTCTGGTGTTTGCCGAAGGGGTTGTTCCGAATGTGCTGATAGACGGGACAACGGTTTCCGCCACTTCCGGAAATATCATTACTTATGAGCTTGCTGCCGGTTCGCACGAACTGAAAAAGAAGGGTTCTTATAATCTTTTCTATATAAACCTGACACCGGTTTCCGGTCCGACCGGTGTGGAAGAAGTACTTGATAATGATGCAGCCGGTGAAGATGGTGTGATCTATGATTTGTCCGGCAGGGTGGTTAAGAACCCTCAGAGAGGCATCTATATAAGAAACGGGAAGAAGGTATTCTTCCGGTAGTGTGAGAACAGCCTGTGAAGGTTGAATATGATTTTAGTGAAAAGGCTCCGGTTATCTGTGGTATTCCCACCGGATAATCGGAGCCTTTGTTGGTCTTAGTGTGCTGCGGAGACCGCTTGAATGCTGTCCGGAATTTATCGTCTACTGATTTGAGATGAACTTTCGAGATTCAAGACATAGACGGAAATCAGGCGACGAAAGAGGTTTGTAGAGATTCAGGATGCCTTATCGCAATCCTTCCAATAATCTCTTCAACACGACCGTAGCGGATATTTCACGATTGGCGGCTTCCGGTATGACGATGGATTGCGGGCTCTCGATGACATCGTCCGTAACGATCATGTTGCGGCGTACAGGCAGACAGTGCATGAAATAAGCATTGTTGGTCACTGCCATCTGGCGGTCGCTGACTGTCCACTCGCGGTCTTTGCTTAAGATCTGCCCGTAATTGTCACCTGTATAGGCAGCCCAGTTCTTGGCATAAATAAAGTCGGCTCCTTCGAAAGCTTTCATCTGGTCGTATTCTACCTTTGCATGTCCTACAAACTTCGGATCGAGTTCATACCCTTCGGGATGGGTGATGACAAAATCATAATCGGTTGCATTCATCCATTCGGCAAATGAGTTCGGTACGGCCTGCGGCAATGGACGGGGGTGGGGTGCCCACGTCATGACCACTTTCGGACGGGCGGTTTTCTTGTATTCTTCAATGGTGATAAGATCGGCAAAGCTTTGCAGCGGATGGCGTGTGGCGGCTTCCATCGAGAACACCGGGCGGCCGGAGTATTGGATGAACTGGTTAAGGATTACCTCTTCATAATCATAATCACGGTTCTCGAAACGTGCAAAAGAGCGCACACCTATGATGTCGCAATAACAACCCATCACCGGAATGGCCTCCAGCAGATGTTCCGGTTTGTCACCGTCCATAATGACACCCCGTTCGGTCTCCAGTTTCCATGCCCCCTGGTTGATGTCGAGAACGATGACATTCATCCCTAAGTTGAGCGCTGCCTTTTGGGTGCTCAGACGGGTACGCAGGCTGGAGTTGAAGAAGATCATCAGCAACGTCTTGTTTCTTCCTGACTCTACGTATTTGAAACGGTCTTTTTTAATCTCAAATGCTTCGGCCAAGGCCGATTTTAAATCGCCTATGTCCTGTACGCAAGTAAATTTCTTCATATCTCTATTTTTTAATTGTAATTTCCCTTGTTCAATATCTTCTGTCTTTCTCAACCCTCCCTTGTCTGTCCGTCTCCTTCGATGATCCATTTGTAAGAGGTGATCTCTTCGAGTGCCATCGGACCGCGGGCATGCAGCTTTTGGGTACTGATACCGATTTCGGCTCCCAGTCCGAATTGCGCTCCATCGGTAAAGGCCGTAGATACATTGGTATATACGCAAGCGGCATCTACCATTTTGGTGAACAGGGCAGCGCGTTCCTTGTTTTCCGTGATGATGCTTTCGCTGTGTTTGGAACTGTATTCCGCAATGTGCCCCAAGGCATCTTCAAAACTGCTCACGGTTTTGATGGCCATCTTATAGTCCAGAAATTCCGTACCGAAACTTTCCGGAGTGGCCGGCTTCAGGAGTGCAGGCGGATAATGCCCTTCCAGACTGTGATAAGCCTGGGGATCGGCAAAGATGATGACGTTACTGTCTTGCAGCTTTTTGCAGATTTCCGGCAAGTCGCTCAGCCGTTTCTCATGGATGATAACGCAATCCAGTGCATTGCATACGCTGACGCGGCGTGTCTTGGCATTGTTGATGATAGCGGCTCCTTTGGCCGTATCACCGTACTCGTCGAAATAGGTATGGCAGATACCTGCTCCCGTTTCAATGACAGGGATCGTTGCATTTTCGCGTACGAAATTTATCAGATTACTGCTGCCGCGCGGAATGATGAGGTCTACATACCCTACGGCATGAAGGAGTTCTGCAGTTGCTTCCCGGTCGGCGGGCAGGAGCTCTACGATGTGGGTACCTACATCGAAGCGCTTTAGCACATCGTGGATGACGCTGATTATGGCGCGGTTGGAGCAGTCGGCGTCACTTCCTCCTTTCAAGATGCAGGCGTTGCCGCTTTTGAGACAGAGTGAAAATACATCGAAACTGACATTGGGGCGCGCTTCGTAAATGATGCCGATTACGCCGAACGGGACAGAGATCTTTGTCAGCTTCATTCCGTTGGGGCGAACGGTCTCTTTCAGTATCCGCCCCAATGGTGAGGGGAGGGTAGCTACGTTACGGGTATCGGCTGCAATTCCCTTCAGCCGTTCTGCAGTTAGTTTCAGCCGGTCGTATTTCGGATTGCTTGGTTCCATCCGTGCGAGGTCTTTCGCATTCTCGCTTAAGATGAACGGAGTTTCGGTGATGGCGGCATCTGCTACCGCATTCAGTATCCGGTTGATAGTCTGGTCGTCCAATTGCGCCAGTTTCCGGCTGGCTGCCTGTACGGCGGTAAATGTTTCTTTGAGATTCATATCTTCAGGATCTAAAATCTATTATTCTATATACAGATAATCATAATGCACTACAGGCTTTTTGCCATGTTTCCCCATCGCCTCGCGTGCCTGTGCGGAGTCACAGTTTGCCTTGCCTACTCCTACGGTATTCCCGCGGAAGTCGATGATGCGTACAATGTCGTCTTTCTCGAATTCGCCTTCAATGCGGGTGATGCCCACCGGTAATATGCTGACAGCCTTGTCCGAATTCAAAACTTCCGTGGCGCATTCGTTGATGTGTATTTCACCTTTGGCGAACCCTTCACTGTGAGCAATCCATTTTTTTATGCTGGATACCGGTTCTTGCGACGGGATAAAGCGGGTACAAAGTGTCTCTTCCGGCTTTTGCAGAATATCGGTCAGGATATTATCCCGCTTTCCATTGGCAATGATGACGGTGATGCCTTCGTCTGCTACTTTGCGGGCGATGTTGGTCTTTGTCAGCATACCGCCTCTGCCAAAACTCGACTTACTGGTTTGGATGTAGCTCGACAGGTCTTTACCATGGCCGATTTCCCGGATGACGGAAGAGGACGGGTCGTTGGGGGCGCCATTGTAAATGCCGTCTATGTTGCTTAAGATAATGAGCGCCTGCGTGTCCATCATCGAAGCGATGAGTCCGGACAGTTCGTCATTGTCGGTGAACATCAGTTCAGTGACCGAGATGGTATCGTTTTCGTTTACGATGGGGATTACTCCGTTTCCCAGCATGACTGTCATGCAGTTTTTCTGGTTCAGGTAATGACGCCGTGTGGCGAAACTCTCTTTGGTGGTCAGCACTTGCCCTACCGGGATGCCATGATCGCGGAATAATTCATAATACCGGTTGATTAGTTTTGCCTGGCCTACGGCAGAGAAGAGCTGGCGCTGATCTACGCTGTCCAACTTTTTTAGAGTCCGTATTTCACTACGGCCGGATGCTACGGCACCCGAAGAGATAAGGATTATTTCTACGCCCGCTTTATGCAGTTCGGCTATCTGGTCGACAAGGGCTGACATGCGGGTTACATCCAATGTGCCGTCCCGGCGTGTCAGTACATTACTTCCTACCTTAACGGCTATTCTTGTAAACTCTTGTTTCATTTTACTAACGATTTGAAAGCACAAATATAGGTATTTTTATCGTAATGAAAGTTGGGCGGGTGTGAAATCAACTTAATCTCATGAATGAAAAGAGCTGTTCTTGATGTGGAAAGAATGCGTGCTGCCTACAATGAGTGCCGCCGATACATGATCGGGCGCCTTCGCGGAGCAGGTACATGCCAACATTATACCGAAGTCGACTTCGGTACGGCGGGGGGAGAGGGATACGTTCGCTTTTCGTATGCCGACTCGTTAGAGAATATCCGCGAGGCGCTCGATCGTCTTAAGCGTTTTCTGCTTTCTCGCGGTTTCTTATAACCTCCATTGCCGGTTCATAACTGTCCTCTGTTACCATTACAGATACGGTAGGGCTGATATAAGGGGCTATTGTTGTGATAAGGCCGTCTTTAAGGGCGGCTGCTATATCATTACTTTCAAGCAGACCTTTGATGAGCTCTGCTTCCCATCTTGAACCGGAAAATACTTCAACTAAGCGGCTGTTATCTTCTTCTTTCATGATCTTTGGGGTATTAAGGGTTTATACTTCTACAAATGTACACGATAATTTCAAAAAAACGGCATCGGGAGATGAAAAAGTAAATGACTGTTTGGTTTATTTTCGGTAATATAACACTCCGGACAAAGTGGGTGCGCATCTTGTGTATGCAATTAGAAATTCTCTGTTTGCTCTTTTCTTGATAGGGTGAGCAAAATGCACAATAAAGAGAACAAATTAATCAAATTATTGCCTAAACGTTAAAAATAGATGTATATTTGCAATGCACAATCACATTATATATATTATTGCGGAGTATGAGATTTATCATCTGTCGAAGAATATTATTTGTCATTTCTCTTATTTCTTGTTTCACAGTCCGTGCACAGGAAGAAAAGGAGTTTAATATAGACAGCGAGCTTTATTCCTATTTTCAGCGTTGCCAGGAAAATGTAGCTGATTCGAAAGTGCTTCACATGGCAGATACGTTATACCGGATGTCTGAAAAGAAAGGGGATCAGCGCATGTGTGCCGTGGCATTGACTCTGAAATTGGACTATTACTATTTTAAGGGAGATAAAAAAGACAGCATCATTCATTATGTGAAAGTCGTTAAGGACTTCGCAGAGAAAACCGATCAGCTTAAATACTATTATTTCGCTTGGAACAATCGGCTGATTCTGTATTATCTCAAAACGGGCAAAAACAATATTGCCTTGTACGAAGCTCAGAAAATGCTGCAGGATGCGCAAAAAAGAGATAGTAAAATCGGACTGCTTTATTGCTATAACAGCCTGTATCAGATTTATGAAATCAGAGGTTTGAAGGGGTTGGCTGTCGAGTATTGCCTGAAAGGAATCGAACTGGCCGAGACTTATCATCTCGATGATTATAATATATCCACTGCTTATACGGAGGTTGCCAAGTATTACATCAATCAGGGGGACATTGCTAAAGCACTCGAGATGTTGAAAAAAGCGGAGGCCACAGCCAATGCAAGTACGCATGCCTTCTCTGCCAAGCTGGGATATATGCACTATTATCT
>CAVCAX010000343.1:17773-30412 GCA_963599995.1 Coprobacillus sp. CAG:698
AGAAGGGGATAAAAAGCTGGACATTTATAAAAAGCTTTATTATGAGGATGAATCCTTTTATTATAAGCAGACCCGACAATACCAAAAAGCCCTGGCAGCCACCGATAAACAAATTGAGGAAGAGCGGCGGCTGAACGAATGTGCACTGCAAAGCAGCCATTATCGCATGAAAGGCGAGATATACCGGGCAATGGGACGAAAGGATCTTGCAACGGACTTTTTTGCCAGATATATTCTGTTGGAAGACTCCATAAGAGAAAGCAATGAAGAACAGTCCATCAGCGGATTTGCCACACTGGTCGACATGGAAAGATTGAATTCCGAGAAAAAGGAACTGGCGCTTCAGGCACAGGAAAAAGAACTGCACAATAAGCAGCTTCTCATCATTTTGCTGGTTTCCCTATTGTTTTTCGTCATTCTGTTCCTGTATCATGAGAACCGCTTGAATAAACGGCTTCTTCGTTCGAAGGAAGAGCTGAAGGAAGCCAAAAACGCGGCGGAGGCTGCCAGTCAGATGAAAACATCGTTTATACAAAGTATATCGCACGAAGTTCGTACACCGTTAAACTCGATTGTGGGATTCTCGCAAATATTGGGAGACCGCTATCAGAACGACCCGGAGACTAAAGTATATGCTTCGATTATAGAAGAAAACAGTAACAACCTTCTTCGTCTGATAACGGATGTGCTTGAGCTGTCCGATCTGGATAAGACCGGAATGATGCCGGCGGATACCATGACCAATATAAACGACTGCTGCAAGTCGAGTATGGACAATATTCGTGAATATGTGCGGGAGGGAGTGAATTTGTATTTCCAACCGGCTTATGAGGAGTTTATTGTGAAAAGCAACCCGGAACGCGTCATACAGGTGCTGGTGCACTTGCTGCACAATGCTGCAAAATTTACTCCGTCGGGCAGTATTACATTGGCATACAGTATCATGAAGGAAGAACGGAAGATCTGTTTCACAGTAACCGATACCGGCCCCGGTATCCCTCTGGAAAAGCAGGAGGCGGTTTTCTCCAGATTTGCCAAGCTCGATGCCTATTCGCAGGGCACCGGACTGGGGCTCTCTATCTGTCGGGGAGTTGCCGATAATTTGGGAGGGAGTCTGACTCTTGATCCTAAGTACACGAAAGGATGTCGCTTTGTATTTGTAATACCCTATTCTTAGTCTTTATTTTTAATACCTCAATAGATGAAAGCAAAAATATTTTTAATGAGTCTGGCAATCAGCTGTTTTTGGAGTTGCCAGCAACAGGAGCCGGAAGAGTCGGCAACCGATCAGACGATTCGCTTTACCGGTGCTCTGGCGGGTGATGAAGCGCTGTCACGGGCCGGTGGTTCTTTCATTGATCTGATTTCAATGCGCACCGATTCGGATGATGCGTTTACAGTGTTTAATCTCGGAAAAGATACTCGTTCCTGGGAAGAATTCGAAAAGGCGGATGAGGTGCTTTTTTATGCCCATTATCCGCGTTTGCCGGAAGAGCTGTCCGGTGCGGAGACCCGTGTTTTGAAAGGGGGAACGGAGAACTATTTGTTCGGACTGGCGAAAGCGGTCAAAGGACAACGGGAGGTATGCCTGCAGTTTAAACGGGTGATGGCTCCTTTGGTCGTAGAGGTGCTTGATGAGGATGGCAATCCTTATCCGGGTCGTGCTGAGGTCAGTGCTTTATTGAAGAATAAGGGTATTCAGAACTTGAAAGACGGTTCTGTTACTACGCTTGACGAAGTAGAATATGTTAAATTTGAATGTGCGGCGAATGGGGCGACAAGAGGAATCGGAGCGCTTCCTTTCATTAATCTGCTGCCGCAAAGAATTGAAAAGGGAACTCCTTTTCAGGTACAGCTGAGTGATGGCAGAGCCTATACGGCTACAGTAACCGAAACCGTACAGCTGAGGTCGGGAGAAAGTTATAAGGCGGTTGTGAGTGCCGATGAAGTGACTCTTAAAATCTTCGACGGCTCTATTCCGCTATAACGGCTCTATTCTGCTATTATAAATGCCGAGCCCCCCTGTTGCAGCTCTCTCTCTGAGACCTGTGACAGGGGGGCTTTGTTGGAAGTATACGGATCGTCCGAACGTCCTATTCGAGCGTAATCCGTTTGACGGCTATTTTCTCATTTAAGAATGTAGAGGCGGATTCGGTGAATTTCTCTTCTGCTTCTGTCGTATAAAACGTGCACTTTCCGTCCCGGGTACATTTGGCTGCCATTTCCGGATGGCGATACAGATAGTCTTTCAGGCTTTCGGCAACGTATTCGCCTTGCGATACGACCTTGATATGATCGGGTACAAACGCTCTTATTTTAGGCAGCAATAACGGATAGTGTGTACATCCCAATATGATCGCATCGATCAGGGGATCTTTCTTTAATAAACTGTCTGCGTATTTCTTTACGAAATAATCGGCTCCGGGGGCATTGGCTTCATTGTTTTCTACCAATGACACCCACATCGGGCAAGCTTCTCCACTGACATGAATGTCCGGAAACAGTTTATGTATCTCCAGAGGGTACGACTCCGACTTGATGGTACCCGATGTGGCAAATACCCCTACGTGGCGGCTGTGAGTCATGGCACCTATACATTCTACTGTGGGGCGGATCACTCCGAGTACCCTCCGTTGAGGATCTATATCCGGCAAGTCGTTCATTTGGATACTCCGCAGGGCCTTTGCCGAGGCAGTGTTGCATGCCAGGATCACCAGATGGCACCCCATTTCAAATAGTTTGTTTACGGCTTGGCGGGTAAATTCATAGACGATCTCAAAAGAACGTGTGCCATAAGGAGCGCGGGCGTTGTCTCCCAGATAGATGTAGTCGTACTGCGGCAGGACTTCCCTGATTTTTCTTAAAATGGTCAGTCCGCCATAACCCGAGTCGAATATCCCGATAGGGCCGGGGGCTTGTGAGAGGTTTGGTTTCATGATGATGGAAAAGTTACGAGCTGCAAGCTACAAGTTACAAATGGCATTTTTAGTCGAAATAGCCGGTAACCTGTTGCTTGCAGCTCGCTTTGTTCTTGTTATGGGTTGCTTATAAAAAAGACTTGTTAAGCAGCCGTTCTTTTATTTGATTCCGAGTTGGGCTTTTACCTTCGTGGTAAGATCGATGCTTTGAGCGCCGATATAGGGAATCTGAGTACGTGCAAGGTCGAAAACATAAATAACGCCTTCTGCTTCGCCTACAGCTTTGATGGCATTGTCCAACTTCTGGTAGATAGGAGCCATTTTCTCTTGCTGTGCTTTCTGCATTCCCTGCTGTGCTTCCTGCTGGAATTGTTCTTGTCTTTCAGCCATGTCCTGCAACTCTTTCTGTCTTCTTTCTGCAATGTTTTGCGGCAGAGAATCTTTAGCTATTGCCTGTTGGAACTCCTGATATTTTTTTGTGAATTCTGCCTGAGTCCGTTGAATCTCATCTGTGTAGTTTTTCTCCAAAGCCTGCAATTCAGAGATTGCTTTTGTGTATTCAGGCATTGTCGGGATAATTTCAGTCGAATTCATGTGACCGAACTTAAGTGTTGATTGTGCAAATACACCCATCGGGAGTACTAACATAACTAATAGTGCAATTTTCTTTAGCATAGTTTTATTATTTATTTTAATGATTACTTTCCGGTTATCGCTTGCAAATGTATGAAATTAATTTGAATATCCTAATTTTGCCAGCACTTCATTACTTATATCGATACGCGGAGATGCAAAAATGATGCTTGCTGCCGATGCTCTGTCTATCACGACAGAGTAACTTTTTTGCTCTGCCAGTTCTTTAACGGCATTGTATATCTCATCCTGAATAGGCTTCATCAGGCTTTCTCTCTTCTTGAAGAGTTCGCCTTCCGGACCGAAATATTTGCGCTTCAACTCCGCTGCCTCTTTCTCCTTTGCTACAATCTCCTCTTCCTTCTTGGTCTTTTGTTCTTCAGAAAGAAATACCGTTTCCGATTGATAATTCTTATACAGTGTTTGAGCCTCCTTGGCAAGCGTTTCTACCTCGCTCTGCCATTTCTTGGAAGATTGGTTCAACTGTTCGTTAGCACGCTCGTAAGCAGGAATGTTCTTCAAGATATATTCCATATCGATCAGAGCGAATTTTTGTGCGCTGGCCGTCAGACTGACAGCAAACAGCATCATGATAAATAGAACAGACTTTCTCATAATGTTTAGTTTTTTAATGAAACAATTAGAATTCCTGGCCCAGTACGAAGTGGAAGTGACTGCCACCGGCACTGCTGCTACCGAATACTTTATCGAAACCGTAAGCCCAGTCAATACCCATCATACCGATCATCGGGAGGAAGATACGCACACCGACACCGGCAGAACGTTTCAAGTCGAACGGATTGAATTTATTGATATCGTTCCATGCATTACCGGCTTCCAAGAAACCTAACACATAAATGTTGGTACTTGTTTCCAGCATCAACGGATATCTTAATTCGATACCCAGACGGGTGTAAGCATAACCTTCGCTACCGTAAGGTGTCAACGAACTGTTTTCGTATCCACGCAATGCGATGCTTTCCGTTGCATAGCTCGAGTAACCTGTCATACCGTCACCACCTACATCGAATGTTTCGAACGGAGACTTCTTGTATTTGTTGTAGTGTCCCAATAATCCGAATTCGACACGGCTCATCAGTACCAGAGATTTAGGATGAGTGGTATAGTCCATCAAAGCGGTGTATGTCTTTGCTTTGAATTTCCACTTGTGGTACTCGATCCAGTTGTAGAGCCTGTTTCTATTATCTTGAGTAATGCTACCGTTGGAATTATAGTATCCTTTGTAATCTCTTCCATCGAACAGAGAATACGGCGGTGTAATCTGTGCCGACAATGAGAATTCGGAACCCTGACGCGGGAACAGCGGGTTGTCTATAGAGCTACGGGCCAGTGTCAGGTTCAGGCTGATATTGTTGCACTTTCCGTCTGTAACAGGGAAATACTGCCAGTCTTTCAAGATATAACGTTGGTATGCCAACTCTGCTGAAAGCGTGAAATAGTCATCCGGCCATTTCAGACGTTTACCCCAACCGATGGAGAGACCCCACATCTGGATCGATTTATCCGGGTCGTAGTAGTTCTCATAGTTGTTGTAGTTCCCGTAATTGTACATACCGTATCCGCCATAACCACTGTAAATGCTGTTGTAGTAGTTATTGTAATAGCTGTCGTTGTAATAACGGCTGCTGATATCGGTTTGTCTGGAGTAGAATGCCGACACGGAGAATGAATTCGGGCGTTTGCCGCCAAACCACGGGTCGAAGAATGAGATACTGTATGATTGGTAGTATCTTGCATTGGTTTGTCCGCTGACAGTCAATGTCTGACCGTCACCTTGCGGAAGGATGCCGCGATAGTTGTCTCCCGGGTGCAACAGATTGGCCAGTGAGAAGTTGGTGAACTTCAGACTCAGCTTACCGATGACACCGGTCTGTCCCCAACCGGCTGAGAATTCCACCTGGTCATTGGCCTTGGATACCAGATCGTAGGCGATGTCGACCGTACCGTTCATCGGATCCGGCTGGATGTCCGGGTGGATGTTTTCCGGGTCGAAGTGTCCCATTTGCTGGATCTCACGCATGGAACGCATGAGGTCGTCGCGGCTGAACAACTGTCCGGGGCGGGTACGGAGTTCACGACGGACTACATTCTCATACAGGCGGTCGTTACCGTTGATTTTAATCTTATTGATGGTGGCTTGTCTACCTTCGTAGATTCTCATCTCAAGGTCGATGGAATCACCGTCGATATTGATTTCCACCGGGTCGAGGTTGTAGAACAAGTAACCGTTATTGTAGTACAGGTTACCGATCGCGTCCTCATCCGTAGAAAGACGTTCGTTTAATAATTTCTGATTATAGACATCGCCTTTTTTCATCCGGAGAAGGTAATTCAGCTGTTCGGACGGGTACAGCGTGTTACCTACCCATGTCACATTGCGAAGATAGTACTTGTCTCCTTCTTCGATTTCGATATACACATTGACGGTCTTCTCATCGTAAGGTGATACACTGTCTGTGACGATTACCGCATCGCGGTATCCTAACTCGTTGTATTTGTCAATGATCAGCTGCTTGTCTTCTTCGTATTTCTCGTTGATGAATTTCTTGGTACGGAACAGGTTTTTCAGTTTCCCTTTTTCGTTTGTCTTCTTCATTACGCGTTTCAGCTTCGACGTTTTTATGGCCTTGTTGCCGACGATCGTAATTTCGTGTACTTTTACTTTCTCTTTCTTATCGATATTTACATCCACAATGACTTGGTTCTCATTGGATACATCGTCCTTCTGTGCGATGATGACCTCTGCGTTTTTGAAACCTTTGTCATCGAAATAACGTTTGATCAGCGTCTTTGCACGGTCCACTAAGTTCGGGGTAATCTGGCTGCCTTTAACCAATCCCAAACGCGTTTCCAAATCCTGTCTCTCGGATTTCTTTACGCCGTGATAACGTATTTCCGAGATACGCGGCCGTTGGGTCAGGTTGATCTTCAGCCAGACCTTGTTGCCCTCTATCTTTTCGGCGGTAATCTGCACATTCGAGAACAATCCGTGACGCCAGTAGCGCTTGATGGCACTTGTTATTTCGTCGCCCGGTATTGAAATCGTTTGTCCGACCGATAATCCGGACAATCCGATGAGTACATAGTCCTCATAGTTTTTAACACCTTCGACCTTTATATCGGCTATTTCATATTTCTTGGGCACTCCTGAATATAAAATAACGGGCTTTGAAGATTCGTCTGTGTTAGCATCTTGTGCCTTGCCTGCCAATACAAACCCGAACAGGCAGATAAACGTTACGAATATGAAGGAAATACGATAATGCATTTATGTTATAATTATAAGTTTTGAGTTAACTGATTTGTTCACTGGTTTTGCCGAAACGACGTTCACGCTTCTGATAATCACAGATGGCCTTTCTCAATTCTTCCTCCTTGAAATCGGGCCAGAAAGTGTCGCAGAAATAGAGTTCCGAATAAGCGCACTGCCATAAGAGGTAGTTGCTTAACCGAATTTCGCCCCCTGTCCGGATCAGCAGATCAGGATTGGGCATAAAGTGGGTAGTCAGATGTGATTCTATACAGTCGCAGGTCACTTCTTCCGGGGTGATTTCTCCCTTCTGTACCTGTATTGCAATCTGCCTGGCTGCTTCCGTTATTTCCCAACGTGAAGAGTAGCTGAGTGCCAATACCAGGCACATGCCTGTGTTGTGTGACGTGTTTTTCACGCAGGTGTTCAAGCGTGCCGATACATTCTCCGGCAATTTCTCTATATCGCCTATTATGCGGAAACTGATGTTGTTCTTCATGAAGGTCTCTTCTTCGATGGAGTCGAAAAGAAGATTCATCAGTGCAGCCACTTCATCGGACGGACGGTTCCAGTTTTCTGTGGAGAAAGTATACAACGTCAGATACTTGATACCCATCCGGGCGGCTTCCTCGGCAATGACATGCACCGTCTCCGCACCGGCCTGATGCCCGAAACTGCGTTCACGTCCGCGTTGCTTGGCCCATCTTCCGTTACCATCCATGATAATTGCCACATGTTGAGGTATCCGGCTAAAATCTATTTGCTCTGTATAAGACATCTTTTTAGTTGTTACATTCTTTACACTTTGGAAAAAGGTCGTAGGTCACAAAAAAGACGGTATATGAATAACTGTCTTTATTTTTCCATCCCTGACTTTTTATCCGATACGGGTCATTCAGTTGCAGCCCTTCTTTATTGGTAACGTCCAATTTGTCACTTAAGCTGAACCGCATGGTAAACTCGCAACCGATATTGATACGGCGGGCTATTTTATATTTTACTCCCAGTCCAATCGGGAAGTTTACCGTAAATACTCCTTCTGCCGGTGACGGTGCGAACGTGAATCCCATTCCTCCCAATATATAAGGAGTGAAACGGTGGCCTCCGTTGTATCCTATTCCGGTACCGTATGCCAGAAAGTTATATTCAAATTGCGCCCCGAGGTCGAAGATCGTACGTTTGAAATTCACTTCTCCGTTGTCGGGGTATTTGTTATCAAAATTTCTCGTGTCGCCGGATATTCTTCCTGCCATTAAATTGGTCTTTACGGACATCCGCGGATTCATGATGAATCTGGCCATAGCTCCTCCGGCTACTCCTATGTTTTTGAATGGGGTGGTGTAATTGGCATCACCCATGTAAAAACTGCCTCCTAATCCGCCACCCAGCTCCATCCTATATACTTCATCATCCTGTGCATGCAGGCAAAGCGGTAAGGTAAGCATCCATATACATACTATCAGCGTTCTTTTGATAAATGTCATAATCGTTTTATTACTTGGTTATTCCATTAATAGAACGGCTGATTAACTTTAAAATTGTATGTCGGCTACTGCCTCTCAAAGCCTAACAGGTTTAAACGTCCCCGCCAAACTTCATTGGGCCGGCTTCGCATGATCCAGATAAAATTGTTTTTATCCACTACCATCGAATAGTCGGATTCCAACCCCCGGAAACCTTCCGTGGATGAGGTTTCAGTGGTCTCCTGCTCCGGAAACATGAACTTGCTCTCTACCGTATTCCATACGATTCCGTCTTCAGACTGATAGAAAGTCTTGAAGTCTTTTCCGAAAATATAGAATGCGTCACCGTAGTGCATGATAGAGGGATCTTGCAGTTTTGGGCAAGTATAAGACGATTCGGTGGTAAGGGGTACCCATTTCTGACCTTCCATATATCCCCATGCCACAGTTGCCGTATCGTTTTGGGTCGGGTCTACGATGTTGCCTACGACCATTATATTGGCTACACCGATTATATTGTTGAAGGTTGTTGCCGAGATGTTGTTGCGCGGGAAATTCTGAGGAACGATTCCTTCTACTTCCCATCCGTTGCCATCGGTCGTGCAGAATCTTTCCACATCCGTGGTCCCGTTCTGACCGTTTTCTTCCTTGACTGTTTTAATTCCTGTCAGCAGGTTGTTGATCGGTGCGATGAGCACGACTACATCTTCACCGAATGCCGGAGCATCGGCCCAACTGATACCGTCACTCGAACTGTAGACTTTGCTGTAGCCGTTTACTGTGGCATAAAGCATCTCTTTAAAGGTAACTATTGAAGTGAGGTCTGTGGATGGCAATCCGCTGACCGGACTTGCGGTCCAGCTCTTTCCGTCAGACAATGCCGTGGAGTACACATCGGACGTTTCCGGAGAATAAACCAGTATGTTGTCATTAAAGATAACCGCTTTCTGCTTGCCGGTAATTACGGGCGCAAAAGACTGTGCTATCGGGCCGTCGCCCCAGTTCAGTGAATCCGGCTGTTGCTGATGTACACGTACAGAGAGGGAATATTCTTTCTTATGCTCAATATCGGGAGCGTATACTCTGAATCTGAAAGGCTTTCCGGGTGTCCCGTCCGGAAGGATCTCCATCGTATTGACTAAATTGACGGAGTCTTCTATGTTGAAAAGCGAGTCTTTACCGGCAGCGTCTATCGCAACGACATAGCCTGCTGTTGTAAGAGTTTTGATTAGTATCTTGTCGATAATGCTATCCGAGCCGACAGGCAATGAATCCTGGTTGTATATTCTTCCCGAAAGCTGATCTATTGTGAAAGCATAATTTTTTCCCAATATATCATCGAGTCCGAATGCTTGCACTAATGCGTTGGGGCTATATTCGATTGGATCGTTGTCGCCAAGACAGGAACTCATGGCAAATGATACCAATAAGAAGCTCACAATTACTGATAAAAACTTAATTCTCATTTTGGACGATTGTGTTTATTTACAAGTTGCAAAAATAGGAACATTTTTTCCGATATTGAACATTGTGGAGAAGTTTTATATAAAATTATAGATAATCACAGGCTTTTTATCGATGGAAATCCCTCTGTATAGGGGCGTTTAAGCTACTTTTGTTGGTAAAATGTGTGATTTCCACTCCAAAATGTTTTTCAACGGAATAACTAATTTTATTCCTTATTTCAGGTGCTTTAACACCGCATTCCAACCGGATTCCGGCTCTCTCGATGAATGCTTCATCCCACAGGTCTGCATCGATGAACGATTGGAGCAGCCGGGTTCCTCCTTCCACCAGCAAGGACTGCAATCCGCGGTGGTAAAGCTCTTCCATGATCTGTGGCAGTACGTCTTTCCGGTAATTCAGGGGGATGTATTCCGTATGCCCTTCTGAGTGCCCTGTATGCCCTTCCGGGTGTTGCTCTGAGGATGTGAAAACCAGTGTCGGGATATCGTCACTGAAGAGATGCAGGGAGGAGGGTAATGACAGGCTTTTATCCAGAACGATCCGTACCGGATTCTTGCCGTACCAGTTCCGTACCGTTAATGAAGGGTTGTCCAGCAAGGCCGTGCGTCTGCCTACCATGATGGCATCCGATTCGCTTCTTTTTTTATGTACCAGCATTGAAGTCAGTGGGGTAGAGAGCACTACCGGATGCCCTTCCGAGCGGTCGATGTCGATAAAACCGTCCGATGATTCGGCCCATTTCAATGTGATGTAAGGGCGGTGGAGGGTGTTGAACGTGATAAACCGTCGTATTAGGTCACGGCATTCTTTCTCGAGTACGCCTACGATTACTTCTCTTCCTGCATCGCGCAGCTTCTGTATGCCCCGTCCGGCTACTTCCGGGAATGGGTCCTGGCAGCCGACAACGATACGTGGTATCTGCTTTTCAATGATCAGGTCGGCGCAAGGAGGAGTTTTGCCATAATGCGAACAGGGTTCCAGACTGACATAGATGGTAGCGTGCTTTAATAAAGTCTGGTCTTTCACCGAACGGATGGCGTTCACTTCTGCATGGGCCTGTCCGCAGCGGATATGATACCCCTCACCGATGATGCGCCCGTTGTGCACGATGACGGCACCTACCATCGGGTTGGGAGATACGTTGCATAAACCGTTTCGTGCCAGTTCGATGCAGCGCTGCATGTATTTTTCTTCTTCCATTTTTCCGTCTTTTTCCGTCTTTTATTGATAATATTTGTACTTTTGTACTTCAAAACAGATGAATTAATGAATCGGGTCTCGACTTACATCCGCCAATCGTTGTGCGATATTTATCCTCTTCAGGAGCTTAAAAGCCTGACGATGATGATTTGGTGCGACCTGCTTGGCATGGATGCGCTCGATATTTATCTGGGCAAAGATATTAATTTATCGGAAAGCAAGCGGCATGAACTTGAAAACATTCTGCAACGTTTGCGAAAAAACGAACCGATACAATACATCCGTGGGGTTGCAAATTTTCTCAGCCGTCCTTTTTATGTTGCGCCCGGTGTATTGATTCCACGTCCGGAAACGGAAGAACTGGTAGAACTTATCATTCATGAGAATGAGCTTGACGCCCCTCGGATATTGGATGTCGGCACCGGAAGCGGATGCATCGCCGTCTCTTTGTCTCTTGATATTCCGCATGCCCGGGTGACGGCTTGGGATGTCTCGGACGAAGCGCTCGACATAGCCCGCCGCAACAAGGAGGCATTGAATGCTGCCGTATCCTTCGAAAAAAGAGATGTGTTTGCTGACGCAGACCGGCTGGAAAAGTCCGGCGTTCAGGAAGCGTTTGAGGTTATTGTCAGCAATCCTCCGTATGTGACAGAATCCGAAAAAGAGGCGATGGAGCCGAATGTGCTCGACTGGGAACCGGGACTGGCCCTGTTTGTGCCGGATAATGACCCGCTGCGCTTTTATCGCCGGATTGCCGTCTTGGGCAGAACACTTTTGACACCGGGCGGAAAACTCTATTTTGAAATAAACCGCCGGTATGGCGTGCAGACCGTTTCGATGTTGGCGGATTTGGGGTATCGTAATCCTCGGGTGATAAAAGATATTTCTGGAAATGATAGAATAGTAACTGTATATAAATGAATACGATAACAGAAGAAGAGGCATTGAACCGTGTTGCCGCCTATTGCTCCGCAGCCGAACATTGCCGGGCAGAAGTATGTGAGAAATTGCAAAAGTGGGGAATCGCTTACGAGGCGATAGAACGCATTCTTCTCCGCTTGGAGACGGAGAAGTATATCGACGACGAGCGTTACTGCCGGGCGTTTGTAAATGACAAATACCGCTTTGCCAAATGGGGAAAAAAGAAAATCGGACAAGGGCTGTACATGAAGAAAATTCCTTCAGATGTGGCGTGGCGTTATCTGAATGAGATCGACCAAGAGGAGTATCTTGCAGTGCTGCGTGATTTGCTCGCTTCCAAACGGAAGAGCGTTCGTGGCAAGGATGAGTACGAACTCAATGGGAAGTTGATTCGCTTCGCGATGAGCCGTGGTTTCGAAATGAAAGATATTAAGTGTTGTATGGATGTTTCGGATGAAGAAGCGTATGCCGGTTAAAAATTGAACAGACTCTAAAAAAATAAGGGGAATCTTCTTTCTTGTTTCGTACTTTTCTGTAATTTTGCAATATAATTATCAAGTTAGTTTAGTTATGAAAAACTTAGAGAGATTATTTGCTGAGAAATTACTGAAGATTAAAGCGATTAAACTTCAACCGGCCAATCCTTTTACATGGGCTTCCGGATGGAAATCGCCGTTTTACTGTGATAACCGTAAAACACTGTCTTATCCGTCTCTTCGTAATTTTGTGAAGATTGAAATTACACGTCTGATATTGGAACGATTCG
>CAVCAX010000344.1:0-6128 GCA_963599995.1 Coprobacillus sp. CAG:698
TCTTCGAAAGAGGCAAACGAACATGCTATTAGAATACTCGATTTTATGGGATTGGCAGAGCGTGCTTCCCATAAACCGAATGAGTTGTCGGGAGGAGAGAAACAACGCGTTGCTGTGGCGCGTGCTTTAATCAATGATCCGGCTGTAATACTGGCGGATGAACCTTCCGGTAGTTTGGATACACATAATAAAGAAGATTTACATCAACTGTTCTTTGACCTGAGGGAGCGTTTAGGACAGACTTTTGTGATTGTTACCCATGACGAGGGACTTTCGAAAATCACCGACCGAACGATACATATGGTTGACGGCATGATTAAAAAAGATTAATAAGAGAACTCAACTTCTAAAAATACATACCAAAAAGGTAGAACCTTGCAAGTGTTCTATCTTTTAGCTATATATTTATAGTCGCTTCTCTACGGAAGTCTGTGAAGATGATAGTAGAGTGTTTGTTTTGTTTGTGTGTGATGCATTCTTATCTGGTGTGATAAGAATGCATCTTTTTTTATTCAAAACAGATATAGGGCGATATCCGTTCCATATCTTTTTCGGAGAATTCTTCGTAGAGTTTCAGCTGATTCAGACTTTGTATTTCCCCTCTCTTTCTGCGATGTTCGATGATGACTTTGGCCTGGTAGAAATTGATGTAAGGGTGGGCTTTCAGGCGTTCTATGCCGGTTTTGTTGAGGTTCATCCGGCGGGTATGTCCTTTCTCTACGGTAAACCAGGGGGATAGTTTATCCACAGACAAGTGGAGGTCCTGCAACTGTTCTACTTCATAAAAACCTCCCAACTGTTTTCTGTATCCTACAATCATACGGGCGATGGCACTGCCTATGCCGGGAATCTTTTTGAGCTCAGTGGTATCGGATTGGTTTAAATCGATTACGGTCCCTGCCGGATATTTGTAATATTGCAGCGAATCCCGTGTCTCTCTGCGGGTGAACAGCTGGGTTGTATCCTTGGCTTTATATACTTCTGTTGCGGATATAGTGATATAAGGTAAAAGGGTGTGGTATTGTTTCTCTGTCAGCCCGTATATCTTCCGAAAATCTTCCGGTTTTCGGAAGATTCCTCCTTTGTCCCGGTAACGGAGTATATTGCCGGCCATCCATGGGGGGAGACCGAGGGATAGAAATGTGCCGGAATCGGCAGTGTTGGGGTCGAAAGGAGCCAATACGGTTTCACGCTTTTGATAAAAGCGGTTAGTGCTGTCGCCTTTTTGAGGGTGTTCCCGTGTTTTTATGGATGCAATGAATGCTTCGTATTCTTTTTCGAACTCCGGATCGTCTTTTATTTCAACGTCCCTTGCCGGCATGAACCATGAAACGGCGCATGCCAGAGTAATCAGTATCGTAAGTACTAAAACACCTTGCCGTTCGGTACGGGAGAAATAAAAGAAATCTTTCCACATGTTGTTATTTAAGCAATCCCAGTTCGTTGATAAAGATACAGGAAATTGCTATAGGTGCAACATATTTCAATAAAAAGATGATCAATTTATATATAGGAACTTTGAGTGAACCGTTATTGGTGATCTCGCTCCACACGATTTTCTTGTCAAGATACCATCCGGTAAATATGGAAATACATAATCCGCCGAGAGGCAACATGATTTTGGCAGTGACAAAGTCGAATAAGTCGAACATGCCCAACCCGAATACGGTGATGTCTTTAGTCACTCCGAGTGAGAGCGAACAAAATATGCCGAGAAAAATACAGCCGCCTGTAACCAGTTGCGCTGCACGTTTTCTTGTGAAGTTGAACTCTTCGTGCAGATAGGCGGTAACTACTTCGTGCATGGAGATGGTCGATGTAAGTGCTGCTACGGCAAGCAATACATAGAACATCACCGAGAAGATGTATGCTAATATCGGAATACCGCTAAATGCCTGTTGAAACACATTGGGCAGAGTGATAAAGATGAGGCTCGGACCGGCATCCGGCTGTATGCCTACAGAAAAAGCCGCCGGGAAAATAATGAAGCCGGCCAGTATTGCCACCAGTGTATCGATGATTCCTACGCTGAAAGCCGTTTTGGTCAGATTGGTCTCTTTTCCGAAATAGGAGGCATACGTGCAGAGGCAGCCCATGCCTAAGCTGAGGGAGAAGAAAGCCTGTCCCATGGCACTTAGAAATACATTCCCGTCTACTTTACTGAAGTCCGGCTTTAGCAGGAACTCGATTCCTTTGTTTGCCCCCGGCAAAAGAACCGAACACACTACCAGAATAAGAATGATGATAAACAGCAGGGGCATCATTATTTTGGACGACTTTTCAATCCCTTTTTCAACGCCTTTCACGATAATGAAATGAGTTCCTGTCAGAAACAGGATCAGCCACACTACCGGTCGCCAGGGACTGCTCGAAAAAGCCTGGAAGGAAGTGATAAACTCATCGGGCGTTTTACCCGCAAACTGATTGGTCGCCGCTTCGGTAATGTATTCAAGTGTCCAACCGGCCACTACCGAATAATAACTGAGAATAAGAAATCCAGCTAACACGCCCATGCGGCCCACCCAGCGCCAATGAGTGCCCGGAGCCAGCTTCTGATATGCTCTCGCCGTATTGGCACGTGAATGCCGGCCGATAAGGAATTCGGATATCATGATTGGCATACCCAATAGAAGGATACATCCCAGATAAATAATGATAAAGGCTGCGCCGCCATGGTTACCGGTCTCAAATGGAAATCTCCAAATGTTACCTAATCCTACGGCCGAACCTGCAGAGGCAAGTATCACACCTAATTTACTGCCAAAATTGGCTCTGTCATTTTTTGTCATAAATGCTATTTTATCTTTCAATTCGATATATTTTCACCTCTAAAACACGCAAATATAGAAAATGTTCCTTATATTTGCCAATCATCTGTAATTTATTTGAGTATGCTTTATTATATTAAGAAATATCCCATTTCTATAATAATTATTTTGGCGGTTATCTATTTGTCGTTTTTCAAACCGCCTTCAACGAAGTTGGACAAAATACCGAACATAGATAAAATCGTTCATCTCTGCATGTATTTGGGTATGTCCGGTATGTTATGGCTCGAGTTTTTGCGTGCTCATAAAAAGGCACCGGTTCCGATGTGGCATGCATGGACGGGAGCGTTTCTCTGTCCGGTAGTGTTTAGCGGATGTGTAGAGTTGTTGCAGGAATATTGTACTACTTATCGTGGGGGAGATTGGCTGGATTTTGCTGCGAATACTACAGGGGCGCTTTTGGCGAGTCTGGTAGCGTATTATGTAATTCGTCCCTGTATGCTGAAGCGGTAACCGGTAAAGATTCAATAGCGGATTACAGATAATCCACTATTGAACTCAGTTTGATTCCGTTGGAACCTTTTATTAAGATCGTATTTTCTTGGGGCTTGTCCTTTTGTAGTGCTTGTATAAGTTCTTGAGCATTGGCGTATGTCTGGTAAGAATGGCGGGTTGCCATAAACTGGCTGCCGACCAATATCACTTTCTCAAATTCGCATTCTTTGATGAAGTCTACTATTTTCTGATGCTCCGTTGCACTTTCTGCACCCAGTTCACGCATGTCTCCTAATATGAGCATTTTGTGTTTGACTCTCATCCGCTTAAAGTTCTCCAAGGCAGCCATCATGCTCGTCGGATTGGCATTATAGGCGTCGATAATCAATGTGTTGTCGGCTGTCTCCTTCAGTTGCGAACGGTTGTTCTGTGGGGTGTAATTGGTAAGCGCTTCATTGATTTTATCTGCCTCTACTCCAAAGAATGTCCCGATGGTAATGGCGGCTAATGCATTGGGGAGATTGTATTCTCCGATAAGTTGCGTCTGCACTTCATGTCTCTCACCGTCTTTCCCTGCTTTCCATTCGAAAGTAAGATACGGAGAGTTCCCGGTCACGCGACCGTTGATATAGAGGTTTTCTTCGCTTCCGTAAAAAATCTTGTTAAGTCCGGAAGCTATATTCATGAGGTAAGGATTGTCATGATGAATGAAGATGGTGGAATTCCCTTTTTTACGCAAGAAGTCATAAAGTTCTCCTTTCGTTTTTATAACCCCCTCGAATGAGCCGAATCCTTCCAGATGGGCTCTGCCTACGTTGGTAATGAGGCCGTAATCCGGTTCCGTAATGTTAGATAGAAATCTGATCTCTCCCGGGTGGTTGGCACCCATTTCGATGACTGCCAGGTCGTGTTCCGGTTTTAAGCGTAGCAACGTGGTGGGAACCCCGATGTGGTTATTCAGATTTCCCAATGTATAGAGCACACGATAGGATTGCGACAATACTGCGGAGATTAACTCTTTGGTGGTTGTCTTTCCGTTCGTTCCGGTGATTCCGATAATGCGTGTGCCCAATTGGCGGCGATGATAGTTGGCAAGCTGTTGCAGGGTGTCCAGGCAATTATCCACCAGAATATAGCGTTCGTCATCTTTTAATTTATAGGCGGGTTCGTCAATGACTGCATAGGCACAACCGTCATTTAGGGCTTGTGCGGCAAATGCATTGCCATTGAACGAGTCACCTTTGAGGGCGATGAATAAAGAACCTTTCGGGCAGTTTCTACTGTCAGTGGTTACTGTACCACAGTTGAGAAATAGTTGATAAAGGGTAGAAATTTCCATGTTTTTATAATTGAAAGGCACGGGCAAACTTACGGAAAATCTCTGGAAAAGGCTAATAAAAAAAGAGAAAAGTCTTGCCTTATCCCTCGTTTCACATTCACGTCGGCATCAGCTATACCACCGTACGTATGGAGATTTGCTATTGCACGGGAAGGGTTAGGATGAAACGGCTTCCTACCTGATTTGTTTTGTCTATTACGAGATCGCCTTTTAACTTTCGGGCCAACAGTTTGCTGAGTGATAGTCCGAGTCCGCACCCTTGTGAAAAACTATCCACTTTAGTGAAGCGTTCGAATATCTCTTCCTGCTTGTCGGAAGGTATGCCTATACCTGTATCTGCAATGCTGAAAGTAATCAGATCTTTTGTTTCCGATAAAGAGTAAGCGAGTACAATCTTTCCTTTCTCTGTGAATTTGGCGGCGTTGTGCAACAAATTGAAAAGAATTTTGGATATAGCCTCTTTATTCGTATGAATAAAAAGTTCTCTATTTTCCGGATGAAATTCAAGAGCGACATCCTGGGATAGATAAGGGCGGACTTGGGATAATGCCTGCTCGCAGCAGGTACGGACATTGACATTCTCAAATTTCATGTCTTCATTCGATTCCAAATCGGATAGTTCCAATACATCATCTATCAGTTTCAATAATTTGTCACTGTTCGTTTCTATCAGATTGGCAAATTCATGCGTTTCGTCATCTTTCTCGAACTGCTCGGAAATGATCTGGGAGAATCCGACAATCGAGTTGAGCGGAGTCCGTATCTCATGCGTCATGTTACGGATGAATGAGGTTTTCATTTTGCTGGCTTCTTCTGCTTTATCCCGGGCCTGGCGCAGTTCGCTTTCCGACTTTGTCAGTTCTTTGTTCTTGACAAGAAGCAACTTTCTGGAGAATTTCAATTTCTTGTTCAGGTAGAATTCTCTATAGAATAGAATAAACCCGATGAAAAGAGTAATTGTCAATAATAGAATGTAGTTGCGGTTGTGTTTTAATTGGGCCTCTTTAGCTTTTAGCTCCAACTCTTTTTTCTCGGTTTTGATTTTCTCAAAGTTCAGAAGTGAGGTGAATTCTGCAAGGGCCTCTTGTTCGTTTATGCTGTTTATAGAGTCAGTCTGTTCGATATATTCATACAGGTAATCGGCTGCCAAATCCTTTCGTTTCATCTGATAGTATACCTTGCCTTTTTGCATTCTGGACTCTCGGATCGATTGTGTTTCTCCCATCTCGTCTGCCACTTTCTCCCTTTCGTCTAAAATTTGCAACGCTTTTTGATATTGATGGGTCCCTCTGTAATAATTCTCTTTTGCGATTAGCAGGAATTTCTTTCGGTTGGCTAATCTTTTATCATGTTTGAAGAGCTCTTCCGCTTCTTCAAGGCTTTCTTGAGCTTTCTCCCACTGGCCGGTCTTTCTGTAATAAGTTGCATACAGCATTTTCTGATCGAATGCTTGTTGGTTGTTTTGTACGAGCTTCTCCATTTTTTTTATGACGTCGATAGCCTTTTCCAACTGCCCTGTCTCATTG
>CAVCAX010000344.1:6138-17921 GCA_963599995.1 Coprobacillus sp. CAG:698
CTCATTGTACTGCTGAGCGACCGTTATGTATTTGCTATGCAGATTGTAGGCGTTCAGGTTGTACGTCTCTATTATTTCGATGACTTTCAGTTTGGCATCGATGGCTTGCTGCCTGAGTCCTTTTAATGTGTATATGTCGCCGATGCAATCATAACAAGAGACAAGCCCTTCTTTATCGTCTTCCAGTTGTGCCTCTTTCAGCATGTTTTGGGCTTCATAAAGAGCAGTATTGTATTTCCCGTTCTTTATATAAAACAGAATTAACCGTTTTCCCCAGACAAAATAATAATATTTCGGTTGGCGGGTCTCTTTCGCAAACTTTTTTACGCGCTCCACCCATGCGATGATGCTGTCTCCCTGGCCAGTGAAGTAATAATGGTCGAGCTTGGTGGAGAGTGCGACCGCTTGCATCCTTTGATCGGATTTGGCTTGAGCCATGGAGAATAGAGTGTCGGCCATGGATAAGACGATCGGGGATTGGAGATTTGCCTTACAGCCTTGGTAGTATACGTAGAGTGTACTATCGACATTGTACTCTTCCATTTCCTTGTTTTGGGAGATAGCAGAAGTGCTTAGCAATAGTATAATAAATAGTACAGGCAACCTGTCTATCGTTATATATGAAAGCTTTTTCATCTCAATAGTTCTCTTTTTTTGCTTGAGGGCGCTTGCAAATATACGTTTATTTCTTGTATTTCTTGCAATGATGTATGGTAACTTGCTTTTTTTCTCTACATTTGCAATAAATCTAATAGAAATAAAGAGATTAATGAATTCATTAGTACATCGATATTTGAATGTTAACGGGCGGTTGCTCGACCTCTCTGTCCCTCAAGTGATGGGAATTCTGAATGTTACTCCAGACTCTTTTTATGCCGGAAGCCGGATGCAGACTGAAGCGGATATTGCGCAGCGTGCGCAGCAGATATTGAGCGAAGGTGCTTCTATTATCGATATCGGCGCTTACTCTTCCCGCCCGAATGCGGAGCATATCTCTTCGGAAGAGGAAAAACAACGTTTACGGCTGGGCTTGGAGATTCTGAACCGGAATCATCCGGATGCCATCGTTTCGGTGGATACTTTCCGGGCCGATGTGGCAGAGTGGTGTGTGAAAGAGTATGGCGTGGCCATGATCAATGACATTGCCGGCGGAGAGATGGATTCGCAGATGTTTGAAACCGTAGCCCGCCTGGGGGTGCCCTATATCATGATGCACATGCAAGGTACACCGCAGAGTATGCAGGTAGAGCCTCATTATGACAATCTTCTGAAAGAGATATTCATGTATTTTGCAAAGAAAATACAGCAATTGCGCGATTTAGGAGTGAAAGACATTGTGCTTGATCCCGGTTTCGGGTTTGGGAAAACACTGGAGCATAATTATGAGCTGATGGCACATCTCGAGGAGTTTGAAGTGTTCGAGCTGCCTCTGCTGGTGGGAGTCTCCAGAAAATCGATGATCTACCGTCTGTTCGGAAGCACTCCTCAGGAGGCATTGAACGGGACTGCCGTATTGGATACGATCGCTTTGATGAAAGGAGCTGATATTATCCGGGTGCATGATGTGCGCGAAGCAGTGGAGGCGGTAAAGATCGTAGAGAAAATAGTCGGTTATAAATTCTGAATACGTTTATGGGAGAATATCAGATAATAGCTATGGCAGCAGGAATGTTCTTTGAATTCGGTATAAAAGATTTCATTGATATTCTGTTGGTTGCCTTCCTGCTGTATTACGTTTATAAGTTGATGAAAGCCTCCGGTTCTATCAAAGTATTTACCGGCATTCTGGTTTTTATCTTGATATGGCTGGTAGTGACTCAGGTGCTGGAAATGAAACTGTTAGGGTCTATTTTCAACACGTTGATGAATGTGGGTGTATTGGCCTTGATTGTACTGTTCCAGGATGAGATACGACGCTTCCTGTTTACATTGGGTTCGCACCAGCATGTCAGTGCTTTGGCCCGTTTCTTCACCGGAAATAAGAAAGAATCTTTGGAGCATGAAGATATTATGCCTGTGGTGATGGCATGTATCAGCATGGGAAAGCAGAAAGTAGGTGCTTTGATTGTGATTGAACACAATGTGCCGTTAGACAATATTGTACGCACCGGTGAATTGATCAACGCTAATGTAAACCAGCGTTTGATAGAGAACATCTTTTTTAAAAACAGCCCGTTGCATGATGGGGCAATGGTGATCAGCAAGAAACGTATAAAGGCGGCTGGTTGTATATTGCCTGTTTCGCACAATCTGGATATTCCCAAGGAATTGGGATTGCGGCATCGGGCAGCGATGGGAATTTCTCAAGAGTCGGATGCGCATGCCATTATCGTGTCTGAAGAAACCGGTGGCATCTCTGTGGCTTATCGCGGGCAGTTTTATCTTCGTCTCAATGCCGAAGAGCTGGAAAGCCTGTTAACTAAAAAATCGTGATTAATAAAAACTATATGGACAGACGGAATTTCTTAAGAACAGGAGGAATGGCATTGCTCGGCTCACTGACAGCCGGTTCAGCGCTTGCCATGCCTTTATCGGCAAAAGGTGCCCTGGGGGGAGGCGATCAGAAGGCTGCCCTTTTGTCGGCAATGAACCATTTTGGGGTGAGCGAAGAAAACATGAGGAAGGTGTTAGCTGCTGCTCTTGAAAAGGGAGGAGACTATGCCGATCTTTTCTTTGAACATACTTTTACGAATGTTATCGGCTTGAAAGACGGAGCGGTGAACAGTTGCAATTCATACATCGACTTCGGTATGGGAGTCCGCGTGCTTGCCGGCGACCAGAGCGGGTATGCTTATGTGGAAAATGTGACGCTCGATGACATGCTGAATGCTGCACGTACGGCAGCCCGGATTGCTTCGGGAAGCAAGAAGACGGGACCGGTAGCGCTGAAAGGAAAGACATTGAAGAAAAATTATTATTCCGTAACCACTCCTTGGGAAGAGGTCAGCCTGAAGGATAAGATGCCTTATCTGCAGAAGCTGAATGATAAGATTTTCTCATTGGATAAACGGGTGTCCAAAGTAATGGCAAACCACAGTGATACGACCTCGCACATTCTTTTCTGCAATAGCGAAGGAGTGATGTATTATGACTATCGTCCGATGGTGACGTTAGGCGCCGTTTGTATCATGGAGGAGAACGGGAAAACGGAGAACAGCTACGCAGCCCGTGCTTATCGTAAAGGCTTTGAGTTCCTTTCGGATGACCTGGTGGAGATACTGGCACGTGAAGCGGTGGATAATACTTCCATTCTGTTCAAGGCCATAAAGCCTAAGGGAGGTGAGATGCCTGTGGTGATGGGTTCCGGTGGTTCCGGTATTCTGCTGCATGAGGCTATCGGGCATGCCTTTGAAGCGGACTTCAATCGTAAAAACGTTTCTATCTTCTCTGATCAGTTGAATAAGAAAGTATGTAATGAACACATTACAGTCATTGATGACGGTACGATTCCGTTTAATCGCGGATCGATAAACTTCGATGACGAGGGAGTGGACGGGCAGAAAACCTATCTGGTGAAGGACGGGGTTCTGACAAGCTATATGCACGACCGCATCAGCGCCAAGCATTATGGCATTGCACCTACCGGAAACGGACGGCGGGAAACATTCCGTAATGTGCCTATCCCGCGTATGCGTGCAACGTATATGGAACCGGGAAATATGAAAGAAGAGGATATTATTGCTTCAGTGAAAAAGGGAATCTTTGTCGACCAGTTCACAAACGGACAGGTACAAATCGGTGCGGGTGACTTTACTTTCTTTGTCAAATCGGGATATCTGATTGAAGACGGAAAGCTGACACAGCCGATTAAGGATATCAACATTATCGGTAACGGACCGAAAGCATTGGCAGACATCACTATGGTGGCTGATAATGACAAGATCGATAACGGTACCTGGACTTGCGGAAAAGACGGACAGTCTTGTCCCGTAACCTGCGGAATGCCCTCGGCATTGGTTAGTAAACTGACTGTTGGAGGAGAAAACTAAAAAATAAAAGAAACAAAAAGCTGTGAGCCGGAGTACAGGAAAGGAATCCTGTCAGACTTCCCGCTTGCAACTCTCAACTTTCAACTTCTATGATATCAGACAAAAATAAAAAACTGGCCCAATGGGCAATGGATTATGCCTTGAAAAATGGTTGCCAGGAAGTAAAGGTGAACCTTTATTCCGGTTCCAATACTTCTTTTGAATTGCGCGATGCCAAAATGGATCGTCTGCAGCAGGCCTCTGAGAATGGATTGACGCTCTCTTTATATGTAGACGGACGTTATGGTACTTATTCTACCAATCGTCTGGATAAGAAAGAACTGGAAACGTTTATAACGAACGGCATCGAATCTACGCGTTATCTGGCAAAAGACGAGGCTCGTGTGCTGCCGGATGCTGCCCGCTATTATAAAGGAGGAAAACCGGATTTGAAACTTCTGGACCCTAAATTTTCTTCTATTCAGCCGGATGACAAGATAGCGTTGGCTAAAGCCATTGCCGAGGAGGTGTTGGGACGGGATAAACGTATTATCTCCGTAGATTCTTCTTATAGTGATGGAGAGAATTTCGGATACAGACTGGCCAGCAATGGTTTTGAAGGGGAGACTAAAAGCAGTTGGTACTCTCTCTCTGCCGGGGTGGCAATCAAAGGAGAAGGGGAGGCGCGTCCTTCTGCCGGTTGGTATGAGTCCTCGCTCTATTTTGACAAACTGGTTAAGAAGGATGTCGGACATAAAGCTCTGGAACGTGCCTTGCGGAAAGTGGGGCAAAGGAAAGTCCGATCCGGTAAATATACGATGGTGGTAGACCCGTTGAACGCCGGCCGCTTGCTGGACCCATTGGTAGACGCGTTGTATGGCTCTGCCCTGCAACAGAGAAATTCTTTTTTGCTGGATAAACTGAATGAAAAGGTGGTTGCCGATAAAGTGACATTGATGGATGAACCTCATCTGATACAGGCATCCGGCGCCCGCTATTTCGACAGTGAAGGAATTGCAACCGAGCGTAGGCCAATCTTTGAGGGAGGCGTATTGAAGACTTATTTCATCGATACTTATCATGCGAAAAAGATGGGAACGGCTCCTACGGTAAATTCTCCGTCTATTCTGGTATTGCAGACCGGTGGAGACAATTTGGACGGGTTGGTTGCCAAAGTGGACAAGGGTATTCTGGTTACCGGCTTCAACGGTGGCAACTGCAACAGTTCTACGGGAGATTTCTCTTATGGCATCGAGGGATTCCTTATCGAGAAAGGGAAGTTGACCCAACCGGTTTCCGAAATGAATGTGACCGGCAATATGCTGACCCTTTGGTCTTCATTGGTAGAAACGGGAAATGATCCCCGTCTGTCCTCTTCCTGGCGCATTCCGTCGTTGGTCTTTGACGGGGTGGATTTTAGCGGACTCTGATTAATCTTATATACATGCTGCACATCCTGCATGTCTGTTTCCCGGGCTCTTGTACGCGGAATGGGCATGCAGGATTTTTTTGTTTAATTGAGCATTAAACTCATGTAAGGTTTCAGGGGTAGGAGAATCTTTTCGCATAATTCTCCAATGGTCCATTGCAAATGGCTTCCCGGCAGGCGTTCTTTGCTGAACATGCATCTTCCTTTGCATAGATAGTAATAACCGTTGTTTGCCGTCAACACTTTGTCTGTGAGTTCAATGTTCATTTCCACATCCGGATAGGAGGTGGCATAGATTTGGAGAACTGCTTTTGCATCGACGATACGTGCCATGCCCAATACGTGCGGATTGCCGTCTGCCGCAGGTGGGGTGATAAGCGTGACCCTACCGTTCCCGTTATCCTGCCGGATATGATAGAGCAAGGCTTTCTCTGTCTCTTTGTCATCAGCAAACAGTTCGCTTATTTGCAATCTGGCTTCTTGCTGATAGACAATCGCCACTCCGCTTATTCTCTTTTCATGAATGGCTGTGTAAATCTTTCCCCCGCTTATTTCGAGATCGGCAAGGATGACTTTAAAGTCCGTTGGAGTGTGCTGTATGCAACAGGGGCGTTCCTGCATTTTCCGGTTGAGGTATTGATACACCTCCTCTTCCTGTCCGGTGGCCGGCACCTTTATGGAGACATCGGCGGAAGGATGCTCTTGAACCGGTACGTTGCTCTCTGAATAGTAGAACACCGGTGCATATCCCATGCGGGCATAATAGTCGAATAGCCAAGGCTCGGCGGGGATCAGCGTACTTAGGGCAACCCCATTGTGCAGCATCTTCGTCAAAGCCTGCGACAACAACTCTGTCATGACGCCCTTGTTCCGGTAGTCGGGGTGGGTGCAGGCACCGGATATGTATGATGTCCGGATCTGTTTGCCACAGAAAGTCATGGGATAGGGGAGCATCTGAAGTGCGGAAATGACTTCATCGCCACTTTCTATGGCGATGTTCACCTCATTGTTGTAACGCAGCCGAAAATACATTTCTATGAAAGCCTCACTGTCGTCAAAACAAAGTTTCCATAACTCCTTTACTTTTTCTTTTATCATTTCCTTTTTATGTGTTTGAATGTTTGGTGTTTGCTTAAAACCTTCTTATAGAGGAATCCGATGGATGTATCTTACCATTTAATCATTTCCAGCGGTTGCTCTTTTAGGCATGCCATGTACTTTTCGAGAATAGTCACGGGCTGATAAGAGAGTTTGGCTTTGCGTAGCCCTTCAATTCCCAAATCCTCTTCCCGGTTGACGTAAATGTACTGTTCCGGGATGTGGTTGGCAAATTCATAATTAATCATCGCATAGGCACCGTCGATAGTTGTATCGGCTTTTTCAACATGCACGCCGAAAGTCTCTTTATTGATCGGCATGCCGAAAGTGAAGGCGACTATTTGGCCGTTTACGTGTAAGATCCCTCCAGTCAGTCCCAATGCTTCGAAATTATGCAGTGCATAGATCAGGGCACGGCGTTCATTGCCAGTCCCTTCCTGTTGGTCGCAGTGGTTTACCTTGCACCATTCGGCTTCCAGGTCAAGGCACTCCTGAATACGATCGGGGGTGATGGGAGTATACTCGTAATTACCGTATGTATTGCGGAACTTATTGATATGATTCCGTTTGGCTTGAAATTTCTTCCCTTTCAGAGTGGCGAGATCCGTGCGGAGGTAGATATAGTCGGCATAGTCTCTGTCTGCTGTAAATATGAATTGTCCGGGCATGATGTTTTCGAGCTCCTCTCTCATGCGCGAACAGACACCGAGCATACAGAACGGCTGCCCTTCCGATCGGGCATCTTCAATAAGCGCTTCCAGCACTTTCTTTAAGTCTCCTTCTCCTACGGGCATCATATACGCCAGCTTCTCACCGGCCCAGAATTTGAAAACCAGCAGGTCGTCGACAATTGCAAATCGGGTGTGATACAGGAATCTCCAGCTGCAAAGGTTGGAGAAAGACAGATCGCAATTGCGGCGGCGACTGTTCATTGTATAACCTGTGATGGAATCCTTGTCTTGAAGTGTGATGTCTTTAAAATCTATCATATAGAGTTGTTTCCTTTAGGGGTATATAATGTATAACAAATAAGAGCCGTTTTTGTTATAACAGGCCCAATAACCGGAGAATGGTCGGTGTCAACAAGGCGGTGAATATACCGTTGAGGGTCAGTCCCAGGCTGGCGTATGCTCCATATTTTCTGCTGACATCCATTGCGGTGGAAGTACCTACTGCGTGAGCGGCGGTTCCCATAGAGAGACCTTGGGCTATCGGGCTGCCTACGTGCATCAGTTTCATTGTCTTGAATCCGAGGATAGCACCGAGCAAACCTACACAGACTACTACGGCAGCTGTCAGCGAGGGAATACCTCCCAATGTCTTGGTTACTTCCATGGCGATAGGGGTGGTAACCGACTTTGATGCCAATGACAGGATGACCTCCTGGGAAGCTCCCATTAATTTGGCTATCAATACCACGGAGACAACACCGACAATGCAGCCGGCCAGTTGCGACAGCAGAATAGGCAGCAACTGCTTCTTGATTGTTTCTAACTGGAGGTATAACGGGACTCCCAACGCCACCACTGCCGGTTTAAGCCAGAACTCGATCAGGTGTCCGCCTTCATTGTAGGTTTCATAGCTGATGTGTGTCACCTTCAGAAAGAAGATAAGAACGGCAATGGTTAATAGAATCGGATTCAGCAAAAGGAATCCGGTTTTCTTTTGCAATAATTTGGCGAAGAAATAAATCCCGAAGGTAATCGCCAAAAGAAAAAATTCATTCTCTAAATAGTTCATTTGATTTTCCGCGCTAATTGATGAACCCACCCCGTAACGATAAGCACAAGGATGGTACTGATAAGAGTTGCAATCACGATGGGCCAGAATTGTGCCGCAATAATGTCAAAGTATAGCATAAGGGCCACCCCCGGCGGAATAAAAAAGAATCCGAGATTGGCGACCAGAAAGTCGGACATACCTTGTACCCATTGCAATTTAACCCAACCTAATTTCAAAAAGAGGGTGAGCAGCAGCATTCCTATGATGCTGGACGGGAGCTTGATCCCCGTGAGAAAGACAATCAATTCACCCAAGGCCAAACAGCCAAATAAAATAGCACACTGACGTATCATATTTTTTACCTATTGAGTTTGAAAACGCGGCAAAGTTATGAAATTACTGATAGAGTTTCCACTACTTTTCGTGAAGATTTATTTTTGCCGTTCTTTTTGCCACAAAAACATGAATATAAGAGTGAAACGTTGTTTGCCGGAGCGAAAAAACAACCCGTAATTTACATCAGAACATTGCCTTATGGAGGAAACGGGTAAGAATGATGAACGGAATGTGTACGTAGTAATTGGGGAAAGTCTCTTCACGAATCAGGCAGTAGTGTTAAATATTATAATAATTGTGCATTCATAGCGTAAAAACACCCTGTTTTGCAATGTAGATATTACAATATTGTGTACTTTTGCGGAGCGAATAACACTTTACTACCGAAATTATACATATTTTAAATATCTATGCTCAAATTAATTAACTCTATTGTTGCGCGTGCGAAAGCAAATCGCCAACGCATTGTTCTTCCGGAAGGAACCGAAGAACGTACTTTGAAAGCTGCCAATCAGATTTTGACAGATGAAGTTGCTGACCTTATTCTTTTGGGTAACCCCGATGAAATTCATGAGGCTGCTGTAAAGTGGGGACTGGGAAACATCAGTAAGGCTACCATTATCGACCCGGAGAATCATCCGAAGCAGGAAGAATATGCACAGTTGCTGTGCGAACTTCGTAAAAAGAAAGGAATGACTATCGAAGAAGCCCGTAAGTTAGTGCTTAACCCGTTGTATCTGGGTTGTCTTATTATCAAGAACGGGGATGCTGACGGTCAGCTGGCTGGTGCCCGCAACACGACAGGTGATGTGCTGCGTCCTGCTCTTCAGATTATCAAGACCACTCCGGGAATTACGACTGTGTCTGGTGCCATGCTGTTGTTGACGCATGCTCCCGAATACGGAAAGAACGGGGTGCTTGTCATGGGCGATGTGGCTGTGACTCCGGTTCCGGATGCCGCTCAGTTGGCTCAGATTGCTGTCTGTACGGCCAACACAGCCAAGGCTGTTGCCGGAATAGAGGACCCCAGAGTGGCGCTGCTCAGCTTCTCAACAAAAGGTTCGGCCAAGCATGAAGTGGTGGATAAAGTGGTTGAAGCATTGAAAATAGCAAAAGAACTGGATCCGGCATTGGCTATTGACGGTGAATTGCAGGCTGATGCAGCTCTGGTTCCGGAGGTTGGTGCAAGCAAGGCACCGGGATCAGCCATTGCCGGCAAGGCTAACGTACTGGTTGTTCCGAGTCTTGAAGTCGGCAATATCTCTTATAAATTGGTACAACGTTTGGGACATGCCGATGCTATCGGCCCGATTCTGCAAGGTATTGCCCGTCCGGTAAACGACCTTTCACGCGGTTGCTCTATTGAGGATGTGTATAGAATGATTGCCATTACCGCCAATCAGGCTATTGCCGCCAAGGAAAACAAATAACTTACTAAAACAATAATCGGAAATGAAGATATTAGTATTGAACTGCGGAAGTTCATCTATCAAATATAAACTGTTCGACATGGACAGTAAAGAAGTGATTGCTCAAGGCGGTATTGAAAAAATCGGCTTGAAAGGTTCCTTCTTGAAATTTACCTTACCTGACGGGAAAAAGAAAATATTGGAGAAAGACATTCCGGAACATACGGTCGGAGTGGAATTTATCCTTCACACATTGACTGATCCGGAATACGGGGCAATCAAATCATTGGATGAAATCAATGCCGTGGGACACCGTATGGTGCATGGAGGCGAACGTTTCAGCAAATCCGTATTGCTTGATAAGGAGGTATTGGAAGCATTTACCGCCTGCAACGATCTGGCACCGTTGCACAACCCTGCAAACCTGAAAGGTGTGGATGCCGTATCGGCCATTCTTCCCAATATTCCACAGGTCGGGGTATTTGATACGGCTTTCCATCAGACAATGCCTGACTACGCATATTTGTATGCCGTTCCTTACGAACTGTATGAGAAATACGGTGTACGCCGTTATGGCTTCCACGGAACATCTCATCGCTATGTTTCTCAACGCGTATGCGAGTTCTTGGGTGTTAAACCCGAAGGGCTGAGACTGATAACCTGCCACATCGGTAACGGTGGTTCTATCGCTGCCATCAAAGACGGTAAATGTATCGATACGACGATGGGACTTACCCCGTTGGAAGGATTGATGATGGGTACACGTAGCGGTGATATCGATGCCGGCGCTGTAACTTTCATCATGGATAAAGAAGGACTTGATACGACCGGTATATCCAATCTGTTGAACAAGAAGAGCGGTGTGCTCGGAGTTTCCGGTGTATCGAGCGATATGCGCGAACTGGAAGCTGCCGTGGCAGAAGGTAACCAGAGAGCAGTTTTGGCAGAAAAGATGTATTTCTATCGCATTAAAAAATACATTGGTGCTTATGCTGCTGCTTTGGGTGGTGTAGACGTTATCCTCTTTACCGGTGGTGTCGGTGAGAACCAGGCAAGCTGCCGTTCCAGTGTATGCGAGGGCCTTGAATTTATGGGAGTGAAGCTGGATGCCGAGAAGAACAATGTTCGTGGTGAAGAGGCTGTCATTTCTGCAGCTGATTCAAAAGTGAAGGTTGTGGTGATCCCTACAGACGAGGAGCTGTTGATTGCTTCTGACACAATGGATATTGTAGGAAAATAATCCGAAGAAACGATTCATGCGTAAAGCGGGTGCTTAAAGTACCTGTAACATAGAAATCGCCCCTGTTACAGACATCTGTAGATTGTCGGTAGCAGGGGCGGTTTTGTTGACAAGAGAGTTTGCCATACCCTCTTTTTATTGAAATAATGATGTATCTTTGCCGGTAGATAAAACCAGCATATATGAGATACTCCGTCATTATACCTGTGTATAACCGTCCCGATGAGGTGGACGAATTGTTGCAAAGTCTCGTAAAGCAGCGATTTAAAGATTTTGAAGTGATTGTAGTCGAGGATGGCTCTTCGGTTCCTTGTCAGACTGTTGTGGAAAAGTACAAGGCGGCGCTTGACTTGAAGTATTTTCAGAAACCCAATTCCGGACCGGGACAGAGCCGTAATTATGGGGCGGAGCGGAGCCAGGGTGATTTCCTTATTATATTAGACTCCGACTGTATCCTGCCGGAAGGTTACTTCGATGAGGTGGAGGCGGAATTGAGAACGGCTCCTGCCGATGCATTCGGAGGACCCGACCGGGCGCACGATTCTTTTACGGACATTCAGAAAGCAATCAACTATTCCATG
>CAVCAX010000345.1:0-13461 GCA_963599995.1 Coprobacillus sp. CAG:698
AGCAACTTCATCGTAATGTATTCCGTATAAGCTGCTTTCAGAGAAGTCGCGATTCAACCGGCCGGAAGTAATCAGTTGTGATATCAGCATCATGCCTTCTTTATCGCCGAAATCTATTCTCACGACCGGTGTACGAGTAAGGTTCTTTCCTGCATTCGCCAATATGGCAATACGTTGAGCATATCCATGTTCCGACTGGCGGTATTCATCTGATAAACAAATGGTACGTATCGGAGATCGAGGGTTTATCGCTCCTGCCAAAGCGGGAGCATCCTCCACCAAGAATACTAACTTTTCACGCAAAACTTTCTGTACGTCCATGTCATTCGCTTTTTCGGAATAGGCATAGAATCCTTGTAGCTCATATGCATAATAAGACTCCTGTTTCATTTTTTCCATATCTGCACCACGAGCTACCCATTGACGGACAAAAGCATCCTGGCTCAAGCCCGTGATTTCCATGTCAGCTGCGGGCACCAATAATCCGCCACGCATCCCATTCCACAACCAAGTGTAGTCGCAGGGAATCCCATTCCACAACGTACAGTCGTGCAAGTCAGCATGTAAATGACTTTCTGGTTCAGCGGCTTCCGTGAATATCAATTCCACACCGTCGAGCACTTCATATCGAGTAACAACAGGGTCGGTAATACGTGCCACACCTTGTAAAGGTCCCAACTCTCCGCTTTTATCGGGATAACCTTGTCCAAGATATTGTTCACCCACGTTCAACCAAATCACAGACACTCCACGAATAATACAAGACTGTACCATTTCCTTTATGCCGCTATCACCCGCTTTCAAACGATTCCACGAATGTTCTGCCAACAAAAGGAGCTTAACCGATTTATCTGAAATCGGCTTAACTGTTATATTATGTTGGTCTAACATCCTTGACAACTCCGTTTCGCCGTCGGGAACGGCAACAACAATATTTTTCAACGTTTCCGGTAATTTAGCCTGGAAAGTATGTATTTCCCATTCTGAAACCACTGGATATACCACACCTTGCGGACGATTACAAAGTTCGGCTTTCAACAGCCAACGCCCTTCCTTGACAGGCAAAACGACATCAACAGATTGTGGACGTGCGCTGTATCCCGCCAATCGGGAGTGTATGGTCTGTTCAGAATATATCTTACCAAATTTGTCTTCTACCGTCAAGCGGGCAACCAAATCAGCATCATCAGAACAATCATTAAAGAAATGGAGCTGGAAAGTGATTTTCTCCCCAGGCACGAAATTTCTGTCCCAAATATCCAAGCTGACCGACTGGGGAGCGTAAGAAGCTGTTAGGGCATTCCATACAGGTTTGGGGATACCTTCTTTCAATGCACCAAGAAACCACGTATTCCCATCCTCCCAACTACTGGCTATAGCAAAAGGCGCAAATCCGGCAGTTCCTATTCGTCTCCAGTATTCAGCAACGCGCGAATTGGTCATAGCGTGAAATTGCAAGCGTTCCTCCCGGTTACTCTTTCTTCCAAGGAAGCGTAGATAACTTTCTTTCAAAGCTTTGTAACCACCCAAATCACCATTCTCGTCCAAATAATTTCCTCCGAACTCATCTACCATAATAGCTTTGTCGAACTGGTTGGCATCGTCAAAATAAACACCCACGTTCTCAAACAAACTCCACCAGTATTTATGCACGTGAATAACATCCCTTTCTGCCAACACTACGGGAGGATATGATTTCACTATTTCATCCAATGCGCTCCACACCGTCTCAAGCTGTTCACCTTCCGTCTCATTATACGGATGATAAAGGGCAATGGAGGGATGGATCATTGAACGGTCAAACCAAGCGGGATATTGCTCCATCAGACTTTCACGCGATGCTGGCATACCATGAAAAAAGCTCCATTCATATTGCACCAAAATGCCCATACGATCGCACAAGTCAAGTAATCGGTCAGGAGGAGTCCCCAAATGAAAACGTAGCAGATTAGCCCCATGGTCTTTCAAGCGTTGAATGATATTCTCGGCAAACCACTCCGTATCGTAGCCACAGACACGCCCCTCACCCGTGCGAACCCAGCGATGCCAAACAACGCTTCCTCCACGTATTTTGCAAGGACTGCCATTCAAGTAAAACTGCTTACCTACCACCGAGAAACTTTTCACACCTAAATGGAAAGAACGCTTGTCTGACAATTTTTTCCCGTCATATACACTCAAGCACAAAGTGTACAATTCCGGATTTTCGGGTGACCACTCTTTCAATATACCGTCATAATTAAACGACAACGTAGCTTTCCCATCACTGAAATAGCCTTGAGTGGCATACACTTCGTTTCCTGCCTTATCGGAAATCACCGCTTGGTATTTTCCCGCTGACAATGTCCCCAACACATCAAACTTGATACTCGCGTTTTTCTTTACTATATCATATATAGGAACAATGCTCCCGATACGTCCCGTACCGTGAAAATACAACACTACATCGTCCCAAATGGAGGACGAGATATTCGAACGCCACTGATCGGCAGACGGGATGTAGGAAGCATCTGAATACGGAAGTTCTTTTAAAGAAGTTAACGCTATTTCAAGGGTAACAGTCTTACCCGGCTTAATTCCCTCCAAGTGGTGGAAAGTCGATGCCATCCCCCCATTCTTCCGAGAAACCAACACCCCGTCCACATACACCTCAGGAGCAAAACGTGCCCCTTTCAATTCAAGTGTGGCTTGCAGCCAATTACCCTTTGGCAAAGTAATTTGCTTTTTATACCACAATTTCGCAGCATTCATTTTACCAGGATCGGTTGCAATGCTGGGTACTTGTATTTCTTGATTATAATCACGATTCTCACCCATTTGCCATGTCCCGTTTAACATAACAGATTGTTGTGCGGTCAAAACCTGAAACACCAATGACAGCATCAGAGTATATATTATTCTCTTTTTCATATTAAAATTGTTTTAACACTAAAATCACTAAAATGCGATTTCTTTTTATGCTTCAATAATTATATATACGAAAAACTCATTTTTGCGTCTTTACGTACAACTTCTATTTTCTTCCTATCAAGTCCAAATAGGGTTTCATGTCAGCCCCTGTCAATGATGGAATAATCAGTGGATGTCCACAAATCTTTGCCACCCGTTTGCTAAAATCATAACCTTTCGCACTCCGCATTTCGGGACGACGCGGGGCGTAGCGACGACACAGTTCACGCATCACCAAATCGAGGCGGATGGATTCTTTTAACTCTTCCACACAAATATCGGTTTGGTCCACTCCCGTATCCAAACGGGTATAATCGTTGTTATACTTTCCGTCATACTGCCCCCCACTGGCAAAATAGGCGATTGCCGAACGGGTGAAAGCGGCATCTCTCAGAGCCACCACTTTGTTGATGACGGCACTTGCTACAATTTCTTCCTTGTTCGTATGCTTCGGTGAGCTTTTTTTGCGGGCTTCCAAGGCTGCCTCTACGGCTTTATCCGCCTCCAAAAGCATCTGATCGAGCGCAATCAACGGATTTTTTTTCCCAGCTGCCTTCCACTCCTGTTCTTTCTTTTTCATATTCCCGTCAATGATGGCTTGGCTATAGTCCAACACTGAAACCACCTCTTGACGGACGAATTCCATACCTACAGGAGCTTCAGGGTTGTCCTTATATTTCCAGAAACGGCCTTCGGACAAACCGCCTGGGGTCAGACCGTCACCCTGCCAAAACCAAGCCGGCATCAATTTGATGCGCAATTCTTGCGACAAGGATACCGACTTCAAGCTCTTCAACAAGGAAGCCGCAGCTTTTCCATAATAGGTAGTGAGGAACATAAGCGCATCGTCTTCACTAAATTTCTCGTGTGTCAAAGCACTTCCTATTGTCTTTTGCGTTAACAGACGGATAGGGTTTTGCAAATCCCCTTTAGACTTTGCCATAAAGTCATGGTAGACAATGCCGGGAAAGCCGGCTTCTTCCACATTTCTTATCATCTGACGGTCAAACTCATTATCATACCAATATAACGGATGAGGATTTTCCGCATCGTACACAAGCATATCGAGTAATACACAAAAGCCCACATCAAGTAGATCCTTCGCCCACAGAGGATAATTCACTAAAGGTTGGTCATACCCAGCATATTTTACCGAAATAATCAATTGGGTAGGATTGATATCCATCCGCATCAGATCAACGGGCTTTACATACCAGTCGCGCAAACCGATGAGGTAATCATCGCCTCGTTTTTCTTTTAAAATCCGGTTCAACGTGTTACCGTAATCAACGAAATCGTCATTTGTTCCCTCATAGTCCACACACTCTTTCCAATTTTTCCATTGATTGTCACGCAATTTACCTTCATCATACGTCCATGCTGATTCGGCATACGCATTCAAGAAGCCATCCAACTCTGGCAAGACATCCAGCACCAAACGGGTAGAGTAAATGAAAAAATTTCTAAAACACGGATTACGCCACTGTTGTGCCTGTACCACGTCACTTTTCCCCTCCATGGCACGACAATACAAGTCGTTCTGATGTGATTCGGTCAGCAAACGATTATACAGTCCGTTGGGGTTCAACTCTTGTTGGTGAGCTTTCCAGAAATTGGTAGGAGCATAATTACTGTATGAAGCGGTCACCACTTTAAAACCTTTCAACTTAGCATAACGCATATTACTCCGGACAGTTTTCACATTTTGCGCCACTTTTCCAGCCGAAAATTGGCAAGCCTCAGGATAGTCGGTGTTTTCGTAATTCACAAACCAAGTAGGCATGAATTTAAACGAACCGATATTGATGATATTAAATCCGCAATCGGCCATTTTGTCGATTTCCTTTTCCACTAATTCTTTTTGTTGCGGGTCGCACCACTGGCTATTGCTCACAGTAACCATACGATAAGGCATGAGAGTCTGTGCTCCAACATAGTACAAACTAAACGCAAACAGGCAGGATAGTAAAAAAATCTTCATTTTGTTTTTTTTTCAGTCATATCATACGAAACACATTTCCCTTTCCCATAAAAAAGAAGAGCACCCATTGAGAAAATGAGGGTATTTCTGATGATCTCACATTTTAGTAGTCAATATTCTTTTTGATACACTACCGATTATGCTCTCTCTTTCCAACCACCGATTTTTATATGATGAAATGTCATCCTTTATACGCCCGTAAATTCCGTTTCATTATAGCCATCAACCGATCGGGATCTTCTATATTCCGAGGATAATAATAATATATCAGATGATCAATATCCATTTGCAACAACTCAGGCATACGTTTTTCAAGTAACGGCAGGTCAGCATTAGCCATATTGTGGTTTTCTATCAAAAAAAGCGATTTCTTGTTGTTGGCATTAGCAGCATCGATGAAACGTTGTCCCACATGCCCCACTAACATTTTTCCCGGGTTTTCCGTTTTTCCTCCATCTTCCACCCTCCAAGGACGACCATCGCAACCGTAATAATCCAAATACTGCGTTTCCGCCATTTTATTTACTATTATGTCCGAAAGGTCAGAATAAATAAACATACCGGTAGTTTTATCCGGATAATGAGTTTTCAAATACAAATTAAGTCGTGAATAAAAATCGACATTGGCTTGCAATTGCTGCATTTCTGTAGGATTGGGTCCCATCTTCTCCAACGCCTTGGGCGAATAGTCCACTTTTAACGTTTTCGGTTCATCCCAAATAATGCCTTTGATGTCCCAACTGCTATACAATTTATCAAGTGACCGTGCCACAAACTCAAACGTTTCTTCGTAATGAATGCTACTGATACGCCCAGTTACCGGTGTATTGACGGGAGTACCATCTTTGTGCAACACCCATGTCTGTGGATTTTGAGTGGTAAACACACTGGGTACTTTGGGAGAACCAGCCACGATACCTCCCCAACGCGAAGGTACGGCAATGACCGACATGCCTAACTTAGACGCTTCATTGCATATGAACTCCACATTTTCAAAAGCGGCATCAAAGTCTTGTTCCAAAATGGCTATGGTAACGGCATCGTTGCCAGCATCGGCCATCCATTTCAAATCTTCCCTGATGTGTTTGGGTACCATAGTATACATGTGTGCCCGATAATAAAATGCGTTCAAAAATTTGTCAACACGAGCTATTTTCGGCTTTTCATACAGAGTCGGGACGTTGTCTGGAAAAGCCCGTGAAACAAGTGTCGCACCGCCTGCTGCCAAAGAGTATTTCAAAAAAGACCTACGATCCATAAAATTTCATATTGATTAAACTTCTTCACATACACATTGGAATAAAAAAAGCGAAGGACTCAGAGAAACAAAACTCTATTAGTCTTGTTCTTCTCTTAGAGTGCATGAAACGTTCTCTATCCATTTGTGTAGTACATTTCCATCTACCGATGGAAATGAAGACTATAAAAAACGGTCATCGGAACAAGTAAAACATATCCGATGACAGTTTTTTGACAAAAAAGGTTTACTTGTTTATATAAATTTTAACCGTTCCTACCGCTCCATTGCTTTGGATGTAACGTACAAAGTACACACCATCAGCTAAAGCGGAGGCCGGGATACTACGTCCGTCTTCAGAAATACCAAGTAACACCCCCATAGTATTATACAATTGGGCAGATGTGAATTCACCGTCCACAATCACGTTACCATTGACGTAATATACCAAAACATCACTTGCTTTAAGAGCCTTAATCATACTCGGATTCGGGTCTACCTTCGTAAAGTCGGTCGTAAATTTGACTGTCGTACCTGCAAACGCATTACCAGCCAAGTCAACCAAGGCGTTAGCAGGTATCGTAATGGTATATTCCGTCTGATCTTCTAAAGCGGGTAAATCGGTCAATATCAATTCACCGTCACGCATAGCGAGTAGATTCGGTTCATAATATGCCGCATCACATGTTCCGCCGCTTACTCCGATTGAGGCGTTACAAGCTATTATATCTTCTGATACTTTGACAGCTTCCGAAAATTTCAACACGATCTGCGATTTTGTACTGTCGGAATACATGTGGTAAACCACTTCTTCGTCGGTCAATAAAACAGGGGCCTGAGTGTCTTCAGCTACATTTTCGATAACGACATCGTCCAAATAAAAACTGGTATTGGTTCTTACCGAGTAAAACCATCTCACATAACGGCTATCGGGATTCAACGGATAAGAACGTAAGCCCAAAGTAGAGCTGACGGTCGGAATCATCGGAGTCAGATCCGGATTGGCTTCAGTCGGGATTTCTTCCGTTGTAGGCTTATAAGTCACGACTTCTGTCCAAGAGTCTTCTTCACCTGTAACCGACTGCTCCACTTTGATCTCATAATTGGAAGTAGCCTTTCCGTAACGTATGCGGAAACTCAATCGGTTTGCCGGTCCATCATACCAACATTGTACAAAATGTCCATATTTGCTAACATTAGCTTGGGTATATTGATAGTTATTGTATTTAGTCGTATTATCATCGTTTATTAGATTTGTCAACCAACCCGGTGCGGCAATATTCTTCCACGAATTTTCTTCACTACCTAAATATGAAACGGGCAAAGAGGCGGGACTATATTCCAATACAGTAATGGTTATCGTCCAAGTCTTCTTTGAACCGTTTTCAGCCGTCACTTCATACTGTTGCGGTCCTTCAGCAAAATTTTTATAATCCATGATGACGGTTGCATATTCAGAAATTTCCATTTTTATATCATTTTCAGTAATGTTAGCCAAGTCAACGCCATAAGCAACAGTAACGTTCACCGTTGCTTTTTCTGCATCAATAACGGCATCTACCTGTTTGGGCACTTTAAAAGAAATGATGTTATTCTCCGCGCTCACATTGACTTTTGTGGTGAAACTCCATGTGATTTCTCCAGCCTTATTGTTGGCCAAATCTTTCACGACCCCGTCTTCCAATAAAACGGTATAAGTTTCATTAGCCGCCAGGAAGAAATCATTAGGGATCGGAATTATGACCGTTTGATTTTCAAAAATCAGCTGTCCGCTAGTTATTTGACAATTAGCTCCCGATGTATTGCCTACGACATACACGCTACCTTCTGCCCCATCTTTCACCGGTTCGGAGAACACGATTTCAAGTGTTCTCGTTGCGGGAGATATTTCAACTGCCCCATTTTCAGGCAAGAAAGATACTGCAGTCGGTGCTTCAAGGTCTTCCACAAATTTTTCAATCTTAACCCAGAACACATCCAAGCCACCGCCTTTTGAGTGGTTGGTCAAACGAACCAGCGTTCCTTTTTCAAATTTAGTCGGGCATTTAAAGTTAGCACTAACGCTTGAATGCAAGGGCGCCAAACCCTCTTTCGTACACAACCAGCTCTGTCCTCCGTCAATCGAATACTCAACAGCGATGGTACGATCAGCTTTGGATGATGATGCGTAAGAGAACGAAACCTGAAAATCTTCATCAAATGAAGGAAAAAGGATATAACCGTTGTTTGCCGGCTTCGTTGAAGGCTTTGTATCCGTGTTTGCATTACCGTTTTTCTGAATAGTGGCCTTACCTACCGAACCGTCACCGTTTGTTGCTGCTGGGTCGATAGCCACCTGATTGAACACAATATGAAAAGTTTTACCATCATAGGTAATATCCCTTTCAAGACATATTAACTCCGACGAAGCTTTTCCTTCTTTTACCCATCCTTCTTCTGTGGTGAAATTGGTTTCAAATAACACTTGTGCCTGCATGGAAAATGCCGATACGAATGACAGTACCGCATATGCGATATAATACCTGATTTGTAAATGTGTTTTCATAAATAACAGCTTTAAATGAATTGATTAATACTTTAAAAATTTATATGTTTTGATTAAGTTTCCATTTTCATAACAGATAACAAAATAAACCCCGTGAGCCAAAGAAGATACATCAATCTGATTACCGTTTGTCCACATTACGGGCATATCATGACCCAATAAACTTTGCAGTCTTACCTGCGTTCGTTGAATTGGGTATATAACATCCAAGGATACCAAGCCCAAAATCGGATCATAGCGTAAACCATTCTCCAGTTGCGTATTCACCGTTATTTCAGAAGATTTTCCCGTGATATGAGAATCATCATAACCGTCAACATACTTGGCGGTCAAGTATTCAAACAGCCCCAACAGGATCAAACTGTTGCTCTCGTTACTCACCCAGTTCTCCAACACGTCCTTGCTGTTGTAGATGCTCCAATCGGGTTGCAAGTGAAATGTGTAACCGGCCAAAGTCTTACGGTATCCGTTAATTGTTTCGCCTACAGATGTTTCCACATCCGGCAGAAACATGCCACGGGGTGAGTCAGAAATGGTATTGACCAAAACGTAATACATTTCCCGTTCCATGTCGCGCCACTGATTGTCAAGAATTTGGTTAGCAAAGTTGTAAGTACCCAATAAAGAGGCTTGGCGCATCTCTTTGTTCGTGTTCATCACCTTGCCTGCTTTCTTCCCGTCACCGCTGTCGGCCACGTACATCATTTGGTAAAATCCACCATACGTTTTGTCGTGTACCGGTTGGACGCGCAAGGCATTCAGCATTTTTGTGGCTATTTCTACAAACTTATCACGTATTTCGGGATTGGTGGTCACCGAGGCAGCCTTCAGCAAAGCATCCGCTTCTTCCGACACCTCCCCGATTTTAGCCTGTCCGTCCCACAACTTGTTTTGGAACTCGCTGTAGTCAAATACCTTCTTTGTACCGTCACTGTTCTTCTTGTATCCTGAATCGCCGAACAAATAAATACGGCCAAACATCCCATAATCTTCGGAAAAAGCTTGCTCGTAAGCGGTAAGTACCTGCCGGTAACCGGCATCTACCCACTCGGGCTTATTGAAGCGTGTACCCGCATCGACCATCGCTGCTCCGGCTTCCACCTGATGATCTACTCGATAAGCCTTGTCCAAATAAATGGTAGAGCCACCACAGTCGCAATTACCCATATTGGTTTGATAATAAACGCCCAAATCATGATCAATCATATTGTAGACATTCTGCCCCCAAAACAAGATGGCATTTTCCCAAAACACCTTATCTTCCGGAGTATCTGTGTATTCGCGCAAACGAAGTAAGACATAGTACAACCATCCTTTGGCAATACTTGGCTTGGCATATTTACTCTTCACCGTAGGAAGCAAGCGTTTGATGGCGGGGTCGAAAAAGTCAGTCCCCCCATGCAAGGCCTTAAACCAATAATAATGCTGCAAAGCGCGGATGTCGTTTTGTGCATCATGGCGGGTTTCCGTGTCACGTTCTTCAAAGTCACCTCCCGAAGTGTTGTTTATTTGATTGGGGTGATCACGATGCCAATTGATATAAATGCCCCGATTCATCGGATCCCATCCATAGCCGCTTATCCCGATCAAAGTTTCAAAAGCAACTGTATCAGCCTTGTTGGGTAACAGCCTCACGGTCGACTCGTCGGGGATGACAGTTTCTTCTTCCGGAACATAAGGTACACCCGAGCCTCCGTCCAAGCCTTCTACATACACCCAATACAGACGCGTACCACTAGCACCTCCCAACACCAGACGTATTTGTACAGGCACTTCGCTGCGGTAGTTGTATGTGTAGACTTCACAGTATTGCTCAGAGAGAATGTTATCTTCCTCTTTGGTCACCCACGTACTGTTTTCCAACACCTGCAATTGTATTTTTGCTTTCTTTTCCTTCTTTTTGCCTTCGCGAGCTATCATCACTCTGCCTATGTTTGGTAATTCAGGGAAAGTCAACTTACCATTGTTGCTGTTACGCACAAGTACAACCCCTGCCGGACAATCCTTAGCATTGGTCACATCATAATTGTCAACTATACAATTTTCGTATTTGAATGTCCGTTCTATCCCATCACGGCATACTACCGTCTGACTTCCCGAAGCCCACGTGTTGGGTAAAGTCCCAGCGTTTTTCCAGGAAGAAAACGTTTCATTGACATATTCTTGCGAAAAGGCAAATCCCATACCCGACATGAGCAATACCGAAAGCCCTATTTTCTTAATAACAAAATACATATTGCTTATGATTTGGGGTTTAACGGACATCACGTACTACCCGGAAACCCAATTCATCCGAACGAGTACCCGGCGATAACAACAACCGGTTGTAAACCGTACAGAAATCTTGCACGGAATTCCAACCACCTCCCCGGATTACACGGAATCTACCATTTTCAGGTCCTTGAGGATTCAATGTGTAACCTTCACCTCCAGCTGCCGTCAAGCATTCCTTATAATAAGTTTCGCCATACCAATCGTTGCACCATTCCATTACGTTGCCGCTCATGTCGTAAATATTCCAAGCGTTTGACGGTTTTTTACCTTGCACCTTGATTGAACCTACCGCCCATGGTTTACGGCCGATACGTACAACCTCCTTATCACCTTGTTGAAACACGGTAACTGTATCGACTATCAGATTTGACTTATCATAATAAATTGTCACATCATTTATCGAGTTACTACCTGAATATTTATAGCCTTCGTCAGCACGTGCACAATACTCCCATTCGGCCTCAGTCGGCAAGCGCCCCCCTACCCATTCGGCAAAAGCTTGGGCTTCTTTCCAAGTCACGTTGACTACGGGATGATTACCACGCGAACGGCCGCGCCAATCTTCAAACCCCCAGAAAGGTTCGGCGGGCATATTTAGTTGCGAACTATTGGCATCTACAAATTTGCGGAATTGATCGGCTGTCACTTCGTAACGCATGATTTGAATTTCTTTTTCAAAACGAACCGTGTGCTGCGGGTAGGCATCCGCCTTGCATTTCGCGTCGGAAGGAAGCCCCTCCGTATCAACCGGTCCACCCATAACAAACTCACCCGCAGGAATAGTAATCCAATCGGCAGCAGGAACAATATCGTTCGGATTATCTGTGGGAGTGATAATCAAATCGGGACCTTCCTCCGGATAATCGTCCGAAGGGAAATCATCCAGTGCATTATTATTGCATTGTACGGTCAGCAAAGTAAACGCTGTTAAAAGTGCTGCTTGTTTAAAAAATGTATATTTCATTGTGTTATATGCTTTTATTAGTAATTAAAATTAATAACCGGGATTATCCGGTAGTAAGTTTTTGTTTATCAAAACTTCACTTTCGGGAAGTGGATGCAACAAACTACGATCATCATCTGACTTAATAATTTCGACAAAAGGCACAGTCAGTTTCATAGCAGTGGTAGACCCCTCAATATTGGGTCCCAATGCAAAGTTCAATGAACCAGCCGCCATATAACGCTTCATGTCCGAATTGTAACGTTGGATCATGGTTTTCCATTTACCCACACGTTTCAAATCATACAAACGATGCCCTTCGTGTGCAAATTCCATACGCCGTTCGGCGATAATGGTGTCCTGCATCACTTCTTGCGAAAGGGTCGGTTTGATGTTCCCGATAGTCAACGAACCGATTTTCCTGATTAGACCAGCACGGTTACGTATTTTATTAATCCATTCAGCTGCACCCGGAGTATCACCGATAGCATTGAGAGCTTCCGCATAAATAAGTACGGCATCGGCAAAACGTAACAACACTTCTCCACAACCGCCCATATTCTGGTCATTAGTCAAGTAGTCCACTTTCTTCATAATACAAGGTTTTCCGCCACTCATGCGGTAAATACAATCATACCGTTTATCTGATGACTGCTTGCTGAACGCTTCAAACAATGAGGTCGAAGGCACATAATTCTGATATCCCGTAGTCTTACAACCCTCTATTGCAGACTTGGGTGCGAATTCCCGGTGCGACTTGTTATTGTAAGACGTGGCCGCCTTAGCCTCAATTTCCCAAATTACTTCTTTCTTACGCTCGGGATTCTTGGTTTCCGCCACATCAAATAAAAGGCTGAAATCCGATACAAGGTCAAAAGTTACTGGATAGCGGTCTTTCACCAAATACTCAACTTCACTAATACATTTATTATAGTTCTTTTCAAGCAAATACAATTTTGCATGAAGTAGTTTAACCGCACTGCGAGTAATCGTCATCGGATAGGTAATATCTCGCTTGATAGTAATGGAATAAGGACTGTCGTTCAAGACTTCAGCTGCGGTCAAGTCCTCATGAATTTGCTCGCGAATTTTATCTGCAGGGTCACGCTGAGGGTAAGCGACATAATCCAGACTATAAGTCGGAGCAGTTATCAAAGGTACATCCCCCCACAACTGAAGTAAGTGCATATAGGCCCAAGCACGAATAAACTTGGCTTCACCTATGATTTGCGCACAATCATTCGCATACTTGGTTGGTTCGGACTCAGCTAATTGTGTAGACTTGTCAATCACTACATTAGCATTTCCTATTACTTTGTACAAGTTGACCCATACATTATAAAAGTATTTGTTGCGTTTATCATAAGTCAGGTTATTTAATGTACGGCGTTGCACATCCGTATTCAAAAACTCCATATCATCAGCCATAAGGTCGGTAATGGAAGTCAAATCAATGCCAAAGACCACATCCCTTACCGCGCTATATAACCCATAAAGACCTTTTACAGCCTGCTCTTGATTCTGGTAATAAC
>CAVCAX010000345.1:13471-16789 GCA_963599995.1 Coprobacillus sp. CAG:698
TATATTTTATTGTTTTCATTGCGTCTTATTTATTAATTTTAAAAACCTACAGCTAAAGAAAATACAACCGATTTGGAAGCAGGATAACTACTTTGATCAATTCCCAACCTCATATTATTATCCCCCAACGAACTGCTCGCTTCCGGGTCCATACCGGTGTACTTGGTGAATGTAAGCAGATTGATACAGGATACTTGCAAACGACAATTTCTCATGTTGATTTTATCCAATGCTTTCTTGGGTAAATTATAGGCAAGTGAAAGAGTTTTCAAACGGAAATAGTCACCATCCTCAAGATAAAGATCGGTCAAATTGGTGGCATAGTCCGTTTTATAAACAGCACGAGGACGAGATCCCGAATAACCGGGATCACCCGTAGCGGGATCCATCGGACGCCAACCTTCCAACACATATCGGGTTTGGTTGTCTGAAGAACCGCGATAACGTTCAATCTTTCCTTTATTGGTATTTACAATTTTGTTTCCAAAAGCGCCTGTGAAGAATACCGACAAGTCAAAACCTTTAAACGAGAATGTATTGGTAAGTCCAACCGTCCAACTGGGTTGTGCATGTCCCAAAACAACCTTGTCATCTTCATTAATAACACCATCTCCATTTTGATCTTTATATTTCAAGTAACCAGGCTGCGTGCGCGATTCGTTGGTACCATCAACCCATACCGAAGCCGAGGAATACACATCATTCCAGTCCTTGTACACTCCATCAGTTTCGTAACCTTTGAATGTACCGATAGGTTGACCTACCACTAAGTAAGTTATCGGTGTTTTTACAGTGTTTGTCATTTCGTAAGCTATCAGATTGTTGTCTCCCCCAAGATCTTTAATTTCGTTTTTGTTGTAACCTACACTCACATTGGTTGTCCAATTAAACTTTCCGGTAAGATTACGCGATATAAACTCAAATTCAACCCCAGCATTATCAACACGACCGATGTTTGTCGTTACTTGAGTATAACCGTTGGTTGCAGCAATTGATTTATTGTAAAGCATATCACGTGAAATTTTTTTATAAACATCCATATTGAGTACAATACGATTTTTCAAAAATGCAAGGTCCAAACCGAGATTCAAGGTTTCATTCTTTTCCCATTTCAAACCTCTGTCTCCGATGTTACTGTTACGATACCCCACCTGCTCACTACCATTAACCAAAATCTTGGTAGAACTCAACGTAGACCACGATTTATACTGACCAATACGGTCATTACCTGTCAGACCATAACTCAAACGAAGTTTCATGTTCGAAAGTACTTCCTGATTTTTCAAAAACTCTTCTTTGGTAACTACCCACGCAGCCGACAAGGAAGGAAACGTACCCCACTTTGAGTCAACTCCAAAACGCGAAGAGCCATCGGCACGTACGGTTGCCGTCGCCAAATACTTACCTTTGTAACCATACATCACACGCCCGAAAACCGAGAGCATGGAATAACGGGAAATCGAAGATGACATTGAATCATAATTTTTGGCACCGTCTAAATCATTCCAAAGAAAATCATCTGTTTCAAAACCGCGAGCCACCGCAGAGAAACCATCATTATTCGTACACTTCCACTCTTGCGCAATCATCGCTGTCAAATTATGGGCATCGTTAAAAGTGTGCATATAGGTCAAAGTATTGGCGTTTGTCCACTGTTTACTTGATGATGTCGAGCGTGTAGCTTTGTTATTTTTATCTATATTGGTTTGAGTCAGATAAATTTCACGTGGCACATATTTGTCGTTTTGGTTTTGATTGATACGATAACCGGCCGTAGAACGGAATACCAACCCTTTGGTAATAGTCCAGTTCAAGGCAAGGTTAAAATCAGTCATCATTCCCTTCTTCTCATCCGTTGTGTAGAGTGAATTGGAAATTTCCGAGTTAGCATCCAAAATTTCCCCTGTTTCATCGTCTATATACAACCCATCTTTAAAAATACCGACAGACTCAAGCGGCCTTAACATTAACGTACGCATCATTGCCCCACTGTCGCCCCCACCGGCCTGATGCTTTTTCGTAGAACTGTGAGAGAACCCGATTTGCATATCAAGGTTACGGGACATTTGGACACCGAATTTACCACGTAAAGACAAACGCTCGTAATCACTGTTGCGTAACAAACCTGGCTGATTCATGTAACCTGCTGACAAAAGATAGTTCATACTTTTCGTACCACCGTTGATGGAAAGGTTGTATTCTTGAGCAAAGGCGTTGGAACGCATGATTTCACTGGCATAGTCACGGGTATGTGTCGTATCCGGGCGCAAATCCGCTATAGATTCCCCCATTGTTAAACGACCTAAGTTATTATAACGCATGTAAAGCGGACCATCTAAGATAGGAATCATATGACGAGGATTCGAAACAGTAAGGCGAGTGGAAAAATCCACTTTCGGCCTACCTTCTTTCCCTTGTTTGGTGGTAACCATGATAACTCCATTAGCACCCTGCGAGCCATAAATGGCTGTTGCAGAAGCATCCTTCAGTACTTCCATGGAAACGATATCTGACGGGTTAATCATAGACAAGTCACCCGATTCCATCGGAAAACCATCGATCACATACAACGGTGTATTACCTGCAAGGATAGAACTTCCTCCACGAATACGGACTGAGATTTCACCGCCCGGCTCGGCAGAGGTATTGATAACCAAAACACCGGCAGCATTACCTTGCAGAGCCTGCTCAAGCGAAGTGACGGGAGTCTTTTCAAGTGCCTCCTCATCTACTTTGGCAATAGAACTAGTCAACTCACTTTTCTTTGCCAAGCCATAACCTACAACGACCAACTCCTCCAGTTCGTTGGACATGACTGACATTCTGACATTAAGCACAGTTTTGTTATCAATCGGCTTCACAACCTTATCATAACCTACATATGTAAATTCCAGCTTTGCCTTAGCCGATACATTAGATAACACATAGTTACCATTAATATCGGAAATAACCCCTCTTTTGCTTTCGGGTTCAAAAATATTCACACCGGGAAGTGGATCACCGGTCTCAGAATCAGTAATGACACCTTTGACTGAAATGTTTTGTGCCATTAACAACTGGACACTACCTATGCACATTAATAAAAACATGCAAAAACGAGTTGTTCCAAAATACAAAAATTTCACTCCTTTCATAATTGTTCTTTAGTTTTCATGATATCTGCCTTTCATATAAGGTATAAATCAGCGTTTATATATTATTACTTATTTTCATTTTTAATTCCGGAGTTCGGTTTACTCTGTTTCACTTGCATCGCACATATAAAGACAGAATTTATTCACTTGCGGATTTTCCAAAACTTAGTCTTCCCTAATACGG
>CAVCAX010000345.1:16884-21757 GCA_963599995.1 Coprobacillus sp. CAG:698
CAAAAGTATTATCTAAAAATAAAGATTCGTATGCATTTTTTTTGATTTATATCCAAAAAACAAATATACGTTAAAAATATTTTGTCCAGATGTTTGTTTTTTTGTTGAAAATGTTCGTTTATTTCCAACAAACCGTTCTAAAGGGCTGTAAACGGGAATAGAAGAACATATTGTCAATGCTGTTAAAAGAGGCACAAACAGGTATATATTCAGTATGCTGGCACAAAAGTAGAAGAGAGAATGAACTTGATTTTTATGGGAAGAATAAAGGAAAAACAACATTTTTTTCCACAACAGACATTCTTAATAAATAAAATAAAGTATTTTTGCTAACCTTTAACTGTTTTAATTTAATGCACGCATGCGAAAACGAATACTTTTACTCTGCTTATTAGGTTTGTTACTAAGCATAATGAACCTTCGTGGAGAGCAACTTGTGTTTGAAAAACAAAATACGCAAGGCTTATTGCCTAACAACTCAATCACGACAATCGTTGAAGACCAATATGGATTTTTATGGTTAGGTACCGAATTGGGTCTAGTCAGGTTCGATGGCTATTCATTTCAGATATTCTTATCTGATGAGAATGATGTGTGTTCTATCCCCAATAATAACATCAGACGCTTAATACGAGACCGGAAAGGTAAAATTTGGATCGCTACCGGTGAAGGTATTGCCTATGTAGACTCGCAGTCGGGAAAAATCGTCCGCCCTGAATTTTGCTCAGCCTTAGCTCACCTTAGCGTCAACACACTTAAGGAAGACTCGGAAGGGAATATTTGGGTAGGCACCAACAATGGGGTATATGTGATAAATGACAGCATCGATAAACTGCAGAATCTAACCTTGACTATAGATAGTGACATTGATTTCAATGTCAACTTCATTGACACAGACAGAGAACAGCATGTGTGGATCGGTTCTAACATGGGATTTTACATTTTTTACCACCCGACAACTCATCAGATATTCCAAACTCCTCCAGCCTTGGAGAGCCAATCATATTCATACCATTCCGTATTGGGCTTTTTTGCCATCGATCCCCAAAACCACTTGTGGATCAACGACACGAAAGATACCTATGTTTTGGATGTGGAAGGTAACCATTGGAATCGGGAAATACATGTCACTCGGAATACGGACGGAAAATCCATTTTATTTTCAAAAGAAGGAGAGGTCTACATTGGTACCCGCTGGGGAGGCGGATTGTATATTCCTCAAATACAAGACCCGAAGAAAAGTTTGCCCGTACATTTTCATATCGACAGCTCATCCATGTTGGATACAAGCAATAGCATAAATGTATTTTACGAAGATCGTTGGGGTAACATATGGGCAGGAACGAAAAGTGGACTGTATGTGAGAAGGAAATTGCCAACCAACTTTTTTCATACAATAAGAGCTTCAGAGGTGGATACGAATACTCCATCACATAATGCATTGTCGTCATTCGTGCAAAATTCAGACGGTTCTATTTTAGTGGGAACGAATAGCGGTATCGACAAATTTGAATGGTTGGACGATGCCAAGACAACCTATAAATTCTCTCGGTTGAACCGTCCAACAGATTCCTCCTACACAAACAAGAACGTGCAGTGTCTGATTGAAAGCAAAGACAAGCAAATATGGATTGGCACCAAACGAAAGATTTATTATTACGAACCGGCAACAGACAAGTTTTATGAGCGGGACGAGACCAACCGTTTTTTATCAGAAAACCACTTATCGCTGGTCAAAGCATTCTATGAAGATAATTTTTCCAACATCTGGATAGGATTCTCCTCAGGGGGTGTTGCCGTGTGGCAACATGAAAAAAAAGAATTCAGACTGTACGAACATTTAAAAAACGAAGACGTGCGCGTCATATTGAAAGATTCAAACGGATATATGTGGATAGGTACACGAAACGGCCTATTTAAAATGAAAGCCACCATCCACATACCTGCCGAGAATGATGTACCATGCCAATACAGACACAGGGCCAACGACCCAAACTCTTTACTCGACAACTGGGTGACTTCGCTTTGCATCGACAGTGAACAAACCTTGTGGGTGGGCACCTCTTCCGGACTGTGTGTCTACGATTCCAAAAACGACTGTTTTATCAAACAGGAACTTCCCTCCGGCAATAGCGTTCCGTATATCTGCGGTATCATTGAAGACAACAACCAAACGATTTGGGTGGTGACGACAAGTGGACTTTATCAAATAGCGAAAGGAAAGGACATTCAGTATTTTGAACTTACCAACGGGTATTTCGCAAGTGTCAACTTCGCCTACGATACATTCAAGGACGATGACGGAATGATCTATTTGGGAGGGGTAAATGGATTGACCTATTTCAATCCCCAAGAAATAGCTCCAGATTCGGTTGCCATACCAGTGTACATCAGCTACTTCCAGTCACAAGGCAATTGTGTCGACGGGGGAGACAAAGACATCAATCAAACAGAGACCATAACTCTCGACCACCACGGCACTCAATTCTCCATTGAATTTTCATCATTATATCTGACCAACCCTTATAGTATCAAATACTCCTACATACTCGAAGGGATAGATGACGACTGGGTATATTCGAACACACGAAATTATGTGACATACTCCAGCCTTAATCCGGGAAAATACACTTTCAAACTACGAGCGACCAGCCCTACCGGATTTTGGCAAGACTACATCAGGAAACTGGAAATAGTCATACGTCCTCCATTTTGGAAAACAGGATGGGCATATGCTTTATATGGCATTGTACTGACTTCTATCGGAGTATTACTGTTCCGCTTTTTCTTTGAGCGCGAACGTTGGCTCCGTCAGGAAGAAATCAATCAATGGAAGTTAAAATTTTACACCAATATCACCAATGGTTTTAAAATACCGTTATCCTTGATGGAGGTCCCGTTGCAAAACCTGCTCAAGAATAGGGAGGACATGGAACCATCCAAAGTACAAAACATGTTGGAAATCATACAACAAAATATGAAGCGGTTGTCGCATCTCACCAATCAATTATTAGAGTTCAGGAAAATCGATCAGGGAAAAGTTGCATTAAGTTTGGAAAGTAATGATCTTATCGCTTTGCTTTCCGAAGTTTATGAGGCATTTTATCCCTTATCGGTACAAAAAGAGATAAAATTTCATCTAAGGACAGATCCAAAATCCTTGAATGTAATTTTTGATTTTGAGAAAATAGAAACGGTACTATTCAATTTACTGTCCAACGCCTTTAAGTTTACCAACAAAAGGGGTGAGATAAATTTGTCATGCCAACTCGATCCTGACGGTTCAAAAATATGGATTGCCGTATCCGATACGGGAATAGGCATTGACAGCTCATACCAAAAGAAAATCTTCGAACGTTTCTGGCAATTGGGCGATGACCATTCGGCATCCTTGAAAGGTACCGGTATCGGCTTATCTTTGGCCAATGATTTCATCCGGCTTCATAAAGGGGAGATATATGTAGACAGCGAGTTAGGGAAAGGAAGTACGTTCCGTTTTTTCTTATGGATGGGCGAAAAGCATTTTGAAGAGGAGAAAATAAATTCACCGAAAGTTCATGAGAAGAAACATGCCGAATACGTAACCAACTTTATTGAAATAGAAGAAAGTTTGACGGAACAAGACCCAAATTTATCGGGAGTTAAAGACAATCGCCCATTGCTTTTTTTGATAGACGAGGATGAGAAACATCTGAATTATGTCGCAGACATCTTGAGAGAAGACTATACAGTCGAGACATTCAGTAGCTGTACCGGAGTGTTTAATAAAGTGGCAAGTATGAACCCGAGCCTTATCATTTCGGACATTATGACCTCACATGGTGAACAAGGACTAAAACTGTGTAAACAAATAAAAAACAGTATTGCCACCAGTCATATTCCAATAATCCTGCAAATCGGAGCAGTTTCAGAAAATGACAAACTGTTAGGTTATGAAATGGGAGCAGACGGTTGCATTGAAAAGACGGTTAACATCAAGTATCTGCGCACAAGAATCAAACAATTGCTTAACACGAGGGAGAAAATCAAAGAAAAGATAAAGATGGACATATTTGTGTCCCCACAATATATTTCCGCAACTTCAGCAGATGAAATATTTTTTTCTAATGTAATGCGGGTAATTGAAGAAAACATAGAAGACGAAAACTTTGGTTTAGATGATTTTGCGGAGAAAATGAATGTCAGCCGTTCGGTGCTCAACAATAAGCTACAATCGTTAATCAACCAAACTCCAATTGAATTTGTGCGTAATATACGCCTCAAAAGAGCAGCACAACTATTAACCTTGGGAGCCTACACGGTAAGCGAAGTCAGCTTCAAGGTGGGAATATCCGCCCCCCGCTATTTTAGCACAATATTCAAGAAACAATTCGGCATAACCCCAACGGAGTATGCGCACCTGCATGCAAAAAATAAATTAGATGTAAATAATGAACAAATAAAGACATGAGGAGAAACATGAATACGAACTGGAATAAATCAGTATTCAAACAAACCTTAGAATCTTGAGGTCATTTTTCTGTGCATCAGCGTACATATAGTTCTGCATACTTTACAAAATGTCAATATGACATTTTAATCCATGCAGAATCCCTTTATCAAAGCAATGGACAAGGTTGACACTAAAAAGCCCCTGCATTTTCACATTGGATATTCCAATGAGTTATCAATATAGACAATTGGCTATTATTAAGATTGTAATTATCCAATTTCAACTACAATTTCATATAAAAAGTACCACGTACCATCCTTTATTCTATTTCAAATCAGTCTGATTTTTATCAGCAGTTAGCGTAAAATGCAGATTTTTATTTCAAAATATATTTTCCCCGTAGAGATTCTTATAGTTCCTCGTAGAGGAACGAGTCGTTCC
>CAVCAX010000346.1:0-3187 GCA_963599995.1 Coprobacillus sp. CAG:698
GAGGTCGGAAAACGAAAGTAGGAGAAAAACTACTTCGTTTTCCTCCTACTCGATTGTTTTTGTACTGTTGTTTTTTACCGTTACTTAATAAGTCATTCTCAGGAATTTTGCAGCATATTCGTCATCTACGTTGTTGGCTTTCAGCACTTCTTTCAAGTTGCTGAAGTTCTTTCGGAAGGTCTCGATGCGCTGTGTGAATTCTTCGGGATGATAGGTGATGGCGGTGCCGGTAGATTCCATTGTTCCGAGTTCCTCGTTCAGTACGATGCGTGCGTTGTGGTATTTCAGATCGATTACATTCTGCTGGATGTGGCGGAATTTGCCGATGAGTCCGTCAGCCACGTTGATGGCGTTGTCCGGATAGGTGACGGTGATCTCCTTTGCCACGTTGCAGTCGGTTTCAGGTATGTCCACGAGCAGTGAGAGGTTGTTGCCGTCATACTCAAAATCCACAGGCTTTCCATTTACTGTCACTTTCTCCGGTACCGCTGTTGCCACTACTTTCAGTTTGAACTGACGCTGTGCAGGCATACCGGCATAGTTCCCCTTGCGTACGCCGATAGTCACGTTGAGTATATTGCCGTTGTGTGTTGATGTGAGTTGCGTTGTGGCATACTCTGTGGCGTAGTGCTTGTCGTTGCCGTTGTCTTCATACATGGAGAAAGTCCCGTCGGTCTTGCCCGGATATACTGTTACGGTGACAGGCTCGTCATTGCTGCGCAGATTCTTCACCTTGCCGTATTCGGGTATGATGGAGCCGGCCTTCACATACACGGGGGTCTCGTCAATCTGGAACTTGCGCTCTACGGTCTGTCCGCCTTGCAGCAGGGTACCCGAAGCCACTTCATACCATTCGTTTCCTGCAGGAAGCCATACGTTCTTTATGGAGATGCTGTCGGTCATCGGGGCAGTGATGGGATAGACGAGCATCAGGTCACCGAACATATATTCGTTACGGTTGGTATATGCCTCCTCGTTGTCAGGATAGTCGTAGTACATCGGCCGGCAGATCGAGATACCCTCTTCATAGGTTTTCCGTGCCATGGCGTAGATGTACGGGGCCATGGCGTAACGGTTGTTCACGATGTCGCGCAAGATCGATGTCTGTTTACTGGTGAACACCCACGGCTCCTTGGTGAGCCGGCTGTTTTTGGATGAGTGGGTACGCAGGATGGGACTGTATTCTCCGAACTGCATCCAGCGGATGTACATTTCCGGATCGATGCTGTTGGCTTTATAGTGTCCGCCGATGTCATGGCTCCAGTATCCGTAGAGCACATTGGAAGCCGTGGAGTTGAAGTACGGCTGGAAGTCAAGTGAGTTCCATGTGATGTGAGTATCGCCCGAGAATCCTATCTGATAGCGGTGGTTGCCAAGTCCGCCCCAGCGGTGATAGAGAATGGGGCGTGTCTCACGGTTACGCTCCATATCGGTAAATGTGGTGTAGTTGAGCCACCATGTGTTGCTCAGCCGGGTGAACTTCTTGTCGTAGAGCCATTGCTGCCAGTCGAGCCACCAGAAGTCTACACCTTCTTTCTCCATGGGGCGCAACATCTTGTTGTACCATCCTTCCATGAAATGCTTGTCGGAAGCGAGCCATGTAATTTCTTTCTTCTCGTCGGGATTCATGCCCATCCATTTCGCCAGGTCGGCATAGTGCGTGTCGTAAGGAAGTACGCCATCAGCGGGATGCAGGTTGAATGTCACGTTAAGATCGTTGTCTTTCAGCCATTTCAAAAATTTTGCATGGTCGGGGAACAGGCGTTCGTTCCAAGTGAATCCACCCCATGCGCCCTTGCCTTTTTCTGTGTAATGCCAGTCTTTGTCAACTACGAGCACATCGAGAGGGAATCCGTAGTTGTTCATGTTCTCCACTACCTTGCGAAGCTCATTGTCGCTGTATGCCCAGTGGCGCGACCACCAGTATCCGAAAGCGTAGCGTGGCGGCAATGGTACTTTGCCGGCAAACATGGTGAAGTCTTTCAGAGCTTTCTTGTAGTTGTGCCCATAGGCGAGGAAGTACCAGTCTTGCGTGTTGCCCAGGTTGGGGCGTTCCTTCACCCATGGCCAGTCGCTGTTGTCGAATATGTAGTTGTTGGAATCATCGATGAATGTCCATCCGTTTCTTGAGAGCAGACCGTCTTCGATAGGCATCTTCTGGCCGGCTTTCCCTTTTAGCAGTTCACCGTCATATCGGTCGAGTGTACGATAGGTACCTTTCAGATTGGCATTGTCCTCAGTTCCCGGCCTCCAGCAGAATGGCAGGCTTTTCTTGTCCTTTGCCGATGTTATGACAAGGTTCTTATCGGTGAATTTTCCCGAACCCTTCACGTAGGAAAGAATGAAGTATTCGGTAGTAATCTCCACTTTCTTGCCCTTCGTCTTTACTTGGAATTTAGAGGCGGGGTAACTTCTGTTTACAGCCACGAACGAACGGTCGTCGAGGAACTTGCCGTCAGGTGCATATTCCATTCGTACGGCACCATCGGTGATGACTGTGAATCTTACGTTGTTGTCCTGATAGGCCACATTGCTGTTTTGTGCCGATGCCAAAACGAATGTGGCCACAGTCATAACAGAAGTAAGAATCATTCTTGATAATACTTCTTTTATCATGTTTTTGGTGTATTTAGATTATTGGGATTATAAAAAACATACGTGTCATATCGTATTGCTATCTGTGCATGACGATTATTTTTTTATGAATCGAGATGCCCCTCCTTTCCAGGATAATATATATACTCCGGGAGAAAGCCGGGAAACATCGACAGGGGTCTCTCCCGGGTTGACTTCACCCAGATGGATGGCTACTGACCCGGTTATGGAGAATATTCTCACCTCCTGTAATGCGACACTCGTGGACAGATATAGAGTCGGGCCGTTCTGATACGTCTTGACCGGATAAGTAGCGGCAGTTTCGGCAATACCCGTACCTCCCTTTCCGTATTCATACGCACCGATTGATGAAGTGCCATCGGTCGAACGTTCTATTCCCCGTTGGTCGAATACAAGTTTGTTTCGCAACTCTATCGTATTGTCTACATCTCCGTTTAATAATTTTTCATCAAATTGAGATACCGGCAACACATTGATGGCATTCGAACCGAAAAAGCAGTTTTTCACTTTGACTGTCTCAACCGGTCCACCGTTGAATGCCAGTGTAGGAATAATTTCTCCCTCTACTATA
>CAVCAX010000346.1:3197-11536 GCA_963599995.1 Coprobacillus sp. CAG:698
ATATTACTCTCGAGCATATCGCCGAGTAATAGAATGGATGAATCGACCGAAGTTCCTAAAATATCGGTTTCTGCCGGCGTAATGTTTATGTTGTCGGTGCTCGAAAAGATATTGTAGCCGGTAGTTGCCGTTTTTCCCCCATTGTAAACATCACCGGAATGCACGGCAGTGGAACGGTTTCCGGCAATCACATTATTGAAAATGAAGGGCGTGCCGTTGTAGATATGTACGGCTGCTCCGTAGAAGTCGGCACTGGGCGTTCCGTTTTTGTAGCACGACGCATGGTTGCCGACAATCGTGTTGTTGACAATCGAAATCGTAGATGCCGTATTCAAATTGGCATAGATGGCCGATCCTCCTTTCGTTTCGTTGATGATGCCGCCGGTAGCCTCTACCCGGTTGTTGATAAAGGTATTGTTGACCAGAGTCGTTTTGGATGCATAGGTTGTTCCGTTGAGTGAGACGGTTCCTCCGTAAGTTGCCTTGTTGTTGACGTAAGTATTGTGTCCCAGGTAGGCCCACGAGTATCCTGTGTGGTATCCGGCGGACCCCTGCACTGCTTCGTTTTCGGAGAAGTAGCAATTGGTCATTGCATAGCGCCACCACAGTTCCACACCGGAGTAGGCGCTGAAATAAGCACCGCCGTTGTTGGACGTGATGTTATGGATAAAGCGGCAATTGGTACATAACAGCTGACCGGCTGCATAGATTCCGGCGCCCTGGCCTATGGCTTGGTTGTTGCGGATAATTACATTGTCCAGTATCAGCCGGGAACCTAAACTGGCAATACCTGCACCTGTGGTCGAACTGCCATTGGCATTCCCTCCGACGATTTCGAAATTGCGAAGCGTCAGCGCGCAATATTTCTGAACGGTTACCACGCGGTAAGCATTCTCTTCATTACCGGTTAATACTCCGTTTACGATTTCATCATTGCCGTTTATATCTCCCGATAGAACCGTACGTCCTGTCACTTCTTTGAACGCGGAGTCGTAGCCGCCGAATATGTCCAGAGAATGTGGAATGTTGAATGTTGCATTACGATCCTTAAACTGCTCTGATTCGGTGACGGTATAATACCCTTGGGCAACATAAATGGTATCGCCGTTGCAGGTGGCATTAATCGCTTCCTGGAGGTTGCGGAACGGTGCGGATTTACTGCCGTCTCCGCCATCGGCAGCATTTATATCCACATAGCGGGTATGAGAAGGTACGAGAGACTCTAATGAGATGTTTACTATGACAGGGAAATGGTCGGAAGGGGTGACGCTGCGTCCGAAAGTTTCATTGATGTGATTATAGGTATGTACTTTCACCCCTTTTACCCACACATAATCCAGTCTGGTCCCATCTTTTTTTTCCGGATCCCATTTACATAAGGTTCCATCCTTAGCCCATGGGAACGGGGTTTCCGATACTTTACGACTATCCGACAGATAGGCACTGCAAAGATCATAAAACGGATAACGTGTGGCCGATGAGTTGTGGTCACCGCATATAATTGCCGGGTAATGGCCGGAAATAGAACGTACTTTTTCCATGTTAATGCGCGTGCCTTCATTACGGGCATCACTTCCTAAATGATCGAGGTGGGTGATGAAATAGTAAAACTGTTCACCGGTCTCTTTCACTTTCAGCTTGGCCCATACAGTAAAACGCTTATTGCCGCTGCAGTCCCAGGAAAGCAATGATTTGGAAGGGTCTGTGGACAAAAAGTAATGACCCTCTTCAAGGAGATCGAATTTATCGGTACGATATAGTATCGCATTGATTGTTCCCTGGTTGGGTACTGTCGATGAATTTCCTCCCCATTCCACGAATGTATACTCCGGAAGCAGGCTTTTCATGTCTTCCTGTTGTGAACCGGCATTCATCTCATTGACTCCGATAATATCGTATTTGAAAGCGGTAATTGTCTGAGCTACATAGCTCTTGCGGTTGTCCCAACTGAGCTCTCCCTGATCGGCGTTTGTCTTAAAACGGATATTGAAACACCCGACATTGAAAGTGGTGTTACCGGCTATACCGACTGTCGATAGAGTGGATAGAAATGCACATAAAATGGCTGATAGCCTGTATTTGATATGATAGAAAGCCATATTGATAGTGATTTATAAACAAACAAGTCGCCTGCTTCCTCTATTGGGATCTGGGAAACAGACGAACCTGTTCAATAATTTAGTGACAATAATTATCTGGCTACTTTGAACGTCTGTCCGTTCACGTTAACCATGTAAATACCCTTTGCAAGGTCACGAAGGTCGATTGTATTGCTTTTGGTAATAGATTGGATACGTATACCTTGTAAGTTATAAAGATATATAGTAGCCTGACCGGTAAGTCCTACAACTTGGTAAATGCCATCACCTGATGCCTGCAATTTAAGAGAAGGCGTAGAGGAGGCTGTATTGGCAATACCGGTTCCATGATCGGCTAAGAAGTCGTATGCTCCCGGAGCAGTTTCACCGTTAACCTCTTCCTGACTACGTTTTGAACCGGTTTGGTCTACGGTAACATCAATCTCGAACGGGAGATATCTACCTTCTTTCTTTAGCGTCTCGATGTACTCTCCGAGCTCGAAACCATAAAGGGCATAAGCTCCGATCTGGTCGAGAATGCCATTGTCTGCCGGTTTCAGTGTTTTGGTGAATCCACCGTTTTCACCGGCTGTGTTTGTACCGAATATCTTGGAATAAGTATTCGGTTTTTGGGCATCCATGTGGTCGTTTTTCCAGTCGAGGGCAATTGTCGGAGCTTCCATGACCGAACCGAATGTACCCATTACGCTACCGCCATAAGATTTCAGATAAGCGCTGGTCGGTGCTTTTTCCTTACCGGTAAGAACGAGGGCTGCTTTGGCAATTGTACCGTCATCATCACGTCCGACGATAATTGAATTACAGATATCCACTGCCGGATCACAGGCAATACGTACTTGTGAACCTAACCATGAACCGGGATTGGTGACTGTTCCGGTTTCCGTATCTTGGGCATATAGTTCCGAGGGGTCGGCAGAGCAGGTATTACCGGCGATGGTACAGTTGATAATATGTACTGCACGTACATCATCATCAAAGGTACTGCCATTGGCACAAATCCCGGCACCTTCATAAAAAGCTTTATTGTCGACAATGGTAGAGTTTACAATCCACATATTTTCTCCGGAAGAGTGGGCAATGGCACCACCATAGCGGGACTCTACTTCATTGTTGCCGAAGTAGCAACGTTCGATTACGCCGTTTGCTTTCTTTGCACCTCGACTGGTACACCGGAATCCGGCTCCCGTCTTATTGGCTTTATTGTTGTATACATTACAGTCTTTTATGTGATAAAGTCCGCCATATACATGGATACCGGCACCGATTCCATCTCCTGAACCTTCGCCTTTGCTTACATTATTATACACATTACAATATTGGAGTTCGATGGCTCCCTGAGTGCAATAAACGGCTCCACTTGCATTAACTGAACCTTCGGGAGAATATGAACAGGTGAAATCGATACCAATCAGCTTGCAGATATTGGCCAAGTCTTCGCTGCTACTGCTCTTGGCTTGGCGTACATGGATCAAATTGCGGAGGTCACCCGCACTCGGTACTCCATTTTCATCGAGGTCACCGGAGAAAATTGTGGGTGTGGCTGATGGATAAGTAGGCCATTCGGTAACCGCACCTTTACTTTGATCGCATCCTCCGACAAAAATATAACCGCGGTAAATACGTCCGGCATCGGCACCGGGACTGGTGGCATTGTAATAGGTACCTCCTGCCAGGAAAAATACATCTCCGGTTTTATACTTGGATTTATCATCGTCTTTTGCAGCAGCGGCGTCATTTTCGAAAATGTCATACATGGTTATCGCTTTTTCCCAAGATGAGCCATCGTTGCCTGTAGCGCGTAAGCCCGGCACGACATAGTATTCAGTTGAAAAAACGGTTGTAGGAACCAGAATTCCCATTGCACAGAGTAAGAAATGTTTTAGTTTCATAATTCGTACAGTTTTGTTAATAATGTATTGATAAAGTCACTTTCTTTTGTTATGTTTCGGGGGAGTGAAAACACTCCCCTTAAGGTTGCAATGATTTTGCGTAATCTTCATAGATCCGGTCATAGGCAGTAACGAGGTCTGCAAATCCGTTGACTTCCTTTGCCCTTATCTCATAGAGGAACGGTCCGGTGTAACCGGCACGGTCAAGCGCCTGGAGGATAAGAACCCAATTGTTCTTTCCACGTCCCGGAAGCTGGTGGCACTCTTTCTCTCCGTCACCATCGGCAACATGTACGCTTTTTATGCGGGAACCGAGTGCGGTGATCAGCCGTTCGGGATTTTTGATATGGTTCATGTCAACCGCTGCATAGACATCGGCCGGCATTAGATCCATGATTTTAACCATTTCCTCCACCGTACGGCCCAACGGACGTTCTACTCCGGGGCTGCGCAGTAACTTGTAGCCGAGAAGATTCTCCAATACGATGATGGCTCCTATCTTCTTCACATCTTTATTCAAGGAAGTGATGGTCTTCACCAATTGGCTTATGCGTTGCTCGCGTTCATTGAGTCCCAATCGCCAGCTTGGATGAAACAGGATTACTTCCGGTTCCAGAACACTGACAATGTCGATATAGTCGCGGTAGGCATTTTCCGAATGCGAACGAATGGTTTCGTCCACGTGCGACGGGTCACAGTCGGCTCCGTAGGGCATGTGTATCGACCAGATGTGGATTCCTGCTTTGTCGGCATCCTGCTTTACCTGACGGAATTTTTCTTTCAATTCGGCATTCGGAATAGGATGCTCGCCATTGACCAGGCCGGTGAGGGAAATCTCTATATCGGAGATACCCGCAGACCGTGCTTCTTTCAGATTCTCATAAGTCAGTCCTTGCAAACCTCCGAAAACGCTTATCGTTGTTCCTATCCGCAGTTTCCGTGGGGGGCATACTTCGTCTCCGTTCACGGCATTTGTGCAAAAGCCGTTTATGGAAACCAGTAGGGCTGACACCCATATATAAATCAATTTCTTATTCAGCATACAGTTTAATTTTAATGCTTAATGTTAACAGATCTGTGAATGAATACGATGTGATTAGAAATCGAGTCCGTCATTCCAACCGGGGTTCTGGGTAATCATACCTTTGGTGAGTGTACGTTCATTGCTCGGGATCGGATAGAGATAATCGCGGTCCTCATTAAAGGCCCTTACCAATTGTCCGTGAGCCAGAATATAGCCTTTGGTTCCTTCAGAAAGGAAGATGTCCTGATTGATTTTCAATGGAGTGACTCCCGGAGCAGGAATACGACGGTTTTCGTAAACCACAAAGTCGATTTTACCGTTGCCATCCATGTCATAACGGCCTTCACCGGGCACGTACGGACCATAAAACGGCTGGGCTAAAAGCTGGCCTTCACGCCAACGGCACAAATCGGCAAAGCGGATACCTTCGCTTACCATCTCAATGGAGCGCTCCCGGCGGATTTCCAAGATAACTCCTTTATTGGCTCCTTTGTCCACATTCTTGTATCCGTAAAGCTCGGAGGTAAGGAACGGATCGGGATCTTCATTCGCAGCCGATTGATTCAGATGAGGCATTCCTACACGGTCACGGATTAAATTGATGGACTGATCGAGGTCGTCCTGGGTCAGTGTTCCCAGTTCGGCTTTGGCCTCGGCGTAGTTGAGGTACACTTCAGCCATACGGTAAATAGGCATGTCTATTGTGGAGGCATTGATATAACTGGGGCCCGAAATATACTTCAGCATCGGATATCCCGTCACGGTATTGGCGAAATTGAAAGTTCCTTCTGTTCCGTCGGCATATTGGGTGTTTTGTGTCAGCACTGTCTGTGCAAGGCGAGGGTCGCGTCCTTGGGTCTCTTCGGTGAATGGCATCGTCGCCCATCCCTCTTTGTCGGTGAAGCGGCTGCCGTCTTGCATTAAATAAGAGAAGACGAGCGCTTTTGTATAACCGGCCATACCCTTGGACGGCATCAGTGCATAGGCATCGACTGCATGTGCGAAATTACCTCCATAACACCGTGCGAAGATGACTTCTTGGGAAATGGCGTTGTCTGAAGTAAAGAGTGAATAATAGGGGGTCTCCCCTGTAGAGTAGATGGAGTACTTTCTGTCATTCATGATCTCAAGCGAGGCGTCGGCACATTCCTGCAGGATGGCTTCGTAAGGCAAATTGTTCTTGTTGAATGTATGGCCGGCATGGTATTTACGGAAAGTTCCTTCAAAAAGGCACGCACGCGATTTTAACGCCAGGGCCGCATAGCGTGAAACTTTGTAAACAGAGGTAGATGCCGGAAGGTATTCCGCTGCTTTGTCGCAATCTTCTATGATATGATTTATGATGACATCGCGGCTGTCACGTGGTTTGGACAGAAGTTCGTCCTGGTCGGAAGCCAATACCTGATCGTACCAGGGTACCTCACCGAAACGTTTCAACTTTTCAAAGTAAAAGTAAGCACGCCAGAAATAAGCGACGCCATCGTAGTGCCTGCGGGCGGCTGCATCTTCACAACGGTTGGAATTCTGAAGATAATAGTTGATATATCTCAGATAAGCCCATGACCATCCCCCGCCGGAGGAAGGAACGGTACGCGTCAGACCTACTACGACATCGCTCTGAGACAGGCCGTCGACAACCAGGTTGGACGGTTCGTCATACAGATTGAGTGCGGTGGGTTCCATGAGATAAAACTGGTTGGTGTAAAGTTCCAACTCTGATTCTGTATGAAAAAAAGTATCGGGGCTGACGGAATCCTTAGGAAACTCATTAAGGTCGCAGGATACAAAGCCTGTTAATAAGGCAGCGGATATGAATATATATTTTATAGTACGCATAGCTGGTTTATATTTTAGAATGTAATATCGATACCAAATGAGAATACCTTGCTGAAATTGTATACTTCACCGGAGTTCTCAATATAAGATGAAGAGGATACGGTAGCTTCGGGATCAAGGTATTTACAATGTTTCTTCAGAGGCGACCAGTAAGCAAGATTCTCTCCGGTAAAATAAACACGTACCTGCTGGAGATATTTCTTTAATACCGGAAGGGTATAGCCCACTGTCAGATTCTTAAGCCGTAGATAGGCTACGTTTTGGATATACCGGTCGTTGGGTGATGTCAGTGTATAGTGTGAACTGGTGTTGTCGGAGTATGCTTCATAACCACGGGGGAACGGGAAGTATGCATCCAGATTATCTTCACTCCATACCTGGTCTACCAACTGCTGGCTTAAGAACGTATTATGCGGACGACAATACGGTCCCCAGAACAGATTGGCCTGTCCGGAGCTGGGATACCAGTTACGTTTGCCCACACCTTGAAACAGAATGGAAACATCGATGCCGTTCCATGAGAAATCACCGCCGAATGTATAAGAGTATCTTGGAAGTGAATTACCGATGATTACCCGGTCACCCGGATCTTCAACTGTATTTTTTCCGATTGAAATCTTATTGTCGCCATTGAGATCCAGGTATTTCAGGTCGCCGGCATGAAGTCCCTTACGGGTGGCAGTAGCATCGATACGTTTGGTAAAGTAGGAGCAGTCTACTTTCTGGGCGTATTCTGCAGCCTCTTCATCGGTGCGGAAAAGGCCATCGGTTTTATATCCCCAGATGTCTCCGAGTTTTTCGCCTACATAGTGCTCTGAGATTAATCGGGTATCATTGTCGAACCGGGTGACTTTGGTCTGGTAATCACCGAGGCCGGCATGCAATGAGTAAGAGAACGGGCGGCTGAATAGAGTCCCTCTGTCACGCCAGACGAAGTTGATTTCCCAACCTTTGGTACGCATATCCGCAGCATTGGTACGCGGCTCGCTCGCACCGTAGACTCCGGGAAGCGATGCACCCGGCATCATCATGTCAGTGGTGTTACGTATGTAATAATCGCCATTGAATGTCAGTCTGTTGTTTAAGAAAGAAAAATCGACACCCCAGTCATACGTCGTTACTTTTTCCCATGTCAGATCATTGGCGACAGGGGCGTCTTCACGAGCGTAGGGCAGTTTATCCGTGCCGTTGAACGTGAAATCTCCATTGGTGAGATTGGTGTTGATCTTTTGAATGAACAGATAGTCCGATACCTGTTGGTTGCCAAGGCTACCGATAGAGAAACGTATCTTGGCATTGTTCCACCATTGCTGTATCGGTTCCCAGAAATCTTCCTCGCTGATGCGCCATCCTACGGAACCTGAAGGAAAGTATCCCCAACGGTTGCGGCTCCAGAAACGTGACGATCCGTCGGCACGTCCGGATACTTCAAACAGGTATTTGCCGTCATAGTCATAATTGATACGTCCGAAGACACCGAGTGTCTTGTAT
>CAVCAX010000347.1:0-2560 GCA_963599995.1 Coprobacillus sp. CAG:698
GTGTATGCATGGTACTGGCATTTGCTTCCTGTAAATCAAGCGAAAGTGCATATAAAAAAGCATACGATAAAGCAAAACAACAAGAGCTGGCAGAACCTCAGACGGAAGCCAAGGTAGAAGCACCGGTGGAAGTGACTCCGGTTGTTGCTGCTCCGGTAGAAGTGAAAAAGGCTACTGATGCGGCTAACGGCGTTCGTCAGGAAAAGGTGACAGTCGTATCGGGCAATGGAGATAACCTGAAAGATTACAGTGTGGTATGCGGTAGCTTTGGCTTGAAGGCTAATGCCGAAGGCTTGAAGGAATTCTTGGATGCCGAGGGCTACAATGCAACAATTGCATTCAATGCAGAGTCTGCCATGTATCGTGTGATTGTGAGCACTTTTTCCGATCGTGCTTCCGCTGTACGGGCTCGTGACGCATTTAAAGCTAAATATCCTAACCGTAAGGACTTCCAAGGAGCCTGGTTGCTTTATCGAGTATTCTAATAATTTCTTTTTGGTAATATCGGAAGTGGGAAAACATCCCTTTCCGAACAAGGGCAGTAGCTGGGAAGTTACTGCCTTTTTCGATTAAGAGCCTGTTTGAGTTTTGCCCTGCCTTCTTTGGGGAGTTGCTTTTTGTGGATGTTTTTCTGTTTTTCAGGATGACGGTTATAGCGGGCGCAGGTTAAAATAAGTTATAAATGACTGTGTGGAAACTTTGGTAGAAAATAAAGTTTTTACTTTTGCAGTTCTTTATAGAGTGAAATAGTATGCCTTGTTGGAAACAGGGTTATAATAAGATAACAAGATGGAACAGAAATATTTATTTGTTGCTGTTGATGCGGCCCTGAGAGCAGGTGAAAAGATACTTTCTATCTATAATGATCCGAAATCGGATTTTGAGATAGAGAGAAAAGCCGATAACTCCCCTTTAACAATTGCCGACCGTAAGGCACATGAGACGATTGCCATGATCTTGAATGAAACTCCCTTTCCGGTATTGAGCGAAGAGGGAAAACATTTGGATTACGAAGTGCGTAAGGGTTGGAATACACTTTGGATTGTCGATCCGTTGGACGGGACAAAGGAATTTATAAAGCGTAACGGAGAATTTACCGTTAACATAGCGTTGGTTCATGAGGGTATTCCCGTGTTGGGAGTTATTTATCTTCCGGTAAAACAGGAACTGTATTTCGCAGGAGAGTCTTTGGGTGCCTATAAACTTTCGGGAATTACTGCTTTGGATGATTCCGCCTCTTTGGATAAGCTGATCGCCTCTTCAGTTCGTTTGCCTCGGAAGGACTACCGGAAAGATCATTTTGTTATTGTCGCTTCCCGTTCACATCTTACCCCTGAAACAGAAACATATATCGACGAGATGAAGCGTCAGCATGCGGATGTTGAACTGATTTCAAGTGGAAGTTCTATAAAAATATGTCTGGTTGCCGAAGGCAAGGCGGATGTATACCCCCGTTTTGCTCCAACGATGGAGTGGGACACTGCTGCCGGACATGCCATTGCACGGGCTGCCGGGATGGAAGTTTACCAAGCCGGTAAGGAGTGTCCGCTACAATATAATAAGGAAGATTTGCTGAATCCTTGGTTTATTGTAGAGAGGAAAAGAGTAAATCACTAATTGATTGGTACCGATTATGACATTTGAAATTGTATTTGTACTGCTATCGTTATTGGGAATGGTGATTGCCCTTATTATGGACAAGATGCGTCCGGGTATGGTACTCTTTTCAGTAGTGGTGCTTTTTCTTTGTGCCGGCATTCTTAGTCCGAAAGAGATGCTTGAAGGGTTTAGTAATAAAGGAATGATTACTGTTGCCATGCTTTTCCTGGTCAGCGAAGGGGTTCGTCAATCGGGAGCGTTGGGACAGGTTATCAAGAAACTGCTGCCGGAGGGCAAAACGACTGTTTTTAAGGCACAACTCAGAATGTTGCCTTCTATTGCTTTTATTTCTGCTTTTCTGAATAATACTCCGGTGGTTGTCATCTTTGCTCCTATTATTAAGCGGTGGGCACAGGCTGTTCATCTGCCGGCTACCAAATTTTTGATTCCTCTTTCTTACGTGACCATTTTGGGAGGTATCTGTACATTGATTGGTACTTCTACCAATCTGGTGGTGCACGGCATGATTCTTGAAGCCGGATATGAAGGTTTTACGATGTTCGAACTTGGAAAAGTCGGGGTTTTCATTGCTATCGCAGGTATTATCTATCTGTTTTTGTTTTCAAAGAAGCTGTTGCCTGATGCACGCCCCGATACGGCGGTGCCCGATGAAGAAGTGGAGAGAGGAGAGAGTCTGCACCGTGTGGAAGCGGTATTGGGAGCCCGTTTCCCGGGAATCAACAAGACGCTTGCGGAGTTTAATTTTCAGCGCCATTACGGAGCGGAAGTGAAGGAGATCAAAACCCGCAACGGACAACGGATTATAGATAATCTCAATGAGGTGGTGCTTCGTGAAGGCGATACTTTGGTGGTGATGGCGGATGAAACGTTTGTTCCTACCTGGGGAGAGTCTTCAGTCTTCGTGCTGCTTGCCAACGGAAAAGATACCGAACCTGTTCCC
>CAVCAX010000348.1:0-3287 GCA_963599995.1 Coprobacillus sp. CAG:698
GAATTTCTCATTGGGCAGCCCTGAAGCTACCAATGCAGGGACAAAAGCCGTTGCCCCCGGCAGACATTGCACCTCAATGCCATTGCGCACACACTCGCGTACCACCAAAAAACCGGGATCGGAAATGCCTGGCGTACCGGCATCCGAGATCAAAGCTACCGTCTCACCGGCCTTTATCCTATTAACAACGCTCTCCACCGTTTTATGTTCATTAAACTTATGGTGGGACTGCATTGCATTCTTTATTTCAAAGTGTTTCAGCAAAATTCCGGAAGTGCGGGTATCCTCCGCCAAAATAAGATCAACCTCTTTTAATATTCGGATGGCCCGAAAGGTCATATCTTCCAAATTCCCCACAGGAGTAGGTACTACATATAATTTTCCCATACGGCAATGGTATCAGATTAATTAAAAAACTTTTTCAGGATCTCCATAAAGTCTGCCATAGCTTCGTTTTCTTTATCGACATCCACTTTGGAAACAAGAAAGGCAACAGCTGTTTCCAAAGAATTCATCTCCGATATCTGCTCTATCACCCGATTCATCAGCTCGTTGTCGCCTTTAAACAATTCGCGTGAAAAACGGAAGGAGTCATTCAAACTAATCGAACGCCGCAAATCCATCGCAGGTCTGATACGCTCACCCAATATTGGAGCAGAGGAGACAGACAGTTTCTGCAATTTTTCATCCAAAGACGTCTGTACCGTCTCTGCCATAGGTGTCTGCACCCCTTCTTCCAAAGGCTTCTGTATCTTCTCTGTCAAAGGTGTTCGCACCGCTTCTTCCAAAGGCATCTGTATTTTCTCAGTCAAAGGCTTCTGCACCCTCTCTTCCAAAGGCGTCTGTATCTTCTCAGTCAAAGGCTTCTGCACCCTCTCTTCCAAAGGTATCTGTATCTTTTCAGCCAAAGGCTTCTGTTCCCCTTCTTCCAAAGGTATCTGCGCTGCATCCAAATCCAACAACAATTGATCCAGCCGTGCACGCATTTGCAGGATACTCCGTTTCAACACTTCACGTAAAGCAGCATTCGGTTCACGTGAAAAAACATCCATCAAATACTTCAATTCCTGAATATCCAGTTCTATATTGGTCAATAGTGCTTGCATACTATTCTTATTTACCTTTTTGTAGATGCCACAAATGTAGAAATAAATAATGAAAAAACATCGGGAAGCGAACAAAAGTGTTATTTTTGCAACCAAATACAACATACTGAACCATGGTATTATTTTCAGAAGATCACATACAAGAAACCCGAAGAAGAGGAAGAATCGAAGTTATTTGCGGCTCTATGTTCTCAGGAAAAACAGAAGAGTTGATCCGCCGTTTGAAACGTGCCAAATTCGCCCGTCAACGTGTAGAAATATTCAAACCTGCCATTGATGTCCGTTATTCCGAAGCAGACGTGGTATCGCATGACAGCAATACAATATCCTCCACACCCATCGATTCATCGGCCAGTATTTTATTGTTTACTTCCGAAATAGATGTAGTAGGCATTGATGAAGCGCAATTCTTTGACAGCGGTTTAATCGAAGTATGTAATCAACTGGCAAATAATGGCGTCAGAGTGATTATAGCCGGCTTGGATATGGATTTTAAAGGTAATCCGTTCGGACCGATGCCGGGTTTATGCGCCATCGCCGACGAAGTATCCAAAGTGCATGCCATTTGTGTAAAGTGCGGACAGCTTGCCTCTTTTTCTCATCGGACAGTAAAAAATGACAAACAAGTGATGTTGGGAGAGACTGCAGAATACGAGCCACTATGTCGTGAGTGCTATTTACGGGCACTGGAAGAAGATAAAGAAAAGGGATAAAAACAGTTATAACTATGGAAAGAAAGAAGATAACATTCGACAGTTTTATACGCGGTACTATTTGTTGTGTCCTTATAATCGGGCTATTAATGCTGGTCGAAAGACTCAGCGGAGTGTTATTGCCTTTCTTTTTGGCATGGCTCATCGCCTATATGATTTATCCGTTGGTTAAATTGTTCCAGTACAAGCTACACTTCAAAAGCCGGGTACTTGCCATTTTCGGTGCGCTGACCACCATAGCCGTAATAGGAGTCACCGCTTTTTATTTTCTGGTACCGCCGATGCTGGAAGAGTTTGGAAAAGTAAAGGACCTTTTGGTTCTGTATTTCACCAATGGCCTGTCCGACAACTCCAATGTGCCCCAAAGCCTTTCGGACTTTATTCATGAAAACATAGACATGAATACGCTGAACCGCATTTTAAGTGAAGAGAACATTGTCAACACAATAAGAAGTGCCGTGCCCAAGCTCTGGATGTTATTATCAGAATCCATCAACTTCCTATTCAGCATCTTGGCTTCTTTCATCATCTTATTATATGTCTTTTTCATCTTATTGGATTACGAAGCAATAGCAGAAGGTTGGATTCATTTATTGCCCGCCAAATATCGTACTTTCACGACCAATCTCATCAAAGACGTGCAGAACGGCATGAATACTTATTTTCGCGGACAAGCGCTTGTGGCCCTTTGTGTCGGCATACTATTCAGCATCGGCTTTCTCATTATAGGCTTTCCAATGGCTATCGCTTTGGGACTTTTCATCGGTGCTCTGAATATGGTGCCCTATCTTCAAATCATCGGTTTTCTTCCTACGATCCTGTTGGCCATCCTCAAGGCCGCCGATACAGGTCAAAACTTCTGGATTATCATTGCTTCCGCTTTAGCCGTCTTTGCCATCGTCCAAATCATCCAAGATACGATAATCGTTCCTAAAATCATGGGAAAAATAACCGGTCTGAATCCGGCTATTATCCTTCTGTCCCTCTCCGTATGGGGTTCGCTTATGGGAGTATTAGGTATGATTATAGCACTTCCATTGACCACGCTGATGCTGTCATACTACCAACGTTTTATTATCAATAGAGAAAAGATAAGCAGTTCCGAATCTGAATCATCTGAGAATCAACAGGATTAGAGAAAGCACACAAAATAACACACTTTTTTTTACTCATTTCGCTTGCAAATAAAAAAAAAGTCACTACCTTTGCACCCGCAATCAGGAAATAACTGATTTGCAATAAGGATTGATTCGCTAGCTCAGCAGGTAGAGCACAACACTTTTAATGTTGGGGTCCTGGGTTCGAGCCCCAGGCGGATCACTTGAAAAAAAGAGAGTTACTTTGTGTAACTCTCTTTTTTTATGCCTAAATCACGCTGGTTTACACGGTTCAGTTAAAACTTGGGGGAATTACGGCTCAGTTTGAAAACTTGGGGGAATTAGTTAAAATGGCTATCTTTGACGCATGA
>CAVCAX010000349.1:0-12765 GCA_963599995.1 Coprobacillus sp. CAG:698
GAACAGACGGCTATGGCTATGAAAGCCGACTGCCATCGCGGACGGTTGTACTTTTAAAAAAAGACATAACATCTTTTTTTAAAAGACGCTATATGTTTTTTGAAAAGATGTTATATGTTTTTTTGAAGGATGCTATATGTTTTTTTAAAAGATGTAGTATGTTTTTCGAGGACGTAGCAGACAATGAAAAGACCTTGATTAAGCACTGTTTTTAAACAAAATTATCTTTGATTTGTTTGAAAGAATAAAAGAAATCTCTATCTTCGCATCGAATTTAAAGTTGTATTGATTACAATTCTGGAAAGGAAAAAGAATGAAGTCGTATGATAGGTTATTGAAATACGGTATAAAACCTTCTGTGCAACGCATTGCTATAATGCAGTATTTAATGGATCACCGTACGCATCCATCGGCAGATGAAATATATACGGCATTATCTCCTGTAATGCCAACACTTTCGAAAACAACCGTTTATAATACATTGAGATTGTTTTCGGAACAAGGGGCTGCTCTGATGCTTACAATTGACGATCGGAGTGCCAATTTTGATGCAGACACTTCACAACATGCACATTTCTTGTGCAAAGAGTGTGGGAAAATTTATGATTTGGCTTTCCCGAAAGAAGTGAAAGAGGTGGAAGAGACTCTGATAGACGGGCACAACGTGAAAGAGATCCATTATTATTATAAAGGTATTTGTAAGAATTGCTTGAGAAAAAAAGATACGTATTGACTAATTAATTAAATTTGAAGACGAAAATGAAAAAATTTAGATGTACTGTCTGCGGTTACGTTTATGAAGGTGACGCAGCTCCTGAGAAATGTCCTTTGTGTAAAGCTCCTGCAAGCAAATTCGTAGAAGTTGTTGAAACTGAAGGTGGCGCTCTTACTTTTGTTGACGAACATGTAATCGGTGTTGCCAAAGGTTGCGACGAAGAGATGATCAAGGACTTGAATAACCACTTCATGGGTGAGTGTACAGAAGTTGGTATGTACTTGGCTATGAGCCGTCAGGCTGATCGCGAAGGATATCCGGAAGTAGCCGAAGCTTTCAAACGTTATGCTTGGGAAGAAGCTGAACACGCTGCTAAATTTGCAGAATTGCTGGGCGACTGCGTATGGGATACCAAAACCAACCTTGAAAAGAGAATGAATGCCGAAGCCGGCGCTTGCGAAGACAAAAAACGTATCGCTACACGTGCCAAAGCATTGAATCTGGATGCTATTCATGATACGGTTCATGAAATGTGTAAAGACGAAGCCCGTCACGGTAAAGGTTTTGAAGGACTTTACAACCGTTATTTCGGAAAGAAATAATCAGCATAATCCGTAAATGGATGAAAGGCTTGTATCTTCAGAAAGGGTACAGGCCTTTTTTATTAAACTTTCTTATAGGATGCAAAGAATCAATCGGATACGATTATATTTGTGCATCAATTTTAATTTCACAGATTATGAGAAAAGTACAATTGTTGTTATTGTGTCTATTGGTTTCGGCAGCTACTTCTGCTGCTGAGAAAGTGATCCAACTGTCCAAGCCCGACATGAAGCGTTCGGGATCGGTAATGAATGCATTGTCCGAACGCCGTTCTACCCGGGAATATGCCGCCAAGGCATTGACTCTTGCCGATTTATCGGATTTATTGTGGGCCGCCAATGGTGTGAACCGTCCGGCGGACGGGAAACGTACAGCACCGTCGGCGCTGAACAAACAGGATGTGGATGTGTACGTTGTGTTGCCACAGGGTACTTATTTGTATGATGCCAAAGCACATCGGCTGAATCTGGTTGCCGAAGGTGACCATCGTGATGCCGTAGCTGGCGGACAGGCTTTTGTGAAAACTGCTCCGGTTTCTCTGTTGTTGGTTAGTGATTTGGCACGTTTGGGCGATGCAAAGAATGCCCAGACTCGATTGATGGGAGCGGTGGATGCCGGTATCGTTTCACAGAATATTTCTATTTTCTGTGCCGCTGCTAATCTGGCAACTGTGCCGCGTGCTTCGATGGATACGGCGAAACTGAAAAGTATACTCAAATTGAAAGACAGCCAATTGCCGTTGATGAATCATCCGGTGGGATACTATAAATAGTGATAAGTAAAGCGGTTAATGATAAGCGATTGGTTGGCTGCGCTGTAATCCGAAAGACTCTAATCGCTTGTCATTTATCGCTTATCTCTACCTATTTATCGCTTGTCACTGATATTCCTCACTTATCACTGCTCTTCAATAAGAATTCGTCTATTGCCTTTTGATACGTGGCTTTATCTGCCGCACCGCGGAAAAGCTGGGGGGCTCCATTCATGGGGATAAATACAAAAAGAGGGATACTTGTTGCATTGAACAAGGCTGCCAGCTCTTTTTCTTTATCAACATTTACTTTATAAATCACAATTTTCCCGTCGTATTCCTTGGCCAATGACTGCATGATAGGAGCCGTCATCCGGCAAGGACCACACCAGTCGGCATAGAGGTCGATAATGGCAGGTTTGTCTCCTTTGTATTTCCACTCTTCGCTTTTTTCGTAGTCGAATACATCTTTGATGAACAGCTCTTTATTCATCACAATGACTTCACCGCTCTTTGCCTCTTCTTTACCTTGTTGATTTACATTCTTTCTGCTTTCGTCATTGAAAGCGTAAACGATTACGCCGATCATAACGAAAGCTACTATCGCTAATACTTTCTTCATTTTCAATTTTTATGTGAATACTGTTCTATGATTCCTGTCAGTTCACCGGCATGCATCATTCCGGAATGTCGCCATACGGCTTCTCCGTTGCTGAATAATATAAATGTAGGCACAGACTGTATCTTGAATCTGGCTGCCAGTTGTTCATGCTGGTCTACGTCGATTTTTACAATACGCGCCGTGTCTCCTACTTTGGATTTTACTTCTTCGAGTATAGGTTTCATTGCCTTACAAGGGCCACACCATTCTGCAAAGAAATCCACCAAAACGGGAACCGGAGACTGTATCAATTCATCAAATTTTTCCATGATTTTTCCTTCCTTTAAAATGAGCTACCAGCCTTTTCAGACTGCGAATATAATTACTATTTTTAGATATATAACGGTGGAATGCGGATTTTGTTCATAAAATAGTAATCTTACAGACATCTGGTTGTAATACCGAATACTGATTTTTGTATATCGAAAAATTCAAAGATTATGTATTTGAAGAGAACAGATTATGTACTTGAACGTACCTCTGATGGCGGTTATTACGCTTGGCTTACCGTGAATATGCAATGCAATGCGTATGGAGACTCTCCTGAAGAAGCTGTGGATAATTTGCAGCAGACGATGGAAGAGCTGCTGGATGAGATGTATTTGGTGGAAGAGTTTGTTTAGTGATTATTGATTTAGAGATAGTTACTGATTAGAGATTAGTTATTGGTTTAGAGATTAGCGATTAGTGCACCGGACTATTGCCGTATGGCACTAATCACTAATTATTACTAATCATTAATCTCTAAATTCTAATTACTAAACCGCTACTCACTGATATCCATTTCTTTTATAATATGCGAAGCCCCCGCATATTTTTCGATGATGAAGAGGGTGTAGCGGATGTCTACACAGGCTGCACGTTGAGAAGAAGGGCGAAACGCAATATCACCGGTAAGACCTTCATAGTTTCGGTCGAAACCGGTACCTATCAACTGTCCTTTTCCGTTGAATACCGGACTACCGGAATTTCCTCCTGTATTATCTGTGTTTACGATAAAGCAAACAGGCATTTCACCGTTTTTCATGGCATAACGTCCGTAGTCTTTGGCTTTGTATAGCTGTTTCAGTCTGTCAGGTACGACAAATTCCCAGTTGTCCGGATCTTCTTTTTCCATGACACCTTTCAAAGTAGTGTAGTATTCGTATACAGCTCCATCGGCCGGTTCATACGAGGCTACTTTGCCATAGGTCAGTCTCAGTGTGGAGTTTGCATCCGGATAGATCGGAATACCCGCTTCCCGGCGCATGTCCATCATACCTTTTACCCATACTTTGTGAGCGGCATCGTAGTTTTTATTGGCATCATACATGGCTAATGCGGTCTGCATCAATCCGTCAGTGATGGAATAATTAAAGAGAATCATCCAGTCCTTGTCCATCTTGTTCAGCGTCGGCTTTTTGAGGAATTTTTCGAAATTCTCTTTATTCCCAAAAATAGAGTATTTGAAGCAGGCATCTATAAACGCATCGCTGTTTCCTTTAAAGCGGGTATCTATCACTTTGAATATACCGATGCGCTGCTCTTGCGGTATATAGCTCATGTAGGTCTTCAGCATCTGCTTGCCTACTAACTTCTCTACTTCCGGAAAGGGTACGGAAGCAAAGTATTCTTCACCCTTTACTTTTAACTCATCAAGAGCCTGTCGGATTTTTTCCTTGTCTTTTTTCTCCAATGCCGCGGTCAATTCCGCAGTAGATGGTATTTTCATGAAGTCCAACGCATTAACCAACGCCTCGTTGATAGCTTGCTGGTGGTACATTGCATCCCTGCGTTGGGCAACGATGGAACGTATCTCGTCGAATGCTTTTTGGTAGGAGTCATCTCCTTTTTCACGTCCGCGTGCCAAGAGCTGTTCTTGCTGGGCACGTTTGGTGTCCAATACTTTCAGACGGACCAGACCTTCGTTCATACCGATTGCATTCTTCCAGTAATTGGCAGAAGAAGCGTATTTGCTGGCATAGTGAATACGTACGGCCGGATTGCTCAGCATTTGTTCCATCAATACTTTCTGGCGTGCACCGCGAACGTGTTGGCGCATGAAGTTTGTGGTCTGCATGCGTTCTTCCACTTCATCGGAAATCATATAGCGCCAGTTGCGTCCGGGAAATCCCATCACAAAGGCAAAGTCTCCTTCCTGTATGCCTGCAAGACTGATTGTCAGGTGCTTTTTCACTTTCAAGGGGACGTTCTCTTTTGAATATTCCGAAGGCTTTCCGTCTTTATCGGCATAGATGCGGAACAGAGAAAAATCTCCGGTATGGCGCGGCCACATCCAATTGTCCGTATCGGCACCGAATTTACCTATCGAAGAAGGAGGGGCTCCTACCATACGGATATCGCTATACACTGTTTTTACGAAAAGATAATAGCGATTGCCGCCATAGAAAGCTTTTAATTCCAAATTGGTTGACGGGGTTACTTCAATGTTTTCTTTTTGAGCAAAGCGGTTGGCTACTTTCTCCAGATATTTGGGAGAGAGATAATTGGTCCCGTCCGGATCTTCGTCGATTTTCAGTTGCTCGTTCACATAAGAAGTGATGTCTAAAATACGGTCGATAAAGGTGACTGTCAAGTCTTTGCATGGCAGTTCTTCGTTCCGGTTCATTGCCCAGAATCCATCTGTCAGATAATCATGCTCTACACTGCTGTGTTGCTGGATGTATTTATAGCCGCAATGGTGATTGGTCAATATCAGGCCTTCTGCCGAGATGACCTCACCGGTACAACCGCCGCCGAAGTGGACAACTGCATCCTTGAGGGCGATTCCGTTGGGGCTATATACTTCTTCAATCGGTATTTCCAGTCCCAGTTCTCTCATGACAGCGGCATTCTGCGCCTGTAAGTCGGTCAGCATCCACATACCTTCATCGGCACGGGCTGTAAGAGCTGCAAAAGAGAGGACTGCTATTAATAACTGTTTTTTCATTAATAATAACGGATTTATTCTACAATAGTCATTTCGTTAATCAAATGTCCGCATCCACCCAGTTTTTCGAGGATGAAGAGAACATAGCGGATGTCTAAGTTGATACAGCGCTGCAAGTCACGATCGAAATTGATGTCTCCACTCAATGATTCCCAGTTGCCGTCGAATGCACAGCCGATCAGCTCGCCGTTTTCGTTCAGTACCGGGCTTCCGGAGTTACCGCCGGTAATGTCATTGGTAGACAAGAAGCAAACCGGCATGTCACCGTTAGGCATGGCGTATCTTCCGAAGTCCTTTTTCTCGATCAATTCTTTCAGTTTGGCAGGTACGTTGAATTCCCGGTTTTCGGGGTCTTCTTTTTCAATGATACCGTCCGTTGTCGTATAGAATTTATAGAACACGCCGTCTCTTGGGCTGTATGGTTTTACGTTGCCGTATGTCAGACGGAGGGTGAAGTTAGCATCGGGATAAGAAGGTACAGGCAGTTTCATCTCTCCCAGACCACGGATGTAAGTCTTATGCAAAGAGGCCAGTTTTTCGTTTTCCGCTTTGAGTGAAGAACCGAGCGACATCAGGCTTTCGTATTTCGCACGCGAATATTGAGTCGCCAAATCTTTCCGGATGGCTTTCACAGTCGGTTTTTTGATGAACTTATCGAAATTGGCCTGATTAGCCATGATGGATGAATCGTACATGGCATCGATGAACTTGTTGTGATCTCCCTTGTATTCTTTTTCAATCGTGCTGTAGAAGGCCGGACGCTGCTCTGCAGGAATCATTTCAGCATAAAGCGGGAACAGCACTTTGGCTACCTTACGGTCTACTTCATGGTCATAATCCTTGTTGTGTATATTGGCAAATGCTTTTTCCAAGGATTTGATATTGGCATTGACGGCCGAATCATTTTTCTCTTCCAATGCTTTTTCCAGTTTCTCCATGATCTGATAAGGGCTGCCGAACTCGATGGCGGCGAAGAATGCTTCTGTCAGACAAGTGGCCTGATACATCAGAGGAGCAGTGACGGCTACTGCATCATCTATCTCTTTTACTACATTCATGTAAGCCGGATTGTTTTTCTCTTTGGCAAACTTGGCGAAACGTTCTTCCTGTTCGGCTTTTGTTCCCAATACGTCATTATCGATGATGGCCTTGTTCATGCCGATGGAGTTTTTCCAATAGTTGGAAGAGCCTGCATATTTGTTGGCATACTGGATACGTGTCTTGTCACTGGCGTTCATCACCTCTTTCAGCACGTTGAGGCGGGCTGTACGTATCCGTATGCGCGGTTCGTTGCTTGAGTTCATGCGCTCTTTTACTTCCGATACGGTGAGATAGCGGCTGGTGCTTCCCGGGAATCCCATAATCATGGCATAATCACCTTCTTTCAGACCTTTCAGGGAGATGGTGAGGTGTTTTTTGGTCTTTAAAGGTACATTACTTGTACTGTATTCGGCCGGTTCGCCATTCGCATCGGCATAAATGCGGAACATGGAGAAGTCTCCGGTGTGGCGCGGCCACATCCAGTTGTCGGTCTCGCCGCCAAACTTGCCGACAGATGAGGGAGGAGCGGCTACCATCCGTACATCGGAATATACTTTCTTATAAAACAGGTAGAATTTGTTGCCGGCATAGAACGGCAGAGCTTGCGGCACAATTCCCGGTTTACCGTTCAGATCGCTTTTCTCATAAAGCTCTTTAGCCAACTTGCCGAGGAAATCTGTTGTAAATGATTCGGCTTCTGTGATCTCTTTGGATTCTATCTTCTGATTTACCAGATCGGTAATGTCTTCAATCCGTTCGATGAATGTGAATTTTAAGCCCGGGGTAGGCAGTTCCTGGTCTCTTGAAGTAGCCCAAAAACCATCTGTCAGGTAATCATGTTCTACCGAGCTATGTTGTTGGATAGAGGCGTATCCGCAATGGTGATTGGTCAGAATAAGGCCTTCCGGAGAGATGATCTCTCCTGTACAGCCTCCGCCAAAGATACCTACCGCATCTTTTAGGGATATCCCGTTGGGATTGTAAAGATCGTTTGCTTCCAGTCTCAATCCTTGTTTTTTCATCATGTCGATGGAATTCTGTTGTTGCATTAATTGTAACAACCACATTCCTTCATCCGCTTTTGCGGAAGCGACAACCAGCACCATAAGCGCCAGCATCCAAAGTCTTAATTTATTCATCTTTAGTTTGTAATTTATGATTTCTAATTGGTTTACGATTAATTGATTTATGCTTGATTTATACTTGATTTATGCTTGATTTACAATTGGAAGCAGCTTCTCTTTCACTATGTTTTCTCTTTTCACAATTCTCCCTTTTTCAATGCCTCCATAATATTTGCCGGTGGGCGTTGATTCATCAGTTCCTTTTTCATGAAGTCCATATAGGGGGCTACGTGCTTGAAGAATTGATAATACCCTTTGCATAGATAATTCAATCCGGGCTCTCCGCTGGAAGTTCGTAGAAAGCGGTTCTTGGGGCATTCCCCATTGCATGCAAACAAGAATTCGCACTCCTTGCATTGTGTCGGCAGGGAATTTTGTTTCATGAGTCCGAAAGCGTTTTGTTTTTCGCTATACATCATTTCCACCAGCGTCTTGTTGTAGATGTTACCTAATTTATATTCCGGAAACACAAAATGGTCACAGGAATACACATCCCCGTTGAATTCCATGACACCGGCATGGCCGCAGGTCTTGGCCATGGAGCATACTCCCGGCTGCTCACCGATCCAGTTGGCGAGTGTGGAGTCGAATAACTGTATGTAGTATTTGCCTACATCTTCTTTCACCCATTCGTCGAACAATGTGCAAAGAAAGTTTCCCCATTGCTCCGGAGTGATAGAGAAGTCTGCGAGCTTTCCTTTTTCCCACTCGGCAAGTGAAGCCAGGTGGCGTCCATCGGTATGTTCGAAGATACGTTCTACGATAGGGGCAAATTGTATATAGTGACAATCGAGTTCTTTGAAGAAGTGATAAAAGTCTAATGGATAATCGGCGTTATAGTCGTTGACTACCGCCATTGCATTCCACTGTACGTCATGTTTCTTAAGTAGTCTGATGCCCTGCATTACTTTTACGAAAGACGGTTTCCCCTGCTTGTTCTTCCGATATTCATCGTGAAATTCTTGCGGCCCGTCGATAGATACGCCTACCAGCCAATTGTTTTCACGAAAGAATTCACACCATTCATCCGTCAGCATAGTGCCGTTGGTCTGTATGCAATTGTCGATTGTACGTCCCCGACTGTATTTCTTTTGCAGCTCCATCGCCTTTTTATAGAAAGAAAGCGGGCGCATCAATGTCTCTCCGCCATGCCATGTGAAGAGCACTTGCGGCATGGTTTGCGAATTGATGTATTGCTCTATGAACTTTTCAAGGAGCTCTTCACTCATTACATGCTTCGGGTTTTCTTTGTATAATTTGGATTTTTCTAAATAGTAACAATAATCGCATGCGAGATTGCATACGGCTCCGACTGGTTTTAGCATCACGTAGAGCGGTTTGGCAAAAGGAGCATAGGTTGACATGCAGTCTATCTGTTTACAAGTTATAAAATTATGAACAATGAAGCCTCTCTATTGACTATTTGTCAAGTTATAGCCTGCAAATTTAGGTAAACTAAATGAAAAAACATACCAAAAACGGATGTTTATAAGGATTATTAAAGAAAAGAGTCTTACAAATTTTAAATATTGATAAAATGTTTCATTCAAATCTGAATCCGTTGTACCTTTGCGGCATGAAAATCTATAAGTGGATACGTGTGAATAATTTATTGCCTTTATTGCTTTTTCTTGTGATCTTTACTTCCTGTAGCCGTAAGTATAAGATCGAAGGGGAGTCATCGGTGAGTAGCCTTGACGGTAGAATGTTGTTTATAAAAACATTGGAAGACGGAAAGTGGGTGAAAATAGACTCTGCGGAGGTGATTCACGGCCTGTTTACGATGAAAGGCGCGGCGGATTCCATTATGATGGCCACTCTTTATATGGATAACGAAGCCATCATGCCTTTGGTGATTGAGAAAGGCAACATTAAAATTACGATAACCAACACCGAATTATTGGCAAAAGGCACTCCGCTCAATGAGGCTCTTTATGATTTTATCGATAAGAAAAATGCGATGGACGTAAAGATTGAAGAACTCGAACGCAAGGAGGCGCGTATGGTGATGGATGGGGCCGACTTGGCTGATATCCACGAACAGCTGACCAAAGAAGGAGAGGCGCTGGTCAATGATATGAATCAGTACGTGAAAAAGTTTATTTCCGATAATTATGAAACGGTCTTAGGCCCGAGTGTCTTTATGATGCTATGCAGCAATCTTCCTTATCCGATAATGACTCCCCAGATAGAAGATATAATGAAAGATGCTCCCTATTCATTCAAAATGAACAGAATGGTGAAAGAGTTCGTCTCTAAGGCCAAAGAGAACATGCAACTTATCGAAGAACATCAACGCTTGGAGCAGAGCGCTGCTGTCGGCAACTGAGTAAATGAGAATCAGCGGTCCTGATCCTCATTTTTTACCATTCCTTTATATTTTTCCGGTAATGCACTTTCTACGGCAGCGTATGCTTCCGCCATCGTTTCTTTTATGTTTTCCGGACCTTTCCCTTTAGGCGGAATCGGGTCGTGGATGGTCAGAATCATGCGGTGGCGGTGAATCCATTTTCCGGTACGGGGAAGAATTTCGAACGATCCGTCTATTGTGATCGGGACAACAGCGAGTTGTAGGTCGTCTGCCAACTGAAAAGCTCCTTTCTTGAAGTATCCCATGTGCCCGGTGAATGAACGCGCTCCTTCGGGAAATACGACCAATGACACACCGTCTTTCAGTGAATTTTTTGCCTGCTGTATGGTTTCGAGTACTTTCTTCGGGCCGGAACGGTCTACGAATATATGTCCTGCACTTTCACACGCTTTTCCTACAAAAGGAAGTTTGCGGAGACTCTTCTTCATCATCCATTTGAAGTTACGTCCTAAGAAACCATAAATGAGGAATATATCGAATGAGCCTTGGTGATTAGGGACGAATATGTAGGATGTATGTTTATGTATCTTTTCGTGACCGTGCACCTTTACCGGTATAAGCAGGAAAAGGCAGATCAATTGCGACCATATCTTGCCGGGATAGTAACCCCAGAAATGTGCTCCCCCTATCAGTGAACCGACGATGGTTACGATAGCTGTGAGAATAGTCAATACTAACAATATCGGCAATGCAATACAAATCTGATAAATGTAATATAGTATTTTCATGAGCGTTAGGTTTTTCGGAGGACAAAGATAAGGAATCTCTTTTTATTGTCATACTTCGAAACGGATAAAAAATCAGGGAATATCCGGAATACTCACAATAATTAGGGTTTGATGCAGGGGGATGCGTGACTCTTTCACTATCCCGGTCATGAACTTATCGGAGTCATTCAACCAATAAGACACGAAAAGTACGAATAGAGTGACACAATTCTCCAATATTGCAATTCTTGCTAACATACACCTTGATCCAAAAGTAGCAAATAGAGAAAAAAGCGCATAAACAAATGAATAAAATGCACTTTTTCTGCATATTTCCATGCAAAAGAGAATAGATATGCACTTTACTCCAACCAATTTATCCACTTTTCTCCGGGAGATAGGTTCAGTTCCTCGTAGAGGAACGACTCGTTCCTCTACGAGAAACTATAAGAGTCTCTACGGGAAAAATATATTTCGCCCTGTCGAGGGTTCCTTTTACGCTAACAGTGGACAGGATTCAGACCACTTTGAAATAGAATAAAGAATGGTGTATACCTGTTTTTAAGATAATTTGCAACCAAAACACAAAGACAAAAGTCTTTGCGATAGATAATAGGCTATTTTGGTGCCTTTTAGGAATATTCAATATGAAAATGCAGGAGATTTTTAGCATCGGTCCTGTTCTCTGCTTTAATGAAGAGATTCTGCGTCAATTAAAATAGCATATTGACATTTTGTAAAAGTACTCCCGCTTTTCAGGGAAGTCCGGTCGTGTACTTCTTAACAGAGTGCTGACCTCTATCACAATCAAACGACTCTTATTACAATCATACATACTACCATTTCATTTTTGTCTGCAATGAGTTCTTTCCCTTAGTAAATATGCGTGTTGTCATACATTTATTGTTTTTCTCGTTACTTTCAGTTATTTAGTGTGTGAATCTGACATTTTTTATGTAGATTTGTCGATGATTAGTAGAAATAATGCAAGCAAAACACACACACTTTAAACTGTCTGATGGGAAAGTTACTGAAATATCTGCTTTTGGTTTTTTGTTTTTCGTTTTTGGCGGGCAATGCGATTGCTGCTACCGATACCGACGAGCAGGTTGGTGAGGATGTCACTTTGCAGGAAAAAATCATACGGAAATTTTGTAACAGCCTCGGCTTTAATGTGCTGGAGGAAAGAGACAGTAGTCTGGTATATGCCGATAGCCTGCTGAATGTACTCGAATCGCATGGACAATATGGTTCCTATTTTAAATTGTCCCGAATAATGATAAAATCTCAAATACTCAGAGGAAAGGTAGGGATGGCGATTGCTCATAGCGACAGGATGTATTCTAAGGCCAAGGTATTGCAAGATGCTTTAGGAATGGCTCTTTCTCTCAATGCCATCGGTGAGATTTATACTGCTGTTGGAAGAGAAAAGGAGGCAGGAGATGCTTATGAACGCTCATTGGCTCTTTTTGAAGAACATGGCGGAGGCGAAGCGATGAAAAAAGTATTGCTGGTGGAACTGGTCGAATACCATTTACGTATGAGGAATATTGTAAAGATGAGTCAATATGTGAAGCTGTTGAATCAGTATATTACCGATACCCGGTCTGATTTGGAACAGATAGTGATGTGTATTTTCAATGCATATTATAAGATTCATTCTGGAGCGTTGAAAGAGGCCGATGAATATTTGGAAGAAGTACGGAAGCAACAGGACAAGTTAATTCCTGGGCTTTTGGAGTATTTTCTGTTGGCAGAGGTTTTCTATCTGGAAGCGAACGATGAACCGGAAAAGGCTTTGGAAATATATGATTACTTTTTCAGTTTGGAACATGCAGGAAGCAATTACGAACTGTATATCAG
>CAVCAX010000349.1:12775-15158 GCA_963599995.1 Coprobacillus sp. CAG:698
GTATATCAGTATGATGAAGAAGAAAGCGGATCTGTTGGAGAAGATGGGGCGTAAGAAGGAGGCCTTTGCTTTGTACAATACTATTTATTCTTATATAAATTCTAAATTCAAGGCGAATTATCCGAAAGAGATAGACCAACTCAGTGCCCGCTTCGAGGCAGATCAGCTTACGTATCAGATAGAATGGGATCGCAACCGCTCGCTCCGTTATTATACGATAGCAATCGGAGGATGTGTCCTGGTGCTGGTGCTATTTATATTACTCAGTTGGCGAAAGATATTTCGTCTGAAACAGTCGAAGCAAAAACTGGAAGAGATGAACCGAAAAGCGGAAAATGCCATTCGTAAAAAGAATCTTTTCCTTTCTAATATGAGCCATGAAGTACGCACACCGTTGAATGCGATCGTGGGATTTTCCACGTTAATGGCTTCGGAAGAGATGGAAGTGGACGAGGCTTCCCGAAAAGAGTTTTGTGAAATTATCAGGATAAATTCATATCAATTGCTGAAACTGATAAATGATATTATTGATTTCTCGGATTTGGATGAAGATAATATCAGTATGGTTATCAAGGAACAGGATGCGGTAAAAATTTGCCGTGAAGTTGTAGAGACGGTGGCAGCCTCCTATAAATTGCAGGTAGAATTGCGCTTTGATACTTCATTGACCTCTTTAATGATAGATACCGATGACTCTCGCCTGCGGCAGGTATTGATTAATCTGTTGGTCAATGCCACTAAGTTCACCACTCACGGATCTATCGTCCTTCGGTTGGAGAGAAGTGCTGATGATGCTGATATGGCCTTTTTCTCCGTGACCGATACCGGATGCGGCATACCGGTCGAAAAACAGAAACTTATTTTTGAACGGTTTGAGAAGCTGAATGATTTTGTACAGGGAACCGGATTGGGATTGTCTATCTGTCTGCAGATTTTGAGAAGACTGAAAGGAAGGATTTGGATTGACGATAAGTATACGGAGGGTGCGCGTTTCTGTTTTCTGCATCCGATAAAGAGTGAATCCAAACAAATATAACGGCTGCTTTTATGAAAAAAATAATCCTGTGTTTGATCTCTGTTATTTTTCTACCCGTTAGCCTGTTGGCTGAGAAAAATGAAGAAATTGCTTATCGCGACAGCATTTTGGCTTTGGTGGAAGGGATGCCTTCGGATGCTGCCCGATTGGCTTATCTTCAAAATATGGCTTACCGGCATCAGTATTTTCCTTATAACAGATACTTTGCAACCGCCCTTTATGAAGAAGCAAAACGACAGAAGAATATTTATTATGAAAATGAGGGAGCCTATTACTTGGCAGGCTATTACGATAAGAAGCATGATCCGGACAGCCTGACTTATTGGGTGGAGCAACTGAAAGAGCTGGCACCCAAGGTGGAAACTTATGATTACTATTTGGAACGGAAAGCGGCTATCGGTCGGGCATTGGCTTCCAAAAGATTGATAGAGAAAGCTGTATATGTCACTAAGGAGGTGTTGGAAGAGGCCGTGGCTCATAATAGTAATAATGGGAAGATTGCCGCGTACAATAGCTTGGGATGTGCTTACTCCGTATCCAGCCGTAAGGAAGAGTCGCTTAAGGTTTTGATGAAGGCATATCATGAATTTGAACCCGGAACAGAACCGTTCTTGAAAGTAGATATTCTTTCACGGATCACTCAGATTTATGGGGACATAGGAGACGACAGCTCGAAGATGCCTTACCTGCGTGAAATGGAGAAGACTTTACGGGAAGTGATGGCTGATGAACCGGAGGCTAAAAACAACTGGACCAACCTGGCGATAGACTGTGAAGTGAAATATGTGTTGCATTATTTGAATGGGAAAAAGTATGAACAGGCTTTGGAGCATATTGAACGTGCACAGGCCCTGCTTGCCCCTCATGTCGACCCGGTATTCTGGTTGAATGTCCAACTGGTACGCTTGCAGTATTTTGCGCGTACCAAAGAGTATGACAAGAGTATTGCTTTTATTGATGAGGTGACTCCCATCGTATTGAAAGATTATGTATTCATATTCGGGACGTTGATAAATTACAAGGCGACTACTTTATTTGAAAAAGGGGATATTGATGAGGCGATTGCAACCCGTCGTTATCTGGTAAGGACACAGGACTCTTTAAACAATGCTTTTTCTGCCGACCAGCTGAATCAGATGAAGGAGATTTATCACATTGATGAGCTGTTGCTCGAAAAGCAGAAGATCAGGAACACGAATTATTGGCGGGTCTTTGTCATATTACTGATTCTTTCTGTTTTGGCTTTTCTGTTTTACGTTTATACGCATTATCTCTCCAAGAAGACGACGTTGGCAGAGTGTGCGGCGGCAGAGGCAGCGTTGCATTCCGAAGAGGATAACATAGCCA
>CAVCAX010000349.1:15168-20774 GCA_963599995.1 Coprobacillus sp. CAG:698
GTCATGATGTACGTACTCCATTGAATGCGGTTGTCGGTTTTGCGGAATTACTGGCTGAGTCGGATGATTTGGATCAGGAAAGCAAACTGGGGTACGGAAAAATCATACAGGAAAATGCCGAACAACTGCTGGATTATGTAAATAACATATTGGAACTTTCGCGTCTGGAATCCGGGAAGATACAGTATGAACAGACGGAAGTAGAGGCAATTGCACTCTGCCGCGAAATAGTAGGTTTTGTCAACGGGCAAGTGGGGAATGAAAATATGAAGGTGGTTTTGCGGACTGCCGTGGAGTCTCAGAATATACGTACCGACAAGAAATGGTTGATGTCTTTATTGCGCGGATTACTCGTTTCGGGAGAAGGGGGAGGTCCTGTAACGCTTTACGTAGAAAAGGACGAGGCTGGTTCGATGTTGGTTTTTCGGGTGGTCGGCACACAGTTTGCACAAGAAAACGCAAAAGATAAAAAGATATTGATCCGTAACGAAATTAATAGCCATTTTATTCGTTATTTTGGTGGCTCCTATACGGTAAATGCAGAGACGGATGATGGACCTACAGTTGTTTTTACCTGTCTTTGGGCTGATTCTTGAATAAATGTTTTTGATATAGATATTTCGATGATACGCATCTTGCATACTGCCGACTGGCATTTGGGACAGACTTTCTTCGGTTACGACCGTGTGGAAGAGCATGCGCACTTTCTGGATTGGCTGGCCCGCGAACTGAAAGAAAATGAGATTGATGTGTTGCTTATTGCCGGTGACGTTTTTGATGTTTCCAACCCGTCTGCTGCATCCCAACGCATGTTTTACCGCTTTATCCGAAAAGTGACAACCGAAAATCCACAATTACAATTGGTGGTTGTAGCGGGTAATCATGACTCTGCTGCACGCCTTGAAGCTCCTTTACCGCTATTACAGGAAATGCGTACCGATATCAAAGGAATAGTTCGGAGACGTGACGGAGAGATCGATTACGATGATTTGATTGTAGAATTGAAGAATCGCAGTGGGGAAGTGGAAGCCCTTTGCCTGGCAGTACCTTTCCTGCGGCAAGGAGATTATCCGGTGGTAGCGACTGATGGGAATCCGTATGCAGAGGGGGTGAGAGAACTTTATGCACGTCTGCAAAACAGAGCGATAGAGCGTAGAAAAGAGGGACAGGCAATAGTTGCCATGGGCCATCTGCAAGCTACGGGGTCGGAGATTGCGGAACGCGATTTCAGCGAACGGACCATTATCGGAGGATTGGAATGTGTCTCACCCGATACTTTCACCGGGCAGATTGTTTATACGGCATTGGGACATATTCATAAATCCCAGCGCGTGTCGGGACACGAGAACATTCGTTATGCCGGCAGTCCGTTGCCGATGTCGTTTGCAGAAAAAGATTATCATCATGGTGTTGTAGTGGTGACTCTTGCCGAAGGGCAGGTAACGGGAATAGAAAAGCGGGAATATACTCCATTGGTCCGTTTGCTAAGTGTACCGAAAGGGAAGGCTGCCGCTCCGGAAGAAGTACTGGATGAGCTTGACCGGTTGCCGTTACAGACGGAAGAGGACGAAGGAATATCTCATTACCCTTATCTGGAAGTAAAAGTGCTGTTGGCAGAACCGGAACCGATGCTCCGGCAACAGATAGAAGAAATGCTGGCTGATAAAGCTGTTCGCCTGGCACGTATTGTTTCGGTATATCGACAGGCAAAGACAGGCGTACAGGAAGAGGAAACATTGGTGGCTGCCGGATTGCAGGAAATGAATCCTTTACAAGTTCTTAAGATGACTTTTGAGAATACTTATCAGACGGAAATGCCGGAAGAACTGGAACGGTTGTTTGAGGAGGTAGTGAGAGAAGAGGGATAGCCAATTGGTATATTGAATTGTTGCTACATTAATTTATTATGAAGATATTGACAATACGATTAAAGAACCTGGCTTCTATCGAAGGGAGTTTTGAAGTGGATTTCACCGCTGAACCTCTTCGTTCGGCCGGTATATTTGCCATTTCCGGTCCTACGGGAGCCGGAAAATCGACGATATTGGATGCTTTGTGCCTGGCGCTTTATGATAAGACACCCCGTTTTGTTGCATCGGGAGAAAATCTTTATCTGTCTGATGTCGGTGAAAACCAGGTGAATCAGTCGGATGTGAAGAATATTCTCCGCAGAGGAACGGGAGAGGGATTTGCCGAGGTGGATTTTATCGGGGTAACCGGAAGACGCTACCGTTCCCGTTGGTCGGTCCGACGTGCCCGTAGCAAGGCTACCGGTTCTTTGCAACCTCAAGTCATTCAGGTTACCGACTTGGATAAGGAAGAGGAACTGCAAGGCACGAAAACGGAGTTGTTGGGTCAATTGGTAGCTTTGGTGGGACTCACTTACGAACAGTTTACACGCACGGTATTACTTGCTCAGAATGATTTTGCCACATTTCTGAAGTCCCGTGAATCTGCGAAGGCGGAATTGTTGGAGAAACTTACCGGTACGGAGATTTATTCGCGTATCTCCCGGGAGATTTATGCTCGTAGCAAGGCGGCTGACGAAGCGATGAACCTTCTCAAAAATACAATCAGTCTCATCGAACTTATGCCGGAGGAAGAACTCTTGTTGCAGCAAAAAGAGCAAGAGCGTCTTACCGGACTTCGTCTTGTCGGAACAAAGCGTCTTACGGAACTGAATGCCCAACTGAACATTGTACAGTCTCTCAAAGTACGGCAAAAGCAGTTGCACGAAAAGCAGCAGGAGGAATCGGCTGGTATGGAAGAACTGAAAAAACTTCAGACCAATCTTACGGAACAGATGGATTATCTGGCTCGCTTCCGGGAGCAATGGGAGGCTTTACAGCCGGAGTTGCGCAAGGCGCGCGAATTGGATGTCCGTCTGCAGAGTCTGCGAAGCCTGTATCGACAATCGGAACAGGCCTTGCTGCTTGCCCGGAAACAGACTGCAGAGATTGAAAAGAAATACCGTGCAGGAAAAGAGGCGCTCAGCGGGTTGCAAAACTCTATATGCAGATTGCTGAAAGGGAAAGGTTCCTTGGATAACTCTCTACCCGTTGATTTGCAACAGATAGAACCGCTTTTACTTCATGAAGAACAGCAGTTGACGGCTCTTCAGCAGGAAAATGATAATCGGGTGTCTCGCCTTAATGCTTTTGGTATTCAGTCTGTCAGTGAAGAGCAGAATAAACTGCTGAAGCAACAGACACAGATGCAGCGTGCTGCTCAGGCCGGCCGGTTACTTGCCCAATTATGTGCCAAGCAGGAAGAAACTTCTGCTGAACTGGTTGCCTTGATGCGGCAACTGGCTGTAAAGCAAGAACAAGTGGCCTCACTACAAAGACTTTATGACAATGCCCGTATGGCAATCAGTAAAGATGTGGTGGCGCTACGCCGTGATTTGCACGATGGGGAAGCCTGTCCGGTATGTGGCAGTCAATCGCATCCCTACCGACAGGATAATGAGGTGGCCGATACTCTTTATCATTCGATCGAAAAGGAGTATAAATCAGCCTCCGACATTTATAACCAATTAAACAATCGTGTCATTGCCCTTCAACGGGATATAAACAATTATACCGTTCAGCAGAAAGCCCAGGAAGAGGTTTTAGCGGACTATCCGGTCGCTGAGCGTACGCCGGAGTATCTGGATGCACGTTTGGCTGAGTTGCAGCAGGCTCTTTGTGCATTGGAGGAGAAGATGAAACAGTATCAGCTTCTCTATACCGAATGGCAGCAACAGGACAATCGGTTAAAACAACTGCGCACACATTATGATGCTTTTCGGGAGGAGGTGAACCGGCTCCGGCTGTTGATCCAGCAATTGACTGCCATTACAGAACAATTGTCTATGGCCAGGCAGGCGGAAGCTGCCGAACTGTTACGTTTTCAAACAACGGACAAGGAATTGGGAGAGTTGCAGCAGTTGCGTGCCGGGCTTTTGAAAGGAAAAACGGCGGATGAGGCTGAAGCGGTGGTACTTCGGCGGGAAAAAGAGTTGAATGAGGCATTGGAACTTGCCCGTAAAAAAACGGAATCGGTTCATGTCCGTATTTTGGGGATACAAGGAGAGATCAAACAGCTTTCGCAAACGGTTATTGAACTGTCCGATCAGCAGAAGAAAATAGAGAATCCGGAGCATTTGTCTGAAGAGATTGTCGCCTGTCAATCGGCAAACCGGGAGACAGAACGCTTGCTTTCCGTTGTCGAGGCCCGTTTGTTGCAGCAAGAGCAGAATAAGAAACGGCTGATGGGAATAGAAGCGGAATGGAAAGAAAAACAGAAAGTTGCCGGGCAATGGGCCAAACTGAATAAGCTGGTCGGAAGCGCCGACGGGACAAAGTTCAAAGTGATAGCCCAAAGCTACACCTTGAACCTGTTGTTGCTGCATGCCAATAAACATTTGGCTTATCTTTCCAAGCGCTATAGACTTCAGCAGGTACCCGGTACATTGGCTCTGCAAGTTGTTGATTGTGATATGTGCGATGAGGTGCGTACCGTTTATTCGTTGTCCGGCGGAGAGTCTTTCTTGATATCTCTGGCACTCGCCTTGGGGCTTTCATCCTTGTCGAGCAACAACCTGAAAGTGGAATCTCTTTTTATTGACGAAGGTTTCGGATCCTTGGATGCCGACAGTCTGCGTACCGCTATGGAAGCATTGGAACAGTTGCAGATGCAAGGACGCAAGATCGGAGTGATTTCACATGTACAGGAGATGAGCGAACGTATCTCCGTACAGGTGCAGTTGCATAAATCAGTGAATGGAAGGAGTGAGATAACAATCGTATAAAGTCTTCTCCGCTGTACTCAGTGTATAGACAGAGAAGACTTCATTTTGTTAAAGAGAAGAGAGAAGTTTCTGTTGATACGGTTCGGTCTATCGAGCGGATGTTAATTGTTTTCTTTTAATTCTTTCAATTCTCCGAGGTTTTTCTTTATCTCGCGGAGGCGTCCTATGTTTTTACGGTATATCGAAAGGGGAATGACAATGCCTATTGCCCATATCACGAAGAAGAGAATAATCATTCCGATGCCGTGTTGCCATACTTCCCGATAGAAAAAGAAGAATACAGCCATAAACAAAATGAAACCAATGCCGATGATCCGTTCGCAGATTATCCAGCGGTGCATACGGTTGAAGCGGGAAATGACGGTGACAAGCGGCTGGTCGTCTATCTTTGTATTACTGAGATAGCGGGAGGTGAATATGTCCCATCCTAAGGCCGGTATCAGAGCTATAAGGATAATCTGATAGTAGATATCCGGGAATACACCGTCATGTAGAAGTGCCAGTATAAACAATGCAATGATGGTCAGAGAGATAATGCGTAATCTTTTGTTCAAGCGGCTGATTGCATTGATATTTTTTGTGGCATGGTTGATGAGTTGGGATATGTCTTCGTCTTTGACCAGCTTTTTGTCTTTTAAATGTTCATCCAATGCGTTCCATGATCTTTTAAGTTCATCCAGTTCCATATCTTTTATTCCTCCTTCTTCATTTTTTTTAATTTATCTTTAATACGGCTAAGTTTGGTCGCTACGTTCGTTACGGTCAGACCGGTGATTTCTGATATTTCGTCATAACTTTTTTCTTCGAGATAAAG
>CAVCAX010000349.1:20784-21610 GCA_963599995.1 Coprobacillus sp. CAG:698
GTATGATGGATTTGTCGAGTTGTCCCAGCTGGTTGATCATCCGGTAAAGTTGACGGAGCATTTCCTGAAGCGGATCGTTTTCTTCGGTTATCCAGTCTCCTTCCCGGTTTAGTGTGACAAATTCCGGCACATTCTTCTCTTTGCGGATAAAACTGATGCAGGTATTCAGTGCGATGCGATAGATCCATGTTGATATTTTACATTCCCTACGGAATTTAGGGAAGGCTTTCCATAGGTTGAACACCACGTCCTGATATAGATCGTTGAGGGTAGCCGTGGGGGTGGTGTATAGATAGCACACTTTGTATATCACCCGCTCGTATTCCCGGATAACGGATAAAAATTCCTGCTCTATGCTTTCGGTGGCTTGTGTGACTCTTGAGTCCATTGGCTTTATTCGATTGCTTTTTATGTTATAGGTCGTTGGGGAATAAAAAAAATCACAGTGAGAGTCGGCAAAGATAAAGAAAATGGTGGATTAACCTACGTATCTTGATTATATTTCAGCGTATTAGGAGTATTGTAAGAGGTGGTCTTTGAAAAAAAACAGGTAATATAGTTGCTGTTTTTTGCATGATAGGCGTTAATTTTATCGGTTTAATCGCTTTTGATTAGAATGCCATTTTTATACTTTTTCAAAAGTTTCTATCTTTACATGTTCTAATATAATTGTGGATTTTGAAAATTACAGACAGATGAAAGCAAGACTACTTTTTTCTATTTTGTTGTTTTTGTTGGGTGTGGAACTTAATGCTCAAACCCATTTTGGCAACTGGTTGAAACGCCATGAGACTAATCGCAAAGAACAGATTGCGAAGTCAGTAAT
>CAVCAX010000350.1:0-8195 GCA_963599995.1 Coprobacillus sp. CAG:698
AACCGGGTGAGACAAAGACCGTGACATTGAAACTGAAAGGCTCCGACCTTGCTTTTGTAGGCTATGACGGCAAGTGGATTTTGGAGAAAGGTGACTTCCGCATCCAGACGGGTGACCAAACGGTGAACGTGGTTTGTACGGATACAAAGAAGTGGGAGACTCCGAATAAGTGATACGACAAGGTCTTTTAGACCTTTAGAACCATAGTAAAAGGGCCGATAGCATGAAACAAGCTATCGGCCTTTTATTTTTCCGCGTTGTCTTTCAACAGTATCTTCTTTCCGCTTGTACCTCCTTACTTCTTTTCCTGAAACAATAGAGATTGTATGCATGAGATGTACATCTCATGTTGTTCGAGATGCATATCTCGTTGTGCTTGACATGTGCATCTCATGCAGTATGGAACGTGATAATTCATTTCATAAAGTATAAGCTTCTGTCTCATAAGATTATATGTTTTACCCCTTATCTTGAAGTGTTGAAAGGGCGTGTCTGTAATATAATTCCCGTTTGAACCGTTAAATCAATCTTTTTTTCTCTAATATTTTGTAGTCGAACAGATTATTTATATCTTTGCAACCGAAATGGATGAAAGGTGGAGGGGCGATTAAGCTCCTTTTTTTGTTCTTATATAGCTAATCAATGATAGAAAAGAAAACTGTTAGTCAGATTGTTGAAGAGTGGCTGGAGGGAAAAGACTACTTTCTGGTGGAAGTAACCGTAAGCCCCGATGACAAGATTGTGGTCGAAATAGACCACGCAGAAGGTGTTTGGATTGAAGATTGTGTGGAGCTGAGCCGCTTTATCGAATCGAAACTGAATCGTGAAGAAGAAGATTACGAACTGGAAGTAGGTTCGGCAGGAATCGGACAGCCTTTTAAAGTGTTGCAGCAGTATTACAATCACATCGGCAGTGATGTGGAGGTCTTGACGAAAGAGGGCCGCAAGCTGACCGGCGTGTTGAAAGAGGCCGATGAAGAGAAGTTTGTGGTGGCTGTGCAGAAAAAGGTGAAGCCGGAAGGAGCAAAACGTCCCAAATTGGTGGAAGAAGATGAAACTTTCCGTTATGATGAAATAAAATACACTAAATACTTAATTAGTTTTAAATAATTATGGCCAAGAAAGAAGAAACAATCAGCTTGATTGATACATTTTCGGAATTTAAGGAACTGAAAAATATCGATAGAACGACGATGGTAAGCGTGCTCGAAGAGTCGTTCCGTAGTGTTATCGCGAAAATGTTTGGCACTGATGAAAATTACGACGTAATTGTGAATCCGGACAAGGGGGATTTTGAAATATGGCGTAACCGCGAGGTAGTGGCAGACGAAGATTTGACAAACCCGAATATGCAGATTTCCTTGACGGAAGCACAGAAGATAGACGCTTCGTATGAAGTAGGCGAAGAGGTGACCGATGAGGTGATCTTTGCAAAGTTCGGCCGTCGTGCGATCTTGAATCTCCGCCAGACACTGGCTTCTAAGATTCTTGAGCTTGAAAAAGACAGTATTTATAATAAATATAGTGATAAAGTAGGTACGATCATTAATGCAGAAGTATATCAGATATGGAAAAAAGAGATGCTGCTGCTGGATGACGAAGGAAACGAACTGTTGCTGCCGAAAACAGAACAGATCCCGGCGGACTTCTATCGCAAAGGAGAAACAGCACGTGCAGTGGTGGCCCGTGTGGACAACAAAAACAACAATCCGAAGATTATCCTTTCGCGTACGTCTCCCGTTTTCCTGCAACGTCTGTTCGAAATGGAAGTACCGGAAATTAACGATGGTCTGATCACCATTAAAAAAATTGCCCGCATCCCCGGCGAACGCGCCAAAATTGCGGTAGAGTCTTATGATGACAGAATCGACCCGGTAGGAGCCTGTGTAGGTGTAAAAGGTAGTCGTATTCATGGCATCGTTCGAGAGCTTCGTAACGAGAACATCGACGTGATTAACTATACGTCGAATATCTCCTTGTTTATTCAGCGTGCCTTGAGTCCGGCGAAAATTTCTTCCATACGATTGAACGAAGAAGAACGCAAGGCTGAGGTGTTCCTCCGCCCGGAAGAGGTTTCGCTGGCTATTGGTAAAGGCGGTTTGAATATCAAACTTGCCAGTATGTTGACCGAGTACACTATCGACGTGTTCCGTGAATTGGATGAGAATGCGCAGGATGAAGATATCTATCTGGATGAGTTCAAGGATGAAATCGACGGATGGGTGATCGATGCTATCAAAGCTATCGGAATCGATACGGCCAAGGCTGTGTTGAATGCGCCTCGTGAGATGTTGATCGAAAAGACGGACTTGGAAGAGGAAACCGTGGACGAGGTATTACGTATTTTGAAATCGGAGTTTGAAGACAATGAATAATTTCATTTACGGTTAGACTGTTTACGATTTACGATTGGAGCTGCTCTCTATATTGTGGGTTGTAGATGAAAGAAAATTAAATGTCTGATCGGCAATCGTGAAATCGTAAATATCTTCACTCCATTATTCTTTTAATTTAAAGTATGACGATAAGGTTAAACAAAGTAACAAGAGATTTGAATGTGGGAATCGCAACGGTAGTTGAGTTCCTGCAAAAGAAAGGGTATACCGTGGAGGCGAACCCGAATACGAAAATTACCGAAGAACAGTATGCTATGCTCGTGAAAGAGTTCAGTACGGACAAGAATCTTCGGCTTGAATCAGAACGTTTTATCCAGGAACGTCAGAACAAGGACCGCAATAAGGCATCGGTGTCTATCGATGGATACGAAAAACAGCCGGAGAAACCTAAGGCGGAGGATGTTATCAAGACTGTCGTTCCCGAAGATGCACGTCCGAAGTTTAAACCTGTCGGAAAAATTGATTTGAATAAATTCAACCGGAAAGCGGAAAAAGAACCGGCAAACGAATCGAAACCGCAACCGCAACAGTCCGCTCCTGCGGTAGCTGAAGAAGTGAAAAAGGAGGAGGCTGCAAAACCGGTTGTTGCTGAGGTGAAGAAGGAAGAAACCGTAGCACCGGACACACAAACAGAACCCGTGAAGGAAAAGGTGGAGCCTGTAGTGGTAGAACAACCGAAACCGGTGGTAGTAGAAGAAAAAGTAGTGGAAGAAGTGAAAAAGGAAGAACCGAAGGTGGAGGCGACACCGGAAGTGAAAAAAGAAGAAAAGGCCGAGCCTGCTGTGAAAGCTCCGGAGGCGTCTGAGATCGGAAAGCAAGAGGATGATGTCTTCAAGATCCGTCAGCCGGAATTTGTCTCTAAGATTAATGTCATCGGACAGATTGACCTGGCGGCATTGAACCAGTCGACCCGACCGAAGAAGAAATCGAAAGAGGAGAAACGGAAAGAACGCGAAGAGAAGGAAAAGCAGCGTCAGGATCAGAGAAAACAGATGAAAGATGCGATCATCAAGGAGATCCGCAAAGACGACAGCAAGATTGCCAAAGGTGCTCCTAAAGAGAGTGTCGATGCAAACGGAAAGAAAAAGCGCATCCGCATCAATAAGGAAAAGGTGGATGTCAACAATGTGGCCTCTAACTTTACGCATCCTACTCCCAACAGCCAGAAGCCTGCCGGACAAGGCGGGGGACAAAACCGGAACCGCAACAACAATAAAGACCGTTTCAAGAAGCCGGTGGTGAAACAGGAAGTGAGCGAGGAAGACGTAGCCAAGCAGGTAAAGGAAACGTTGGCCCGTTTGACAACAAAAGGCAAGAACAAGGCTTCCAAATACCGTAAGGAAAAACGGGAGATGGTTTCCAACCGTATGCAGGAACTGGAAAACCAGGAGTTGGAAGAGAGCAAGGTATTGAAACTGACGGAATTCGTAACCGCCAACGAACTGGCAAGCATGATGGATGTATCTGTCAACCAGGTTATCGCTACTTGCATGAGCATCGGTATAATGGTTTCCATCAACCAGCGTTTGGATGCGGAAACAATTAATCTGGTGGCGGAAGAGTTCGGCTTCAAGACGGAATATGTAAGTGCGGAAGTGGCACAGGCCATCGTCGAGGAAGAAGATGCGGAAGAGGATCTGCAACCGCGTGCACCGATTGTAACGGTGATGGGACACGTAGACCACGGTAAGACTTCGTTGCTCGACTATATCCGTAAAGCAAACGTTATCGCCGGTGAGGCCGGTGGTATCACGCAGCATATCGGTGCTTACCACGTGACACTGGAGGACGGACGTAAGATTACTTTCCTGGATACTCCGGGGCATGAGGCGTTTACAGCCATGCGTGCCCGTGGTGCGAAAGTGACGGATATCGCCATCATCATTGTTGCGGCTGATGATAATGTGATGCCGCAGACGAAGGAGGCCATCAACCATGCAATGGCTGCCGGTGTGCCTATCGTATTTGCCATCAATAAAGTGGATAAGCCGACGGCTAATCCGGATAAGATTAAAGAAGAACTGGCTGCTATGAATTTCCTCGTGGAAGAATGGGGAGGTAAATACCAGTCACAAGATATCTCTGCCAAAAAAGGTCAGGGCGTTAGCGAGTTGATGGAAAAAGTATTGCTTGAAGCCGAGATGCTCGAACTGAAAGCCAATCCGAACCGCAATGCCACGGGATCTATCATTGAATCCACTTTGGACAAAGGACGTGGCTATGTGGCTACGGTACTCGTATCCAACGGTACGCTGAAAGTGGGGGATATCGTGCTGGCAGGAACAAGCTACGGACGTGTGAAAGCCATGTTCAATGAGCGTAACCAGCGTATTAAATCAGCCGGTCCTTCGGAACCTGCATTGATCCTGGGATTGAACGGTGCACCGGCTGCCGGTGATACTTTCCACGTGGTAGAGTCCGATCAGGAAGCGCGTGAGATTACCAGCAAGCGTGAGCAGCTGCAACGTGAACAGGGCTTGCGTACGCAGAAGATTCTTACATTGGATGAGTTGGGCCGCCGTATTGCATTGGGCAACTTCCAGGAACTGAATATCATCGTGAAAGGTGACGTGGATGGTTCGGTAGAGGCTCTGAGCGACTCACTGATCAAACTCTCCACTCCGCAAATTCAGGTGAATGTGATCCATAAGGGCGTGGGACAGATTTCCGAATCGGATGTATCTTTGGCTGCTGCCTCTGATGCTATCATCATCGGATTCCAGGTTCGTCCTTCCGGTGCTGCCGAAAGAATGGCGGACAAGGAAGGGGTGGATATCCGCAAATACTCGGTTATCTACGATGCCATCGAAGAGGTGAAAGCGGCCATGGAAGGTATGTTGGCTCCGGAAGTGAAAGAGGTGGTTACTGCCACTATCGAGGTTCGCGAGGTGTTCAACATCACGAAAGTCGGTACAGTTGCCGGTGCGATGGTGAAGACCGGAAAGGTGAAACGCAGCGACAAGGCGCGCCTGATTCGCGACGGTATCGTTATCTTCTCGGGAGCGATCAACGCATTGAAACGTTTCAAGGACGATGTGAAGGAAGTCGGAACGAACTTCGAGTGCGGTATCAGCCTGGTAGGTACGAACGACTTGAAGGTGGGCGATATGATCGAAACGTATGAAGAAGTAGAGGTAAAACAAACACTATAAAATGGATTGAAGACCTTATGGGTTGAAAGTCTTAGTTCGTTGAAAGTTGAGAGTTGAAAGTTGAAAGTTACTTGCAATGTGATAGATAATGCAGTTGGTTTTAACTCTCAACTCTCAACTGTTTTCCGACTTTAAACGGACGCTGAGTTTTTTTATCTCGACGTTCGGCCGAATAAGGTTTTCGACTCAGAACATTCAACTGTATTCATGGTAACTATCGATATTGTAATTCTGGTTATAGTCGGTGCCGGTGTGGTGGTTGGTTTTATGAAAGGTTTCATCAGGCAGCTTGCTTCCATATTGGGATTGATCGTTGGATTGCTGGCGGCGAAGGCGTTGTATGCGTCATTGGCGGAGAAGCTCTGTCCTACGGTGACCGACTCGATGACGGTTGCGCAGATTCTTGCTTTTGTCATCATCTGGATTGCCGTACCGCTGATTTTTACTCTGGTGGCGTCGTTGCTGACCAAAGCGATGGAGGCCGTCTCCTTGGGATGGCTGAACCGCTGGCTCGGCAGTGGTTTGGGAGCATTGAAGTTTCTGCTGTTCACCAGCCTGATCATTTGTGTAATCGAATTCATCGATGCAGACAATACGCTGATCAGTAAAACAAAAAAGGAGGAATCTGTGTTATATTACCCCATGGAAAAGTTTGCGGGAATATTCTTCCCTGTGGCAAAAGAAGTGACACAACAATATATACTCAATAAATGATGCAACAAGAAGACCCCAATAAATATGTAAAGGAACTTACGCAGGAGAAGTATAAATACGGCTTCACTACGGAGGTGCATACGGATATCATCCAGAAAGGACTCAATGAAGATGTAATCCGGCTCATCTCTTCCAAAAAGGAGGAACCGGAATGGCTGCTGGAGTTCCGCTTGAAAGCGTTTCGCTATTGGCGGACGCTGGAGATGCCTACTTGGGCGCATCTCCGTATCCCTGAGATAGATTATCAGGCAATATCTTACTATGCCGACCCGACAAAGAAAAAAGAAGGACCGAAAAGCAGGGATGAGGTCGATCCGGAGTTGATCAAGACATTCAATAAATTAGGTATTCCGCTGGAAGAGCAGATGGCGCTGAGCGGGATGGCGGTGGATGCCGTGATGGACTCTGTCTCTGTAAAGACTACTTATAAGGAGACGCTGATGGAGAAAGGGATCATTTTCTGCTCGTTCAGCGAGGCGGTCCGTGAACATCCCGATCTGGTGAAGAAATACCTTGGCTCGGTGGTCGGTTATCGTGATAATTTCTTTGCAGCCTTGAATTCGGCTGTATTCTCCGACGGTTCGTTTGTCTATATTCCGAAAGGCGTCCGCTGCCCGATGGAGCTTTCTACTTACTTCCGTATCAATGCGGCAAACACGGGGCAGTTTGAGCGTACCTTGATTGTGGCCGATGACGATTCGTATGTCTCCTATCTGGAGGGATGTACCGCACCGATGCGTGACGAAAACCAGTTGCATGCCGCCATTGTGGAGATCATGGTGCACGACCGGGCCGAAGTGAAATATTCTACTGTCCAGAACTGGTATCCGGGAGATGCCGAAGGAAAAGGAGGTGTTTATAACTTTGTGACGAAGCGCGGCAACTGCAAGGGAGTAAACAGCAAACTGTCGTGGACACAGGTGGAGACCGGTTCGGCGATTACCTGGAAATACCCTTCCTGCATTCTTTCCGGTGACAACTCTACAGCCGAGTTTTATTCGGTGGCGGTGACAAACAATCACCAGCAGGCAGATACCGGTACGAAGATGATCCACCTCGGAAAGAATACCCGCAGCACGATTGTCAGTAAGGGAATCTCGGCAGGAAAGAGTGAAAACTCCTATCGGGGTCTGGTCCGCGTATCCGAAAAGGCGGACAATGCCCGCAATTACAGCCAATGCGACTCGCTGTTGCTGGGCGATAAATGCGGCGCTCACACATTCCCTTATATGGACATCCACAATGAGACGGCTGTAGTGGAGCATGAAGCTACCACCAGTAAAATCAGTGAGGACCAGATATTCTATTGCAATCAGCGCGGTATCCCGACCGAGGATGCCATCGGACTTATTGTAAACGGGTATGCCAAAGAGGTACTGAACAAACTTCCGATGGAGTTTGCCGTGGAAGCGCAAAAGCTGCTGGCGGTGTCGTTGGAAGGTAGCGTAGGATGATTGGACAATCAGACGATTTACGATTTACGATTGGAACTGAATGGTAAATGTGAATCGTCTTTAGAAGCATTATCAATCGTAAATCGTAAATTGTAAAATCGTAAATAGAATCATGTTAGAGATAAAAGACTTGCATGCCAGTATTAATGGCAAAGAGATATTGAAAGGCATCAACCTGACTGTGAATGCAGGAGAGGTACACGCTATCATGGGGCCCAACGGTTCGGGTAAGAGTACGCTTTCTTCCGTACTGGTGGGGAATCCGGCGTATGAGGTGACGAAGGGAAGTGTGACTTTTAATGGCAAGAATCTGTTGGAGTTGACTCCGGAAGACCGCAGCCATGAAGGGCTTTTCCTCAGTTTCCAGTATCCCGTGGAAATTCCGGGCGTGAGCATGGTGAATTTCATGCGCGCGGCGGTGAATGAACAGCGTAAGTATAAAGGACTTCCCGCCCTGACGGCGAGTGAGTTTCTGAAGT